>JAYSPL010000155.1:0-11154 GCA_043722085.1 Candidatus Altimarinota bacterium | reverse complement strand
AAAAAGAGTGTTATATATAAACACTCTCATTATGCCATACTTGGCTCTGTCAAGGGAAAATTCGAGATAATTTCAAGAGGATTTTGGGGGGATTTTAGTGATAATACGGATATTCATCCAGATCAGTATTCACTCGCAAAATATATTGTTGAAAACCAAGTAACACTACCTAACTATGCATCACATAGGAGCTCTATACAAGAGCTCTATGCAGATACCAATGAGGATACACTCGACTTTATTTTGAAATCATACCAATATATTGGATTGGAGAAGCGAGTGGGGTCTACCCATACCAAGGCTCGTAAAAAACTCGCTATGGACCTGATAAAAGAGGGAGATATTTTTGATGGAGTAGTTCGAAACGTAGTCGCATTTGGAGCATTTATCGATATCTGACTCAAGAGTGATGGATTGGTACACGTATCACAGCTCGCCAATAAGTTTGTAACCAATCCGAGTGATATCGTCAGCGTGTGAGATAGGGTCAAGGTAAGAATCACGTCTATTGATACCGCGACAGGGAAGATTCAATTGAGTATGAGAGACATATAATGTGTCATTGTTTTGTATATTAGCTTGGGTAATATATAGGCCCTAGAGGAGTTGATTCTATGTACATATGGATTCGACATAGTACAGAGAAAATAAAAAATGGAAACGAGGCTTTATTTCGTTTCCATTTTTTGGGAGTTGGATCAAAGAATATCCGATTTTTACAGGAAAAAATACTTCAAATTTTGGAGTATTTTTACTCAGATTTCCGAGCTGATTTTTACTGCAAAGTATCGAAACATCAACCGTAAAATGATCCATGAATACTAGAGGCTGTTTACAAATTAGCCTTTTGTACCCCAAGGGTATAATCTACTGGATCATTCCGAGTGGAACGGAGGAATCTCTTTTTCCTGCAATTACGAGAAAGAACTTATGAAATTCGCATACGATGATAATGAAAGGGATCCTTACGGGATGAAAAAATAAAGAAAAATTTGATTTATAGACAGTATCTAAATGTTCTCAGAAAGGCTATATATGGGTATCAGGAAATAAAAGAGCCAATTTTTCTCTGATACCGTAGAAGGAGTTGCATCTTGCTCTTGGCCCAGATGAGTGAGATCAAAAAAATGAAGATGAGCTGAAAATAAAATCAAAATATTTCCAATACTCGAGAGATAATAAAAGGTATATATTGAGATAGTTGCTGATTGTGAATCTAAGATATTATTACCTCTCATTTGGTGAACAGTATATTCGAATCAATTTCTGATCGAAACTAGAACAAATATATCAGAGTATATGAAAAGAACTTTTTAAGTAAAAGAACCACTTTACTTCCGAAATCACTACACCATCCCTTATACTCAATCCTAATTTTTTCTATTTCGATGAGTATTTTCTTTAGATTTTTTTTCTACAATATTCAGTGTACAATGTGTTATTTTTTCCACATTTTGGAGTAGTTCATGAATATGTCTAAGATAGCCATCGTCAATTCCTCGTGGTAACCCCTGTGAATACTTCACAAGAATCGGTATGGAAGTTACTCATCATATTCGTATCTGTGTGGACACCACTATATCTTTTTCTTATTCGAAATATTGTATTGGTAGCAGCAAGAGTTATATATGATATTGAATTAATGAATGTATGGTAAGTATACTTTGCATATATTAATGGTATTATGGTCTCTCTATAGCTACGGCTAGACATATCGAATCTTTTGAGAGGGTATGGTATGCGTCGTGAGTATTTTTGAATGAGGAATAACCAATAAATTTATATTTTTTCAATTATAACATTATAACACTTTATATATGATAAGTATAGTTATCATCTAGTAGTTGTGTGAAAAATGGTGAGCATTTTTGACGCAATATATGGCAGTTCCAATAGTCTAGAAGAATCTCGGAACAAAAACTTGCTTTTCTGTATTTTTTGGTATAATCCACGCAAATTCGAGCCAGTTGCTGGCTCATTTTTCTATTTACTCACTTTATAGACCTATGAAATATATCAACGTGGCGATCATCGCCCATGTGGATCACGGTAAGACGACTCTCGTGGATGCACTTCTCAAACAGACCAATACATTCCGCGAGAATGAAGATGTTGGAACAACGATTATGGATTCTAACGATCAGGAAAAAGAACGAGGAATTACGATCTACGCAAAAAATACAGCCGTTCAGTACGGTGACTATAAGATCAATATCGTAGATACTCCGGGTCATGCGGACTTCGGTTCTGAGGTAGAACGAGTACTTCGCATGGTGGATTCAGTATGTCTCGTCGTTGATGCGTATGAGGGTCCAATGCCACAGACGAAGTTCGTCCTCAAAAAGGCGCTCGAACTCGGTCTCAAACCAATTATTGTTATTAACAAGATCGACAAGCCTACGGCGCAACCAGAAGTAGTCGTAGATATGCTCTTTGATCTCTTCGTACAACTCGGTGCAACAGACGAACAACTCGATATCACTGATGGTCGCATTGTCTATACTATCGCTCGAGATGGTATCGCCAAACGCAATATGTCAGATGAGGCAACCGATATCTCAGCACTATTTGATACGATTATCGAACAGGTAGCCGTCGCGACCAATGACGAAACAAAACCCCTCCGAATGCAGATTGCCAATCTTGCGTATGATAACTATGTTGGTCGTATGGGTATCGGTCGTGTGGTTGATGGTCAAGCAAAGGTTGGTCAGACCGTCACGATCATCGCCAATGATGGAACTCGTCGTCTTGGTAAGATCTCCAAGGTTCTCACGTCGCTCGGTCTCAAGAAGATGGAAGTATCAGAGGGTGTTGCAGGTGATATCATCACCATCGCAGGTATTCCTGATATCTATGTTGGAGAAACCGTTTGTGCAGATCCAGATGGAATCGCAATGCCTCCTATTACGGTTGATGAGCCAACGCTTACTATGGAATTCATGGTAAATGATGGTCCATTTGCTGGTAAAGAAGGGAAGTTCGTAACATCTCGTCAGATCCGTGATCGTCTTGAAAAAGAAACAGAGATGAACGTAGGACTCAAGATCGACTTCGAGAACTCTGATGGTAACTCATACCGTGTGTCAGGTCGCGGAGAACTCCACCTTTCTGTACTCGTGGAAACGATGCGTCGTGAAGGATTCGAGCTCCAGGTTGGTGCACCACAAGTCATCTTTCATATGGTAGATGGAAAGAAGCAAGAACCAATTGAATCAGTGGTGATGTGGGTTCCTGAGTCAAGTTCTGGTACGGTATTCGAAATGCTCGGAAAACGAAAGGGGATCTGTAAAAATATGAACACCGAAAATGGAGTAACGAGTATGGAATTTGATGTTCCAACTCGAGGACTTCTTGGTTTCCGATCACGTTTCGTTATTGAAACCAAGGGGGAAGGGATCATCTACTCCTCATTCGATCATTACGAAGAATACAAGGGAGCTATCGAAAAACGAGCCGTTGGATCAATGATCTCCGCTTGTGGAGGTATGACTATGGCATTCTCCCTCTTTAATCTCCAGGATCGTGGTCCTATCCTCGTTGAACCGGCTACTGAGATTTACGAAGGTATGATTATCGGTGAACATCTCAAGGGTTCTGATCTGGTTGTGAATCCTACCAAGAACAAGCAACTCACGAATATGCGAGCCTCTGGAACTGATGAAGCGATTCGTCTCACTCCAATCAGACAGATGACTCTCGAAGATTGTCTTGACTATATCGGTGATGATGAGTACGTAGAAGTCACTCCAAAATCACTCCGTCTTCGTAAAAAGTGGCTCACAGAAGGTGATCGCAAGAAAAACGGGAGTCAGAAAAATGGATAATCATCGCTAATAAAACAAGTCCTCTCTCTAGAAATAGAGGAGGACTTTTGATAGTGAAATAATTTTGACTATCTTTCGATATTTATAGGTATGAAAACATCTCATAAAGAGAAGTTTGATATATAAACAATTCAATTTATAACCCCATCCGCTGTATCTCCCAGCGCTAATTTTAACATCTCACTACTTAATACTATCACTAAACGGCTGTGGTTCGATGAGGACATTGATCTGATTGACAATCTCGATAGGTTGATCCACATACCGCATATGATAGGTGATGGCGAGTGCCGGAGTATCTCCCTTGATCATAATCTCGATAGCACCATAGTTGAACAATGATCCAAAAAATCCCTGATAACTACTCGAAATGATTCGGATATTATTCACCCATTTTATCGTCTGGGTTCTCTTATAGACGCCTATCTGGTTAATGAAGTATACGCGGTTTGGGACGATGATAACACAGTCCATCTCTAGGTTGATCATCTGATTGCGGTAGGAGTGAATCAGGTAAATCTGAATGCCATAAAAGAAAACTTCGCTAACGGTCGCTATACCGAAGGGATTGACGTCCAGATAGAGAGTATAGTATACGTTAAATAGCGTAACCAGGATCATGAGAATGTAACTTGTAGTAATCTGATTGAAAAATGAGATAAAGGCACTCTCTTCCTTTTGAATTGCTGCTTTTATAGGGATAATATCGTGTGTTCCAGCCAATATACCATCTCTTTTATGGAGTTTCCGAAAAAAATAAAGGTACCGTATACTGGTATAGAGCCCCAGCATCGTAATAAAAATAAGTACTCAGAGAATCGTATATTTTGTCAGAGGAGAAGGGTAGCGTAGTAGTACAAAATATATATTGATGAGCAGCACAAGGAGTATCAAGATAAATGTAAGGCTCACAAAAAATCAGTAGACCCAGGAACGTTTTACGATAATCATCTTATGTACCTGCTCTTGTGTGAGCTCATCGAGAAAATGACTGGTTGCCTGTATTCGAAATGATTTGAATATGAGTTCATAGATTTTTCTAAAAGTAATCATACGAGTATCATTAAAAATGAAACTGAAGAATACAGTATATCAATAATCTATTTTTTGTATATATGCCTCTATAGAATTACTCAGATTTTTATTTTTTGACATTTTCTCGCTTTTCTATATCCTTGACTCACATTTTTCGTATGCGTTACTAGATAGGCGTCTTTTAGATTTATAAAATACGACCTTTTTGTAGTAAAAGAGTGGTCTTATGAGCCCATCTTCCATACATAACCCCATACTTCATGCCGACAAACAAGGACGATATCCAAGACGATTACTACGCCAATATCTCTCAAACAACTGAGAATAGTGCACTCGATAAAAAGGTTCTCAAAATCAAACCAAAAGTAGTTGTAAAAAAACCAACTGAGCCTCTCTCAGAACCAGTAGAGGAGACCACATCAAAGCCAAAAATTATTGCTCGAAAAATCGAAAATACTGAACCTACTGTGGTTGTTTCAGAAGAGATTGTTGAGATCGAAAAGCCAAAAGCTCGACTCATATCAAGAGAACACGCTGGAGAAGGACTCATGCGTACCATGATGAAACAACAATCTTCTGCCAATAACTCACCACTTTCACAAGAACGTGATGCTACCAAAAAACCCCTTATATCATTTCAAAAAGTAGAGACTCGTTTCAGGCCACTCGAAAACCGACCAGTGATGCCCCTCCCACCAGAAGAACGCCGGGGACCTCGCCCTCCTCGTCCAACTGGCGGAGGACATGTAGCTCGCCCTACTACACCTGGTTCTACTACTTCTACGAGTCCAGCAGTATCGGGCTGATCTGGACCAGCACGACTTCGAGACTCATCGAAGCCTATGTTTCAGCGAGACATCAGCTTTTCGACTCCAACTCGTGATGGGACCGCCAAAAAGGGTGGTAAGGCCGGATCTCGTGACTATATGGGTGCTGATGGCAAGAAAAAAGGACTCAAGAGTGTGGGTGGAGATGCTGATGATGGATCATTCCGCCGAGGACACAAAGCAGGAAGTCATAAAAAAGAAAAAGCGCTCGAAGATGTAAAGCAGATTCTTGTGGATCGTACCGGTCAAGAGGTTTTTGTGGGTGATATGATTTCGGTAAAGGAATTTTCAGACAAACTTGGGGTTTCAGTGGTGAAGGTAATCGGAGAGCTTATGAAAAATGGGGTACTCGTCACGCTCAATGCTCCGATCGACTTTGATACTTGTTTTCTTATTGGAGAAGCATTCAAAATCAAAGTTACCAAAGAAATATCAGAAAATGCATCAGTATCTGACCTCATGGAAGGAAACATTGAAGACCTTATTCATGAAGATGATATGACACACTTTGTCACTCGTTCGCCAATTATCTCAGTCATGGGACATGTGGATCATGGAAAGACTTCGATTCTTGATTATATTCGAAAGTCATCTATTGCATCGGCAGAAGCAGGTGGTATTACTCAAAAAATTGGCGCCTATCAAGTAACCAAAGATGGTAAACGTATTACATTTCTTGATACTCCGGGACATGAGGCCTTTACGATTATGCGAGCTCGTGGTGCGAAACTCACGGATATTGCCGTGATCGTTATCGCAGCTGATGAAGGGATGAAACCACAATCGATTGAATCAATCAATCATGCTAAGGAGGCAGGAGTTCCTATTATCGTGGCACTCAACAAGATGGATAAACCAGGCGCCAATATCGATATGATCAAGGGCCAACTTGCTGAGCAAGGACTCCAACCAGAAGATTGGGGAGGAACAACCGTCGTGGTACCCGTTTCTGCACACACAGGATTCGGTATGGATACGCTCCTTGAGATGATTCTCCTTCAGGCAGAACTCTTGGATCTTAAGGCCAATCCAGATCGTGGTGCTGTTGCAACAGTGATCGAGGCACATATGGATGCGAAGCTGGGTTCTGTGGCAACGATCCTCATCAATACGGGAACCATCCATAAGACGGATAACATCGTCTGTGCCGGAGTCTCTGGTCGAGTGCGAACACTCAAAGACTACAAAGCCAGGAACATTGAGTCAGCAGGACCCGGAACGCCAGTTCAGATCACTGGTCTCTGAGGTGTGGTACAGGGAGGAGATATTCTACAGGTGGTATCAACCCCAGAGATCGCAACGACTCGAGCCAAGGAATACTCTATTGCAAAAAACAAAAAATCGATTCATGCATTTGAAGGGGCGTCACTCGCGATGCTCATGGGTCGACTCAAGTCAGGAGCTCTCAAACAGCTCAAGGTCGTTCTCAAGACGGATACCGGTGGATCACTCGAAGCCCTCAAATCAGCCCTGAGCAAGCTCTCGACTCCTGAGACGCAGATTGCCTTTATCCATGCGGCACTCGGTGATATCAATCAGTCGGATGTGATGATGGCGGGTACTTCCCAAGGACTTCTGATTGCCTATAACGTTGGAGTCCTTCCAGCCGCGAAATCAGCCCTCTCACAATCCAAGATCGAGTTCATCGATAAGAAGGTTATCTATCATATTCTCGAAAAGGTAGAGTCTATTATCACCGGTATGATCGATATCCGCTATGAAGAGACAGAGCTCGGATCGGCGAAAGTAAAGGCGATATTCTATACCGGCAAGAATAAGTCGATGATGATCGTGGGCCTTGGAGTCGAGAAGGGTCGAATCGAGCCAAAATCCAAAATTCGTGTGATTCGCGGTGATCACAAGGTCGGGAACGGGGAAGTCCTCAATCTCAAAAAAGGACCACTTGATGTGATCGAAGCGCTTGAAGGCGAAGAATGTGGTATCAACTTCAAGGGAGATGTTACGATCGAAATTGGAGACGTTCTCGAGTTCTATAAGATGATTCAGAGAAAGTAGATATACGACCTCAGATAGTACCACTCTCCTGAAACATCAGATACTCTATTTTCACTATCAATCCCCATCAAATATGAGAAGGATCTAGAGTGATGATTTGCTAGGTGATTCTGGAGTTGTTTCTATTTTTGGTTTTTCATAGAGATACAGACTTCCAAAATCAACTGCAAAATTACAAAAGGTTGGATAGGATAAGAAAATGGGCTCTGTTAGACTCGATTTTTCTTTCATGTTTTGATTGCACCTATTGTCCTATGGGTGATATTTTCAACACTGCCTGTATTGTCACTATTGAGTATGAGTAGTCCTGCTATTTTCTTCTGAAATATAGGCAATTGGTCACCACTCGTGAGCACATCATGAACACCACCGAATTCATTGAGTACGCTTATAAGATTAGTTTTCTCCTCAGCTGTGAGTATATGATCTGCAAGATCTATCTGATCGGCTTTCTTTCGATTTGTATTTATCGCACCGATGATCCTATCGAGTGTGTCCTGTGCACCTGGTCCCATCCTATCGAAATAATTTTCCCCGAGCCAGGAGAGGTTGGATCTGGCAATAGTGTCAAATTGATCAGGAGATACTGATTCCTGACTTTCTCATCATTTTACTATGATTTTTTGGTAGGCAATAGCGAGTTCCTCTATCTTTCGGACTTGTCCTTGTACTTGTTCGAGTCCCGACCTGAGAGCGCTCACCTCGGCTATCTCTCCTGATTGTTCACTCGTCTGGATGCGCTCTATGATACTTGCTTCTTTTTGTTTGAGTCATGCATACGTGCACTGGAGTTGTTTGCTGGGATCTGTTGACTTCTCTGCTTGGTCAAATGTATCAACGAAATTCACATGAGCTAGTGCTCCAATAAATGGATTATTCTTCATATCTTTTATACTAGCCATGATATTTTTTTCGAAAGCTCTTTTTTGTTTCTCATTTTCGGATAATTCCCTTTTAGGAGTTTCACGTCGTATGGAAAACTGATTTCATATGACACGTGTTTCAGGGGGATCCATATAGACCTCTTTGCTGGTTTTGCCATCACGATCGATGAGGGTATACTTCTCTCACTTTCCATCATAATAGAGAGTTCCGATATTTCCAGATGCAATACTTGTTCTGATCTCTTGTTTGGCTCGTTCTGTAGCCTCGGTTTTTGGAAAACGACTATCGATATGTTGCGCGAAGTTCTTGGTATCTACTATTGGAGGTACAATGCCCAGTTTCTTGATTTCTGATATGGCACTATTGAACGATTCTTCATCACGAATATATCCATTTTTCCTGAGATATGATTCCTGACTCACGATGATCGATGCACGTCTGAGATCATCATATTTCTCACTTCGTATATCCTTATCTAATACACCATTTTTTCGAAGTGTGTCATTGACAGGATTATTTGCATCGTCTCTTGCAATTAAGAGTTCTGATTCTATATGGGATTTTCCGGAACCTAAGAGTGACTCAAAAGCCTGACTCGTCGAATGCGATAGTGATTCGAGTTTGCTATCAATTTCCACAATCTCTCTGTGTTTTTCTTTTTTTCAAGTATTTAGGTCGGTATCTGATATTACCGTTTCCTTTTTCAGATCCTTTAATATATCTCTTCATGCCACCGTTTCTTTTTTCTCATCATTTCATCTATCTATTGATACCACCGTTTCATCTAACCGCTTTCATTCTTCCTGTTGTGATGCCATTGTTTCATCTAACCGCTTTGATTCTTTCTGTATTGATACCACCTTTTCTTGGGTTTTATTGAGCTTATTATCCATATACTTTTCGAGCTCTTCTTGGATTTTTGCATCTAATTTCCCCATCTCTTCACTGGATAACAGGGCTAATTTCTCAAAATCTTCCCCATTTGATGCCATTCGTCAATACCCCTGTCATTTTAGTGAATGCTCCTTGAGCTTCGTTTGTGCTACTGGATTATCGAGTGCCGAAAAAACCTGAGTATTCTCATTAAACATAGTCTGCAATGCCTTGAGGTTTTCAGGATTCTGGGTGAGTGTGGTAAGACGAGGATCTCTCTCTATCTGCTTTTTCTGTTCTTCAGTGAGTACTACTGAAATAGCCTCAGGACTTTGTCCTCCAGCATCTCCTCCAGTGGGGATATCATGTATTTTTTCTGTCATAAAAAATATGTTACCCATACAGGATAACATATTATTGGTCTTATTGCAAAAATTATGCTATAATTAGAGAAATTAACTTTTTAGCAAGCTCTGGAGGAGGAAGATTGTTGGCAATAACGTAATCTAATATTTTTTTATTCCCTAGAGGATCCTTCATGAGAATGTCTCTCTGTTTTTGACTATCGAGCTTTTGCAATTGTACAGTGAGGGTATTCCAAGTAGTTTCTACTTTGGATCTTATTTCATTATTAGCCGCGTCTAGATCTGCTCATTCTTTTTTTAAGGTCGCTAGTTGTGCATCTAATCAATCTAATTCTTCCTGTTGTGATGCCATTGTTTCATCTAACCGCTTTGATTCTTCCAATTTTGATACCACCGTCTCTTTTTTCTGATCATTTCATCTATCTATTGATACCACCGTCTCTTTTTTCTGTTCATTTCATCTGCCTAATGATACCACCTTTTCATCCTCTCGAGTTTGTTTCCATTTTTTTACTTCTATCCGAATGGCAAATGGTAATTTCCCCATCTCTTCACTGGATAACAGGGCTAATTTCTCAAAATCTTCCCCATTTGATGCCATTCGTCAATACCCCTGTCATTTTGTCACCTGGAGTGTAGCGGAAGGGGACGAGATTGTTACAAGTTTTTCATTGCTATCTTTCGTAGGAGTCTGAGCTCCAGCATTGACTCCAGACACAAGAGATAGAGCAAGTAGTGCTGTTGCAATACGAGTACGAGACGCTGATGGTCATCGTGGCTCTATTGTCCCAGTGCCTACTTCATTTCCGAGCATTTTACTGGAGGTGTTGTTTGTCATATCCATACAGATTAAGAATAGTATAAACACATATATTTTATCCAACATAGTATAGAACGTCAATAACTTTTTTTATTATCTTTTGTTTTTTTGCTCTTCCTGACTATAGTGCCCACCTCTTGTCCAGATTCTGAGCATTTGAATTCTTTGACATACTCCAAAAACCTATAGAAAATAGGTGTTTTGTCTTGCCCATGAATACATTATTTGTACGATATAAGGGTTTTTTTTGGGGTCCATAAAAAAAATGTATTGCCCCAGTACTCAATGAAAAAAGAAAGTGTGGTATTACTGTAAATTATGAGAGTACTATCAAATACACTACAATCTCATCAGAAAGATAATAAAGTGAGGAGATATTGGAGACTCATAAACGATAATTGCTTCGACAGCATACTTTTACCTCGCCCAAGGACTTTACGGCTTATCCCGAAAATCTGAGGACTTTTGTAAAAATAAAAAATATATGCTATCATTCGTAGGTTATA
>JAYSPL010000154.1:0-2419 GCA_043722085.1 Candidatus Altimarinota bacterium | reverse complement strand
GAATGATTCAGAAGTATTAAAAAGTACTCCTTCAGGTACGACAATTCCCGTCTTTCCTCCTACTCGAATCATCTTGTAGATATGTTGAAGGAATAGCATTTCTGTGGCATTGCTTGGATATTGGAAATTCTGTTGTATCTGTTCTTTCTCTTTTCCACCAAATGGAGGATTGGCGAGGACGATATCGTAGCGATCCTTGTCTTGGATATCACGGATATTGGTCGTGAGGGTATTAACCTTACTGATATTCGGATTATGGATTCCATGGAGGATCATATTCATCACCCCGAGGATATACGCGAGAGGGGTCTTCTCATTTCCGAAAAAAGTATGATTGTTGAGAAATTCGAGCTCTGTATCGGTCTGTATCTGTGGCTTGATATGGTTGAATGCTTCGATAAGGAATCCACAACTTCCCGCCGCTGGATCATAGACGGTCTGCCCGACCCTCGGATCTATGAGGTCGACGATCAGCTTGATAATACACCGAGGTGTATAGAACTCTCCTGAATTCCCTCCGTCATTGCCCATTCCTTGCAGGAGGCTCTCGTAGATCTTCGAGAGTTCGAAGAGATCCTCTTGATTCTGGAAATTGAGGCCATCGATAATATCGAGAATCTCACGGAGTGTATGTCCACTCTCGATACGATTATCCATAAAATAAAATATCTCACCAATCTTGTACTTGATCGAGTGATAATCCGCATCCACATTGCGAAATCCCTTGAGATATGGAAATAACTCTTTGTTCACGAACTCCTTCAGATCATCACCTGAGAAGAGTCTCTTATCCCTCTGAATCCATATCGACCAACGGAATGCCTCATCGATGATATAGGTGTACTCTTTGTCATCGAGCTCCGCTGAGTCTGCCTCTCGCGTCTCGAAGTCATCAAGGAACTTCAGAAAGAGTATCCAAGATATTTGTTCGGTATAGTGCATCGCTCCGGAGATACCATCATCTCGGCGGAGAATATCAGTGATACGGTTGATCTGTGATTGCATAGTTATATCTTGTATGAGAGGATAAATGTATAGATAGTCTCGAAGTCGAATCCATAGTCGTCAGTGAGGACGGGCTTGAGATCGGTCTTGATCTGTCGGATGAGGAGATCCTGATTGTCTTCGAGAGTATAGGCGTAGTCTACTTCTCGGAGTTTTTCTCAGAGGAGGGAGAGAAAAACAGGATCGGAGAAATCGAATCCTCAGATATTTTTCGCATACCAGATATCGAAAAAATCTCGAATAGCTGGCTCTCGCCTCGTCAGTGCTGCTCGCATCTTCTCAGCGAGTGCCTCTCGGATATCGATACAAGATATCGTGTGATCCTGAGAGAAAATAGGATCCTCATATATATTATCGATAAAGATCGATTGGATCTTCCCAGGCTTCGTTGGGAATGAGAGTCGTCACTTCAGAGAGATATCGAGTTTGACGGTCTGAAGAGAGTTATTGATAGCGGATTGGTATTCGAATGTGAACATAGCGAGCCTGTACTCGTCGAATTTTGTCCGCTCATCTCGGAGAGTGAGTCCGAGAAGTGTGAGATCTGCCACGAAATTCTCCTCGTATTCTTTGAGTATAGTTTGGCGGGCTGCACGACCGAGCTCCACATCGAGGACGAAGTCGAGATCTTCACTGAGGCGAAAGTATGGGAAATATACCTTATTCAGACAAGTTCCTCACTTGAATACGAGATCTCAGTATTTTTCTCAGAACTTGATGAGGATAATTGTGAGAACGAAGTCTTTCTCGAATTTGAATGGATCAAAATCCTGCGTATTCGATCGAGATAATATCCTCAGAAATTTCTCTTTTTCGAAGTTCTCATACTGGGGCAGGAATGTCAGGATATTGTCTATGAACATAGATTTTTTATGATAACCCGAGTAGCTTTTGATGTATATTTTTCTGCCATTTCGATGAGAAGATCTCTATCGATACCACGAGGAAGTGTACGAAAAGTCTTTCACTCTCATAGCATCTGGATCAGCGCTCGTTCTCGTGACATGACCCTATAGGTAATATTGCCACTCTCTGCCGTGGTCACTCCGTAGAAGAAGCTCTCTCTCTGTTTTCGAAATATATATTTCGTCTTCCCGATAATCCGCTCTCCTGATATCTGAGTATTGTAGACGGTATGCCACTCGATGAGCTGAGTCGAGTATCCGTACATCTGGTAGACTCCGAGTCCACCGAACATATAGGGCTCGAGTCAGAAGTAGAGATTCGCTATACGATAGGGGTCCTCTATATCTCTGTTGATATTGTTGATATACCGCACTCATCGCTTGAGTGGTGATATCATCCCAGTATCACAGAGCTGGGATATCGTGTAGCTCGGAGCAAACTTCTCTATGAGTCTATCGAGAGTTGCCTTCACGAGATACTTCTCTCCTATGAGATCGAGTTTTTCACG
>JAYSPL010000153.1:0-11963 GCA_043722085.1 Candidatus Altimarinota bacterium | reverse complement strand
CAAAAATCAACGCTATATGTTGTATCGTATTATGACGGTTTTTTCATAGGAAATCCCATGGGATAAAAATTTAGTCCTCAGATTTTCGGGATAAGCCGGTAATAGTCTCGATCTGAATTCATTTATGAATCTCCGAAATATCGCTTCAAAGCCCAAAGAACGTCAAGAAATAGAATACCTCATCGAGGCATATAGATACGCCGAAAGTCATATTCTTACAGAGAAAACATTTCTTCATACGCACACATTAGCTTCTAGAAACCTCCTCATCAAATCCCTACAATGAAAATATAGACGTGATAAAGTTGGTGTTTTTTGAAGTACATGACTGATATATCTCGCTATCGAAGCGGAATGTATCAGTGAAAAAAT
Organism: Candidatus Altimarinota bacterium; assembly: GCA_043722085.1. Lineage (GTDB taxonomy): Bacteria > Patescibacteriota > Gracilibacteria > BD1-5 > UBA2023 > JABFSX01. The sequence goes on along the minus strand of JAYSPL010000153.1, from coordinate 11,591 downwards.
GAAAGAGCTTTTTATGGATATCGATCTTCTTCTCTCAAAAGATATACGCTTAGAAGAAGTTTTTTACTACGCATCACTCATCCATCTGGTCTTCGTACATATACATCCATTTGCCGATGGGAATGGTCGGTCAGCACGACTACTAGAAAAGTGGTTTATTGTATCAAAACTTGGAAAAAATTTCTGGAAACTCCCCAGTGAACAATACTATAAAGAGCATCGAGATACATACTATAACAATATCAATCTCTGAGTAAACTACTGTGAGCTCGATTATGAGAAATCTCTTCCTTTTCTTCTCATGCTTCCTATGAGCCTAAAGAACTAAAATGTACCCCATTCCACCCAATGAACATCTCGTCGAAACAAAGCGGGCATATGCCAACTTTCATAACAGATACAATACATTTTGTACATATGCCGTATGGATTCTCTCTTCCGAAGATTCATCCCATAGAGAGAATCAAGATGAGATATGATTGGGACAATCGAGAGTTTAATTTTGATTTCTAAGCGTTTCATCTAGAATAGATATATGCCAAAAATATCCCACTACGAATCCCTCATCCAAGAAAAACGCAAAAAGACTCCGTTTCGCGATTTTGTGAAAGAACTCGGGAGTTGGGAAGTGATGAATCTCTATAAAAGAGACGGAAGAGTCTGTCGATATCCAGAAAGTCCTCGGGTCAAACGACTAGATGACGCTGAGTTTCAGAATGCCTCAAGTCACTTTCTAGAGTATGATTTCTCCCACTCTTTTTTCGAAAATTTTCAGAGTTTTCATGATATTTTTCCTTTTCAGCATCTGATGCAATTTATGAAAGTAGAAAATTCTGAATACGCTGATGCACTCTTTTGAGCAAAAAATACATACCTCAGTTTTGTGATATGAATAGATGCAGAGAATATCGCCTATAGTGCTCTCTGTTATGGTAATATACATAATATATATAACTCGTTTCTTGCCTGCAATAATTCCTCCAATATATACTCATCGGCTGGAGTCGATACGAGTCACAATATATTCTATAGTCGCTTCATTTTGAACTCATCGAATGCCTGGTTCTCCTCAAACCTGATCGGTTGTGAGGAATGTATTGGCTGTGATAAACTCGAGAATAAGAGATATCATATTGGTAATCAAGCATACAGTAAGGAGGAATATCTCAAAAAGAAACAAAGAATTCTCAGCGATAAAAAAGGATTCGATACATACTATAATTACATACTCGATAAAAAGGCAGTGAATTTTGCCTCAACAAATGTAAATGGAGAGTATATCATCAAGTCATCGAATATAGAAAATGGCGGATGGATTATCAATTTCCATGATTCTAGAAACGTTCTTGCTGGAAATGGACAGAACTGATCTAAAAATATCTACGATGGTATAGATGTCGGATTAAATGGATCTGATTTTTACGGGGCAATGGCGGCTGGTGGAGATGGTTGTAGTAATATCTATTGTTCTATGCAGATATGATCTTGTTCTCATATTTACTATGGGTATTTTCTCGAGAATTGTCATCACTGCCTCGGCTGCATCGGTCTCAAGAACCAGTCATACTGTATCCTCAATAAGCAGTATACAAAAGAAGAATGGGAAGTACTTGCAGATGAGATATTTGCCTCTATGGAAGTCGATGGAACTCTGGGTGAATTCTTTCCAGGTTCTCTGAATCCTTTTTATTTCAACGATACACTGGCGTATATGATCGATGAGAGTTTTACAAAAGAAGAGGTAGAAAAAGACGGATATCTCTGGAGAGATGAACCGATTCGAGCTGATATTCCCGAGCATATGGAAGTTATTAGATCTACCGAATTGGATCCGTATCAAGGATTTGATACAGAATGAAACTGGAATATTGACGTCTCTATCCTCGATAGGGTAATCATTGATATAAAAGGTAATTCCTATAGAATTGTAAAGATGGAATATGATTTTCTTCTCAGGCACGGACTTCCTCTGCCAACTCTCCATTGGCTCGATCGGATAAAAATGGGATTCAGATAGTTTTTCCCCTCGATTTTTTCGATTTTCTGAGTATAGTTTCGATCTCTTATTCCTTAGTTTCATCTATTATGTCTCTCCCTGCTGTTGTCCGAGCCTTTGTATTCAATCCCAATGGGCAGATACTCATGACCAAGCATACCAAAGATACTCCCTGGGTACTACCAGGTGGACACGTAGAGCCTTCTGAATCACTCAGTGATGCTATGGTTCGCGAACTCCAGGAAGAATTCGGTCTGGAAGTACGATTTTTTGAGATCGATCGGGATGAGATCCTTCGCCATCGCGGTCGAAAACTCAAGCATATCCCACTTCCTATTACCACATATGAACTCACCTATACGAATACAGATGGAAAAGATAAGTCTCGAACGGAATCAATTTTCTTGATGGAAACAGACTTTATCGATGTAAATAACAAAAATCTAACTATCCAAACGGACGAAATTGCAGAGTATGCATGGTTCGATGCTGATGATATCCTTCGGATGAGACCAAATATTGATACTTGGGACTTTATCATCGAGATGCTCGAGCGAATTGTCGGAAGTGATGATGAGGAATAAAAAAATAATCATGAAAGAAAAACTCTTGGGAACACTCTCAAAATATAGCAAAATTATTCTGGTAGGTGGATGAACTGGTGGACATATCCAGCCTATTGTATCAATTGTGAACTCCTTTCGTAAAGGAGTTGCCGAGCATATTGAGACTGAGGATTTTGTTTCAAAAAGAATCTTCCCTACCTCTCTTTACAAAGAGGGCTTGAAACCAGATTTTCTCTGGATAGGAGGATCTCATTCAGAGGAGCAAGATAGGGCTAGAGAAGAAGGTATTTCTTTTCTTTCTATTCCCACCCTGAAGCTCTCCACTACTCGATCATGTAAGTCAGTTCTCTATCCAATATATTTACTCCTTGGTTTTTTATCAGCGAGAACCATACTCAAAAAAATAATATATTCAGATAAAAATATTGCGCTATTCTCCAAGTGATGACCGGGATCAGTGGCTATTGGGCTGGCCGCATGGTCACTCAGTATTAGTCTCTATATTCATGAATCAGATACAATTCCGGGAATATCCAACCGGATATTAGGGAGATTTGCGAGTACGATATTTCTCGGATTTGAAAATACGAAAATATATTTCAACTCCACAAAATGTGAAGTAATAGGGCAAATTCTCGATCCGATATTTTCTCAAGAACTGCCACATGTTTCAAGAGAGCCGATAGTATGGAATACTACGAAACCTCATATCCTGGTCATCTGTGGAAGTCAGGGATCACGAGCTATATTTGAATCCATTCTAGAGCAATTTTCGGAAAATGAGAAGTACGAGTGGATCATAGCTCTCGGAAAACTGAACAGTGGTATGCGGGCTGAATTCAAAAAAATACCAGATTGCCAAGCACTCGATTGGATATCTCAGGCAAATATCGCATCACTGATTCCACATGCGCAAATCGCTATAACTCGTGGCAGTGCGACAACTCTGGCTGAACTCACTGCATTCAATCAGACAAAGCCTCATCTTATCATTGTTCCACTTCCCTACTCCGCAAACAATCATCAATACTACAATGCCCTAGAGTACCAGAAAACCGGACACACGCTCCTCAAGCAGCACGAACTCCCAGAACTTAGAGATATCCTTACTCATCAAACCACCTATGGCACCCATTGAACCAAAAATCAGTAAAACAAAAATACTCTATTCCATATTTTCTCATCTTCATGAAATAAAAAAGGCTAAGTGGAAAATCGGGACACTCATGATTCTCTATATTGTGACTATAGCAAGTGAGCCATATTTCTACAAGATTCTGATGGACGCACTCGAAAAAGAACTCAAATCACCGGTGTGAATCATACCAACTTCTGTAGTGATTATTATTGCGGTGTGGCTCGGTATCACGATTGCAGCCATAGCTACTCGGTATTATTTTGCGATGACATTACTCAGGCATCAGCATGAGGATTGGCAGAATTTTCTCATGAATTCTATGAAAAAAATACTGTTACTTCCTATAAATTACCATCTCGGAATACAGCATGGAGAAAAACAAAAGATCATTGATCGTGGTGCTGAGGCAGTTTGGCAAGCATGAGACAACCTCATTCTCAAAGTCATCCCGCAAATATGTATTGCTACTATTCTTATCATCGTTGGACTCAATATTGATATTCGCATGACGCTCATTAGTATTATGTTATTACCGATTAGTATCGGGGGCGTGATATGGGTTGGGAAAAAAGCACACAAAAACCAACGAATCGCGAATAAGCTCTGGGATAAGGCATTTGGCCGAATATCCGATAGTTTTACGAATCTCAACATTACCAGAATTTTTGACCGATGAGAGCAAGAGATCGAAATCCTGTCAGATCGTTTCGATAAAGGCTCATCAGAACAACAAATTGTACGAAAACTATGGGTGGGATTTAATTCATTTGGACAAGCTTTTGTTTTTGTAGCCAAAGTCTTTGTTCTCTCGATTGGGGTTATTTTTATCTACCAAGGGACCATGGGACTTGGGACTCTTCTCTTTTTTCTAGCATTTGCAGATCGGGTCTATGGCCCAATATTCTCGGTTTTTGAAGCCTATCAAAGTATGATGCTCAATATTGCCCATTACGAAAAAGTGGAGGCTATATTTGCAATGGATAACGAGAAAGATACTGGTACCAGTATACTTCCCGGAATTTCAAAAAATATTCATTTTCAAAACCTCTCATTCTCCTACCCATCGAGTGAACGAGAGGTGCTCTCGGGGATTGATTTTGAGATCAAAAATGGCGAACGCGTCGCACTCATTGGCCATACTGGAAGTGGAAAATCTACCATTATCCAACTCCTGATGCGATTTTACGAACCCACCTCTGGAAAAATTCTTATTGATGGGGCGGATATCTACGACTTCACACTCGGGAGCTACCGCCAGAAGTTTGCGGCCGTATTTCAGGATACAACGCTCTTTAATGAAACTATTCGGCATAATCTCGAGTACGTGAGAGATAATATCTCCCAAGCTGATCTAGAAAAGGCCTGCCGCGAGGCGAATATCCTCGAATTTATCGAGTCTCTTCCAGAGAAGTGGGAGACACCCGTGGGAGAACGAGGACTCAAGCTCTCATGAGGAGAAAAACAGCGTATCGCGATTGCTCGTGCGATACTTGCGAATCCAGAAATCCTGATTCTCGACGAAGCCACCAGTGCGCTCGATACCAAGACTGAGAAGTTGGTCCAATGAGCATTTGATCACCTCATGGAAGGGAGAACCAGCATCATCATTGCACATCGGCTTTCAACCATTATGAGTGCTAATACGATCTACCTCATGGGAAAGTGACGCATCGTTTCGAAGGGAAGCCACAAGGAACTCTACCAGAATTCTCCAGAATACAAAGAAATGGTAGACCTCCAGCATGATGGAATTGTTGGTGAAGAAAATGATACCATCGATGATATCAGTAGTATCTAATATATACATCATGTCTACTTCACTATCCACACTTGAGTTCCTCATGGAATCACTCTCACTCGTTCCGAATGTTATATTCCAACCAATGATGGGTGAATACTGTATATATAGTGATGGACGTATTTTTTGACTTGTCTGTGACGGAACTCTTTTTCTAAAAACTACCGCCGAGACGATTCATCTCTTCGAAGATACTGAAACCAAAGCATATCCAGGATCAAAAAATACCGCTCCAGCGAATCCTGAGTGGCTCGAAGATAGGGAGAAAATGGCAGAAATAGTACTATTCAGTATAGAACACCTTCCAGTACAAAAATCCAAGAAAAAGAAATCCTTATAATAAATAAAAAATGCGTCTCTCAAAAGTGACTATCGGAATCATCCTCTTTGCTCTATTTTGTCAAAAGAGCTACGCAGTACCGCCTCCTGACTTTATCATACAAGCAGCATCACAACTTGTGAGCTTTTTTACCATTTGAGTAGTACTCCTGAGTGGCATCTACGCGACTGGGATACAGTTTCTGAAGGTCTACTATATACAACACAAAAAAATCATCTGGATCATATGAATTCCAAGTATTTTTTTATTGGCGGGTATCGGAGCATACTGTGCAAATAACTACTATCAATGAATCGAACAAGAAAAATATACGCAATCATGGATACAATCGTCACTAAAAAATAAGCATCATACACCATCAAGAATATCTACAAATACTGGAACTATACACTCAATATCATGAGAAGGATCAAATATCGGCAGAGTAATATGACCAATTCAACCGAAAAACCTCGATTCAGTTACAAAAATTATGCCACTTAAAACAGATTCTCTTATCCCAAACAGTAAAAAAAGCTTCATAATCTCGAACCAAGAGCTCTCGGATATAATCCGAACAAAATCAGGAGACACTCTGATACTCGATACGAGAGAAGACTTAGAGTATGAAATTGGGCATATTCCAGGGAGTATCCATATTCGTTTTGCAGATCTCAAAGATGGAAAATGGACAGAAATCGCAAAAAATAAAAATATAATCGTCGTCTGTTGGTCTGGGATGCGAGGAAAGGAAGTTACAGAATTTCTCAGAGAAAAAAATATTGTAAGTCGATATCTCGAAAAATGAGTCAATAGTTGGGTCAATTCTGGTTGAATATGGGAAGGAGAAGTGAAGTTCTCAAAAATCTACGGAAAAGCGAATTATAGTAGGATATTCAGTACTCATGATGTAAAATCAATGCAATGAATCACGTTCATAGATGCTCGTTCAGTTCAACTCAAACCATATAAAAATATTCTTGAATCAATTAATATTTCGATGCTTTCTACACCCAAGAAGCGTTTTGATATGGTGTTTTGAAAGATAAAAAAATGATCACAGATCATTGTGATTTGTGATGAATATATCAATTGTTTTGATGCAAAGATGACAGGCATAGAACTCGAGAAACGATGAGTTACATTTCTCTGAAGATACAATACTCCTTGGGAATATTAATACTACAATTTATGAAAAATATACCATATATCTGAATTGCCACTGTCCTATTTTTCATATCAATCAGTACAGTTCTCTATGCACTCAATCATGGAGCGATGCGAATGGATAGGATATTCTCACAGAGTGACGACGGGTCACTCTTATTCATTGGAGAGATGATCCGACAGCAAATACTCTGACCGTTGTATATACATTCATATGTATTTAATAGCTCTATAGAGGGAATCACCAAATCCGAGAACATATCTTTCTACGCTCTTGGGGTAGACATTGTAGCAAATAATCAGCTCGTATCATTCTCGCAATGACATAACTATGAGACAACAACATCTGATTTTTTACTCGACTATGTAGCATTCAGCGGCTCAAATCTGAATATCAAAAGTGAGCCTCTCCATGCGAGTTTCGTGACAAAAACAGACCCAAATTATTTCAGGTATTTATCGAATGGGAACTGAACGATGCATTTTAATGGAATCAGAAAATCAGGGAAGATATTCACAGACACTATAATCTCTGCTGATTCACTACACGCCTATCTCAAAAAATGAACTAAAGTACAAGGGTATATGGGATGATATTGGGGAACCGGATGAACGCTCGATTATTTTGATATCTCAAAAATACTCGAACGTGGGAAATGAGAAACATATGAGGATCATTCCTATCTCCTCAGCATCGATAGTAATAAAAAAAATAAGAAAAAATATGGACTCACTATCCTGGAAGAAAACGATATCTTCTCTGTTGTCTACGAGAAAGAAGTCATACTTAGGGTAGATACAAAAAATATTATAAAAATCTGACAAGGAAATATGACTGATACCTATTATACCTTTATAGGGGAAAATTGAGCTGGAAAAATGGTACGTTGATTTTTGAATTTTGTGAAATAAAATATGATACTGCAATCGAGTGAAATACATAACACATCAGAAGGTATATGAAATAAGACTATAGAATTAAGTAGATTGATAGCTATGGGATATACTGTGCCGGATTTTATAGCAATCCCGGCAAAAACGATAGTTGCAATACTTGAAAAAAGTATTTTAGTGGAGATACTTGCCTCTACCATTAGGGGGGTATTCCCGCAGTCATCATACGCAGTAAGATCTTCCTGTCTGAGTGAAGATGAAGGAACTAGTTCCATGGCAGGACAATTTCATACAGAACTCGCCGTAGATCCTGCATGACTAGAAAAAGCTATCATGGCTGTTATCGAACAGGCCCAGGAAATACCTGGAACTGCAAGTAACCAAATATCTATCATTGTCCAGAAGTATATTATTGCGTCATATTCTGGGGTGTGTTTCACTCGCAATCCCATAGCATGATCAGAGATGGTATTCGAATATCACGCTTGAACCTGAGAAGATCTCGTTGGCGGAAAGATTATTCCAAAAAAATACTCATACTACCCAAATGAACTACAAAAAATCTGTTGATTCGAGATACAAAAGTTCCAAAAGATAGAATCAGTCCTTTGACATCCGCAAGATATCGAATGGTGTATAGCAGAGAATGTGCTCTATTTTCTCCAAACTCGGCCGATTACAACAATTAGCAGAGAACAATACGAGGCAATTGTTGCTCAAGAGCAGCACATTGCACAAACTGGTGATTATTTTTTTGAAAAAAATGAAATCTGTGAAATAGCGCCACGACCGACCCCATTTACTCACTCACTCCTTGAGAAAATCTACTGAGAAAATGGCCCAGTGATGCAAGTATATAAAAAACATCATATATATTTTACGCCATGTTCTTTTTTGAGAATCATCGGAAATGAGCTCTATATCGATCGTGAGATCGAATTACGAACGCTACTTTCTGCCATGAGTATCCTAAGTCCTACATACTCGCCAAAATTGAAATCAATACAAGGATTCTGGAGAACACTACACAATATATTCTCGATCATATTGCTCAAGGAAGATCTACGAATTATAGGAAAACTAAAACAAGCCCTCGAGCAAGACACCACTCAGGAATCAATCAATGAAGCAATCGAACACTTTCTCAATCACTATCAGATTATATTTGAACTAAATATTTTTGCCGCAAAATGGCTCAAAAAACTCGAACTTCTCCTCAAGAATGAAGGAATCTCAATATCTGAAATTCTCCAATCTGATCCCGAATTATTCAGTACTATGCCGAATGTACAATTCGATCTCTCAAGTCTGAGTAAATTGCAATGAAATACCTTGGAAATATATGATACCACAGTATTCTACCACAAAAATACTACCAATATAATTCCAGAATCGGTACTAAAATGGTGGAATCATCTTCCAGAATGGAAAAAACGATGATATGGACCATATATCTCTCGAGCAATCCACTCCCAACAATATCGAGAATATGCAAGGATTCTGATGATCAAAAATATAAATACAATGAGAAATATACTCATATGAGAGTATGGAAACAAAGATATAGAAATGATATACTTTAGTACTATTGATGAGCTACTTGATAACTCTATTGATTATACTGTATGTAGAGATCGACAAATACAGTATGCAAAAAATAATCTATGGAACTTCCCCGCTCAGATCAGAGGACGATACAGGGAGCCAAAAATGGGTAAAAATCAGTGAATATCTCCAGGAAAGGTCACAGGATTCCTGGTAGATGCAAGTACTATCCAAACAACCACTGGTCCAAAAATCTTCAAAACACAGATCCTCTCGCCAGAGCTCACGCAATATTTTCCTGAAATTGTCGGGATCATATCAGAAAAATGAAGCCTCCTTTCACACCTTGCGATCATCGCACGCGAGAGGGGAATGCCGGTTATTATCTCAAATAATATAGAATTCACGCTATGAAGTTCATTGCAAATGGATGGATCCAGCTGAAAAATCCAAGAGATAATGGACCAATTATAACTCCCCCCTATAGCGTTCTCGAGCGACCCTGGCACTTTCTTTTTGATCGACGATAGGCAGATAATATACTCCCTGGAGTTCAAGTGAGTGGATTTTTTTTGGTTCGATATGCGCGAGTTGTGGAAGATATTTTTTGATAAAACTGGCATCGGGATCGTACTTTTCAGACTGAAGGAGTGGGTTAAATATACGAATTGGTTTGGGATCAGCCCCAACGGAAGCACTCCATTGCCAATTTCCATAGTTCACGGCCTCATCATAATCGATGAGGTATTTTCGGAACCACGCTTCTCAGATCCTCCAATCAATCCCCAGATTCTTCGTGAGAAAAGAGGCTACAACCATACGGAGCCTATTGTGCATCCAATTCGTCTCATACAGTTGTCTGATCGCCGCATCGATGAGTGGATATCCCGTTTTTCAGGATTCAAATTGTTTCCAGATCAAACTCTCTTGACTTGTATCCCATACGATACTACGACGACGTTCTTGGAACTCTAGAGTATACGTAAATGGAAAATAATAGGCAATCTGATACCAGAATTCTCTCCAAATAATCTCTGAGAGGAGTGCTCACCCCCTCCATGATAAGGGAGGGTTGGGGTGGGTTACGTTACTCAGAATTCCTTTTTGTGTAACCCCCTCTGACTCCCCCTTCTCAGGGGGAGAACTTTCGGGAACGAACTTCCTATACACTTCTCGGATAGAAAATACTCCAAACCGTATATATGGCGATAGTCTGGTAGAGCCATCTACTGATGGAATATTTCTCAGTGCATCATAAGAGGAAAAGTCTCGATCCATACGCTCATATCCGAATGCAATATTCCAATATGGGTGATGAGGCGTGGTAATAATCTCAGATATCTCTTTCGGGTCTTCTGGAACAAACCACTGACAATTCGGTGCAAAATCTTGTATCAAGAGCCGCTCTGGATGTGCGATCAGGAACTTTTTCCACAGCATAGAATAGGGAGTAAATACCTTTCGTGGCTCGCACTCATGGGGCTCTACCAAGAGAAAATCTTGAAAAATATGAAAATCGATTCATACTCTATCACAAACTGTTAAGATGTCATCATCTCGCATTTTTCCACGGGGAGAGTATGATTGGTTCATATATACCGCATCTATTTGATATTTCTCTATAATCTCCTCTATAATCTCTTCAGGTTTTCCACTATAGACCGTAAGCTTGCCACCATATTTCTGAAGTTCGATATCGATCGATTCGAGCGCTTCACGGATGAATCCGAATCGTGGATCATCCAAACCAAAATCTTCTATCGCACGAGTATCATGGATAAAAATAGGCAATACTTCTTTGGAGTTTTTGACGGCCTCTATGAGTCCAGTATTATCGTGAAGTCTGAGATCCTGACGAAAGATGAAAAGTGAGCGAGTATACATACTCCCATCATAGAGAAAATCACTCTGAAGGCAAGAAAAATCCCGAACGAGTCGGGAAATTTTCTTTAATTTTTAGAGTTGAATTCTTTCAGGAATCTTCGCTCGAAAATTTCTCTATTTGCCTGTCTCACTGCATCCATTGAGCTATGATCATTTCATTCTTTATCTTTATCTTTATATGTCAGCTAAAATCCCCCCAAAATCCTCTTGAAATTATCTCAAATTTTCCCTTGACAGAGCCAAGTATGGCATAATGAGAGTGTTTATATATAACACTCTTTTTT
>JAYSPL010000152.1:0-2669 GCA_043722085.1 Candidatus Altimarinota bacterium | reverse complement strand
AGTGCTCGTATTTGGACTACCAGTACTCGTAACGGTACAGCTCATATCCACATTATCAGTACAAGTAGCTCCTGGATCTATGAATCCACTTCATTGAGTGATATCCATATTACTACTACCTGAGAGAGTAATCACTGGAGCTATCGTATCAAGTCCTGATATCACATGCACATTCCGACTCGCTGTACTACTATTCCTAGCGACATCAGTTGCTCAATAAGAGATAATATAGATTCCCAGGGTATTCGTATCTGGAGTACCTGTGCTCGTAACGGTACAGCTCATATCCACATTATCAGTGCAAGTAGCTCCTGGATCTATGAACCCACTTCATCTTGTTATGTTCATATTTCCACTTCCAAATAGAACAATCACGGGACCTATCGTATCAGGGATACAATTCACGGTAATAGATACGGTGGCTGGGATCGAGATTCAATTATAGTTATCTGATATTGTATAGTCTAGAGTGTCAGATCCGCAATATGCAGAAGTTGCTGTATATATAATCTGATCTCCAGAGATAGAAGCAATTCCATGTGTTGGAGTTGTTATATTGTTGATACTGATAGTATCGCCACTGTCAGTATCAACATCATTTACGAGTACTGTTATACGAGTGAGAGTGGAACCAGTGATGCTCACATTATCAGGGTTGGCAACTGGGATTGTATTCGGAAATGTTGTAACCATGGTAGTACAAGATCCTGACCCTACGGAGTTCGATACTTCGAGTGAATACGGAGTATCAATAGTTGGTGATATAGCTCTTGAACCAATGATCGGTGCAGGGGTATTCCATGGTGATAGTATAGATGTATCTGCATTAGATCCTGTCCATGCGAGATATGTAGAGGTTCAGACCTTGATATTGGAATTGGTAGATCCAATAGTACAACTTGGGAGTGATCTCGTTTCTATGCTTGCATTACAATTGGTAGTACCATTGATATTGGTGGCTGAGAGTATATAGTTGGTGGTATTCGATGGAGCAGGGGAAACAAGTGTACTTCCTGAAGATGCCACAATATTGATTCATTGATCGATTGATACAGTGTCAGCATAGAGAGTAGACCATTGTAGATTGGAAGTTGCCCCATTTTCCATAAGTGTCCTTGTGGCACTCAGCGAACATACTGGGAGGCTTGGAACCTGGACGACTGCAAATAATGAAAGATGATTCGTTGGAAATACGAGGATTCAACCACTATTGGTAGTGATCACACTACTGAATTCATTTTTCCAGTCATACCCATCAGCACTCGACATGATGAGATATCCCGTATTTGGGATAAATCCAGTGAGACTCAGTGAAACTGATTTATTGAGCCTCATATCAATACCAAGTGTATCACTACCAATACGGATAAGACGATTGATTGTAAAATTTGAGAGAAGGATAGTATCATCGAATTGCATAGCTTCTTTTGGAATGAATTCCACAGGATTGAGTGTCTCACCGAGTATGAATCCACCATTCCATAGCACACTTCCAGTATTTACCACAAGACTGGTTCATTGGGTAATTCCAGAATGTACAGTGATCGTGACACCGTTATAATTAGAGATAATCATGTCGCCAGTTCCAGTATTATTTTTGAGAAATACTCATGATCCTGTCAATAGCGTAGTACCGGAATAGGTTTTATTATCATATTTTCGTAAAATACTACTTCCTGTGAGAGAGATCTGGGATACACTTGCAGTTATAGCTTCTGGTATTGCAGTAGTTCCCGTAAAATATGTAGTTGAGAGTTGATTATTCACAAGGCCGAGTGTATATACAAATGGTGTATTTTCAATAAAACGCTTACCGATTACGAGAGCTGGGTTAAATGTATAAGTTCCGAGTGTATCACGAGTAATACGTGAGTAGGTAGTATTATCAGAACGAATCATTCCACTGTATGATACATAGAATGGTTGAGAATATGGCTCGAGAAAACTCATTCACGTTCCATACGATGCAATGGCATAGGAGCTCTTGGTAATATCAAAATTCTTGTCATCTACCTTATATTTCATAGATATTTCTACTTGAGTATCACTGATGGCTCGATGCTGTGTTCGCAGGAGCTTTATAGAACTCGGAGCTATAGAGAGATCATCCTCAAGAGATCCATAGAACTTCGTAAAAAATCATTGGTTAGGAATACCAAAGATGGATCCCAATACTTTCCCATAGATACTTCGATAGTCTATTCATGGACTCATCCAGTTATTCTTTTCTTTTTGTATATCAGATTTTCCATAAATACTCCCCGTCATCGATGATTGAACATTCGGATCATTACTAATAACAAACATACCTCCTCCTTGTCCATGATCGGTTCCAGCAGTTCCATTCATGGCGTTGGTGCGTCCAAATTCTGAGTATATAACGATTGTAATTTGTTCTGTACTTTTGACTTGATTGAAGAATTCGGTTACAGCTTGAGCGAGATATCCGATACCTCCATTGAGATTCATGGTAGTGAGCTCATTCTGATGCGTATCATATCCATTTCCAGAGTTTGCCAGATAGAATATCTTTCCTATATTACCCGCAAGCATGGTTTTAGCAAAAGTGAGTGGCTCTTTCCTTCCCAGTGGGAAATTTTTCATAAAGTTTTACCCAGTAAACCCTAATATCCAAGCCAAGAAACAAACATAGAAAAAGAGTAGAAAGT
>JAYSPL010000151.1:0-10360 GCA_043722085.1 Candidatus Altimarinota bacterium | reverse complement strand
TGTAGCAAAAGCTGAAGAGGCTGATGAAATAATCCTCATGGAACTCAGGAACCAAACAAAAGAAAAAGAAGGAACTACGGTGTAGTTCCTTCTTTGCGGGTAGTGTGAGTGATTACCTTATATCGAAACTATGTTTGGTGATTGGAGGGAACTTTTGCTGATATTCCCATCTAAAAATCCCATACGCCCGAGTCGTATAGGATTTTTAGATGGGAATACTCTACTTTAGAGAAAATCAGAGAACTCTATATTTTTTATAGAATTTTGGATCGATCTTGGCCTCGATCTCTCTGTGAAATTCAGGAAGCTTTGACCAGTGCAGATTTCACTTGAGATGATGTGCGGTATGATATCCGAGATTTCCAGTGATGAGATTGTACCAATCTGACCGAATATTGTAAGTCGATGCATATGGATCATCCGTCTCGAGTCCACTATGATGTGCATAGGTCGTATATACTCAGAGAAATATACCAGTAATCATCGGAATGAGAAATATCAGAATTCCCTCAAACGGCTTATAGAATATAATACCCGCAAGTAATATAGCCTGTATAGACGCCATATATATAAAATTACGTCTAATTTTAGGAAACTTCTCTGATACTTTCCAACAACGCGAGTAAGCGGTTACAGTCACAATCCATGTATATTCCCATGCCGAATAGATTTTCCCAGTAGGTGATTTCCATGCGGATTCATCCAAGGATTGATCCATATAGTGCATATGATGTCCAAGATTATGATGGAGTACCCATGCGTAGCCTATAATCCCGGTTTGAAAACCATACATTATCTCAAGGATCCTATTGAGAAGTGGTGAAACGAATGTGAGTACGTGTTGATGATGATGATTCCATGCGCCAATAACTCACTTGATAATAATACTGATTCCTACATATACAAGGAGGAGTGTGAGGCTCTGCACTGAGAAATAGAGGAGCAAATCACAGATAAAATAGAGTACGAACAGGGTGATCGGAAAAATATCGGATTTGTGATGGAAAACTTGCATCAAGAAAAAGAAAAGGAATACGCACCGCATTGTATAGAAAAAATAAATATCACCAGTGTTTGTTGTACTTCCCTCTATCTTAATAGAAAAAACGTTGTACGCTATATTTATATTTTCCAAGAATAAAGTCATGGCCTAGCAGATCATTCACTTGTCAGAAATAATAAGATTGTGCTACAGAAAATCCTACGGTGACATGAAAGTTATGGAACGTATGGGAATGATATACATGGTTGGCTGAATAGCGGAGAGGCTCAAAATAAAACCATTGTTACAATCGGATTGAGAGCAAGCTGAGTCCTGAACCAAAAGGAGCAGGATAGATGATTATGGTAGTAGCTGGTAGTCGTCTTCCAGCTGATGGCGGATCGCCAAAATCTCTACTAAATCGGTATCTTGATCGTAATCATACAAAACGATATAGCCACTTTTTCCAAACTCAATAATGTATTCCCTGAGTCCATGTTCGATGACACGCCAGAGGGTCGGATTTTTGGCAAGTGAACTCAGTGATTCATCGATCGCCCTCATTGCCCTCTGGGCAACAGCAATATCCTTCTCACTGAGAAAAATATAGAGTCTACCCAGATCATATTGTGCTTGCCCAGAGTAATTTAGATGTGACATACTGGCATAGGCGTTTTAGGATTTTTTTGTATCGCATTCACCCATGCACTGAATTCATTTTGAGTCACATGCAGTCCCGTTTTTTGCAGATGTTCTCTTGAGCGTAGTGCAGCCTGCACAAACAGTTGCTCAGATTCGGCTTGTTTCAGATATACTTGGATCGCTTCTCTCATGATAAAATGAGGTGTACGATTCCTCAGGGTTGCTATCGTTTTGATCCCATCACGTTCTCTTGCTGAGAGCTTGACAGTCGCATTTTTAGCTTGTACATCTTCTATGATTATTGCGGTTTGCATATATGATTACTTATGATGAATAGGTAATGATAGTATATGACTTTTGTTTTCAGAGTCAAAAATTTTTGGTGTCTCATTCTATAGATTCTTAGACCGTGAAAATATGTGATTTTGTTTGCATTTTCACGGTAAAGTGATAGTATACCGTGAATATAACATATTTTCTACTCATTTTCACGGTATGCCTATATCATCAGATATCATCTCATCTATCGCTCTACTCCACCGAGAATACCTCACCCTCAAGAAGTGAAAAGAATCGCTCATCACCATGATCGACGAGGCAGAGCTCCCAGAGTGAGCCTACAACTCGAACGCGATCGAGAACTCAACTCTCACACTCGGTGAGACGGAGAAGATCCTCCTCGATATGCGGACGAGTCGCAATATCCACGTCAGAGAAGTCTACGAGGCTCGCAATCTCTCCAAAGTGATGAGCTACATACGAGATAAAACCAAATACGGAGAACTCGGGAGTGATCTCATCCTATTCCTCCACCAGATGCTCCTCTCGGGGATCGAAGATGCATATTCTATAGAGAGTAGGATTTCTCAAAAACAAGAAGTTCGAGGCAGAAAAATTTTTTCGAAAGGAGCTTCCTGATTAGGAAGTAACTGAGAAACAAATTTTTATGACAATGAAATTTGCAGTTTTTCAGAAATTCCATGAGAATATGTCCGTGTCGGCACACATATCGCCCCCCATCCTCAACAAGTGGAGTCACTCATAGAGTCAATACTCAGGGAATACACGAGCGAGGACGGACGATACTCACTAGAGAAAGTGAGCCAATTCCATCTCGCATTCGAGAATATCCATCCATTCTGTGATGGCAATGGTCGGATCGGACGAGTACTGATGAATTTCCAGTTACTCTCTCTCGGCTTCCCGATGGTGATGCTGCGGTTCCGTGATCGCCCTCGCTACTATGAGGCATTCCGAGAATATGATGATCGCAAGAGAACCGCTATCCTCGACGAGCTCCTCTACCTCTCCGTCATGGAGTCACTCCACAAGCGACTCGCCTATCTCAAGTGACTTCAGATCATCCCACTCTCTGACTACGCTCGTCGTATCTGAGCGACTGGATCATCGGTATCCAACAAGGCAAAACGCCAGACGATACCAGCATTTCGGGAGAAGGGAGTGTGGAAAATAGGAGTGGAGAAATAGGATTTGATTTTCTCGGGAATCACATATAATGTCTCTATGACAACTATCACAATAGACAACATCTGAGAGACCAAGATCAAGACAAAATTCGCTACACCACTCGAAGCGGGGTACTATCTCATCGGGCTCTCTATGAAGACGAGCAAAAGTACGAGAAAAAATACTAAATTCGAAATAGCTATGGAAGAATATAGAAATGGTGAAAGTGTGGATGGAAAAGAATTCCTTACCAAACTCATCGCATCCAAATCAAAATAATGTACAACTATCGACTCTCGAAAACCGTGATAAAATTCCTCGAGAAACGCGATCAAGCCTTTCTTTTGCGTTTTGATAAGAAATTCGATGAAATTATAGAAAATCCAATCAAATCCTCAGCTGATGTGAAACCATATATCGGACATCCAGGACACTATCGTCTGCGTATCGGGAAATATCGATTTCTCTATGCTATCCTCGAAGAGGAGATAGTTGTCTACTTCTATGATGCGGATAGTCGAGGAGGGATATACAAGTAGGCTCTCTGCCAGACGATACCAGCCTTTCAGGAAAAAGGAGTATGGAAGATAGGGGTGGAGAAATAAGAAATAAAAAATGAATATACTTTAAGTTCGTTAATTAATTTTTTGATATGAAAAATAATAAAATTGAAACCAATCTGAAAGGACACACTAAAGACAAGAAAATATTACTACCTCCTTTTTTATCACATGATATGAATATGACCACATCATCATGGTTTGATTCAAGATTGCCAGAGATGTTATGGGCTGTATTAATAATTGCAAATCTTGAGAGGAGTACGGCATTAAATTTCTTTAGATACATTGCTGAATTTGTTTCAAGACATAATGATTATTTAGATGTTACGATTACATGAATATCTAAACTAGATAATTCCAAAAGAAAAGAGTTTTTGGAATACATGCTTAATTATTGAGATTCAATAAAAGAAGTGTTAAGATGACTTTTATTATTTCCAGAATTACCAATTTATGAAGACTTGAAAAAAATGCTTCCTGAACCAAAATTAAATGAAGATTGGGCAATGCTGTGAGAATCAGTTTGAAAGACTTTCTGGCATCAGTCACAAGAAGCTACTGATTGTCGGTGGATTAAGGTATTGTGCATGATTGTTTGATGAAAAATTCGATTTTCTAAAGAGACGGAACATTTGGTAAAATGAATTTTGGAATATCCAAATTATTGAGATATGAGAAGTGTTCGTCCTCAAATTCGTGCTATGGAAATGTGATCTAATGAAAAATCTGATTGGGCGGAGAAGTTCTGGATAACTTCTCTTGATTCTACCCATTGCTTACCAGAAGAAATAGCATGATGAGGGCTCCAAAATTATAAAAAGAAAATACTTCAGGGAATAAATTTTTCTAGAGATTTTTATCTTGAGGAATTAAATCGCATAAATCAAATTCTCGTAGATGCATTTATAAAAAATGGCCAAGCTATTACTGTTGATTCTAGACTTGATGGGATTTTTTGAATTGTTTTCTTTGCAATTTCTTTATTTGAAGAAGTAATATTATATAAAAGTTCTACTTCTATTGGATCAAGACTATCACTACGAGCATTGGTTGAAGCACGAATAACTTTTGAATATCTACTAGTTAAAGAGTCTTCTGAAGAAAAAATATGGGAAGATTATCGTGGTTATGGAACTGGTCAAATGAAGTTAATTCACTTGAAACTAGATGAAATAGAAAATAAGCCATTTTCTATTAATCCGGAAGAAATAGAGCTAATAGTTAACGAAGATAAATGGTTAGAGTTTACTCCAATTAATTTATGACATTGGGATTCTACTAATTTAAGAAAAATGAGCGAGGATGTATGATTGAAAGACTTGTATGATAAATACTATGATTATACATCGAGTTTTATGCATAGTAATTGGTGAGCCGTGAGAACTTCTGTTTATCAGAAATGCATGAATCCACTTCATCGTTATCATAGAATACCATCATTTACTTTGCCTATAATGCCCGATACTACTCTTGATTCAACTAGCATTATAAACGATATGCTAAGATCACTTGCCAGAGTTTACCCTGAGTGTAATACTCAAATAAATACTTATATTCCAAAGATTAATGAGGATAAATAATGACTTATTTTTGAATCTCAGAAGAATTTGATAGATCTGATTACCATTTTTAAAAAAACCAAAATCCCACCTCATCGGTGGGATTTCTTTTCTATAAGTATAACTACTCCCCTCTCACCTTCATCGCCTCCAGTATCCGCTCTATTAGATCCCTGCGAGACTATACCATACACCACGACCTGCTCCATGCTGTATGAGTTGCCCGGAGAGAGTCAATTTCTGGAGATGTTTTTTGATCGTGTTGCGATTGGCATCTGTTGCAAGTACTACATCATGCGTGGTGATACGACCTTGTGACTGAGCCAGTTCTATGATAAGGAGTGAGAGCTCAGGCATCGCTGCGAGTATCAGCTTTTCATGTGTGACCTTTTTCTCGAGCCGAGCTACCTGCGTGCCAAGTGACTGGAGAAAAAATAGTATCCAAGATTGCCAATTGGGACTATCAGCACGGATAGTCCCTTGTGTCTGGCGAAGTGCGAGATAGTATCATTGCTTGTTGTGTTCGATGATAGACTCGAGTGAACTGTATGGGACATACGCATATCATGCTTGCAACAATAGGAGTGTCGTGAGTACTCGCGATAGTCGTCCATTGCCATCAGCAAATGGATGGATCTCGAGGAGTACTACTACAAAAATAGCGATAGCGAGGAGTGGGTGCAGATTTTTTTCTATTTTTTTTCGATTGTACCAGTCTACGAGCTCAGTCATCAAGTGTGGAGTCGCAAAAGGCGTAGCCGTTTCAAAAATAACAGCAACTTGTTTCCCTGATTCATCGAATGCACCGACATGATTTGTTTGCTTTTTATAGCTCCCTCGATGATGTTCATCCTTGGTGCTATGAGCGAGCAGATCACGATGTAGTTGCCGGATATGGTTCTCTGTGAATGAGATATGTTGCCAAGAGCCATATACCAGCTCCATCACCTCAGCATATCCAGCAACTTCTTGTTCATCGCGTGTAGTGAATTGTCTGATCTCGAGCTCTGCGAGGAGTCCCTCGACTTCTCGGTTGGTGAGCTTGCTCCCTTCGATGCGTGTGGATGATCCGATACTCTCGATAGTTGCTACGCGTCGCAGTGACCCGAGACGCTCAGGTGCGAGTGTCCCGAGTGCACGCCAAGCACCCTTGAATTCATCGATCTTGGCAATCAATGCGAGTATATCAGGAGTGATAATGAGTGTATCGAGTATAAACATATCCATATATATATCCAATTATATCCAATTTGCAAAAGAAAATATAGAACAATCTCTTTTTTGATACCCATATAAATACCCAATTGTACCCAATTCAGGATATTACTCCCCTCTCATCTTCATCGCCTCCAATATCCGCTCTACGAGATCCACGCTAGACTATACCATACGCCACGACCTACCCCATATTGTAGGAGTTGTCCCGAGAGAGTCAATTTCTGGAGATGTTTCTTGATCGTATTGCGATTGGCATCTGTTGCGAGGACTATATCATATGTGGTGATGCGACCTTGTGACTGAGCAAGCCTTATGATAAGGTGTGAGAGTTCGGATATGAGCAACACTATAGCGTACATTATGGGGCCAATGAATTCGCCAGATGAAACCAACATATCAAGGAAATAGAGAGTTTCTGGAGCTTTATAAAAAGAAGACTCTCACGATTCAATGGAATCAAGAAAGCCTACCTTTATTATTACTTGCAAAAATCTGAATTTCGATAGTATTACTATACAAACGGAAAAGATATCTATAAAGATATACTCAAATTATTCCAAAAAAACTAATCGATAACTGGGGAAGACCCACAATTTTTATGAAAACTATATCTTTTTCTTTTATTATATTTTTGATAGTAATTCTTTCCATACCACTTACTCATGCGTGATGAGCCAATGTGGCACCTAAATTCATTGCAATAAATGGTAAAATATGTGAATACAAAAAACCCGTTGATAATATCCCTGTGGCATACCAGCAATCAGACTGTATTGCATGATCTGATTCAGAAACTTTCCATAAATTAGAAAATGGTTGATTACTATTTGATACACCTGAGATAGACTTTTATATTGATAAAAATGCACTGTATTTTTATTGACTCATCGGAATGTATCCATCTTTCAAGTGGGAAAGAATAGTGATGGATACACGACATATTAGAAAAATATGATGAAGCAACTATTTCCTTGCTTGAAACAATATTTATTATACTTGATTTGAACTAAATTTTATTAAAGTTAGAAGTAGCCTGGGAATTACCATAAATGTACTTAACAAGGACGCTATACTCATAAATAGTAATACCACTAAGAAAAGTTCACTCTATACGAATGGAGTTCTACAAGATGAATTTGACGGTAAAAAAGTATACAAGGATACTCTTGCTTTTTATAAAAAATATAGAAAGGATATTGTCTATAAAACATATCCATTCTTTGTTTATTGAAATAGTGTGTATTTTTCTGACTGGTGGCATCTCCGAAGAATTGATTGAGTTGATTTTCCTACATTTAAAATAACACGCTCATGATACAAAGATAAGAATAATACTTATCTCTTTGAATACTGAGATTCTGGGTATGGAATAACAGTATGGCCAAAGAAATAGATCAGTGAGATCTCTCAGTATTTTTTCTCTAACTTTTGTATTCTCCTATCGCCTTACCCAGATACCTGTATGTGTGTATTTTATGGGATTGACCACACTGTATACCGCCAACAACACAATACTATAATAACAATTGCAAAGAACTGAACACTAAAAGGATCACCCGAACATCACAAGTAGTAGCTTGCTCATCGCGTGTAGTGAATTGTCTGAGCACGCATTGAGCAATCAAGATTCTGACTTCTTAATGTGTGCATCTATTACTTTCGATATACGTCGACCCCCAATAAGTCTTGCTATTGATGATGTACCGCAAAAAAGCTGTGACACTCGCTAGGAATATCTCGAAAGTAGGTATGGATGGATCTCGAGCGGTACTGAGAGTAAACATCTAACTATCTACTTCAATAGACTTGGGAAAAGAAATTGCCTCAACTCTTGAAAGAGTAGACCTTCAAAGTCATTCCTGAGGTGATCCTGCCCAGTACTATAATATTCAATTCAAGCTGGGTAAGGATTCGGATACAACACAGACATCACATTACATTCACCATCCACAACCTTCGTCAATTGTTCTGGAGAAAGAAGAGGATACTTGTCTCATAAAACCATTATAATTCTATCTTTTGTACCCGGATTTTTCCCATACAGTGCTTTTGCTCAGCCAAACTCAGTCATATTTTGAAGAAATGAAGCAGTCCCAAATACACCTCAAAGTGCTTTGGTATTTTCTGCCGAATAAAAAGCCACAATATGAATATGAGTAGATGTACGGGACGAGACTATACCCTGAATCCTGTCTAGAGCTATGATTCTTATTGGTTCTGGTATTTGCGAAAAAACGCTGTTATAGTAAACTTGGATTCCTCCTTGGACACCAACTACACTGTTAAGACTATCAGAATCTCAGGCACCTAAATTAGGCAAGGCTACTTCGATATCTGATTTTCAAGATTGGTTAGGATCATTTTTTATATTCATAAGATGAATCTTATACTATTGCAAATAATTATCAAGTATTTTGTATAATGAGTAGATCTTGAAATCCCTACTCCCCTCTCACCTGCATCGCTTCAAGAAGTTGTTTACTAGATACCTGCCAGACGTGACGAGTCTTTCGAGAAAAAGGAGTGTGGAAGATAGGAATAGAAAATAGGATTTGATTTTCTGTGTAATCCTATATAATAGTCTCATGACAACTATCACGATAGATAACATCTGAGAAGCCAAGATAAAAACGAAATTCACTACACCACTCGAAGCGGGGTACTATCTCATCGGACTCTCTATGAAGACGAGCAAAAGTACCAGGAAAAAAAGTCGCCGTGAGCTCGCTATGGAAGAATATGATCGCGGTGAAACAGTGGATGGGGAAGTGTTTCTCAAAAACCTCATCGCATCAAAATAATGTACAACTATCGACTCTCGAAAACTGTGATAAAGTTCCTGGAGAAACGCGACAAGGCGTTTCTTTTGCGGTTTGAAGAGAAACTCATGGAAGTCAGAAAGGATCCACATCATCCTATCGCTGATGTCGAGCCATACAAGTGATATCCTGATGATTATAGACTCCGTCTCGGAAAATATCGATTCCTCTACACAGTCAAAGAATCAGAGGTGATAGTCTACTTCTATGATGCGGATAGTCGAGGCGGGATATATAAGTAGTGGACTATACCACGCCAGACTATACCAGTATTTCGAGAAAAAGGAGTGTGGAAAATAGGAGTGTAAAATCATCAAAACTCTAGTAATCCTCAGAATATATCTGAGGATTACTGATGAGGTGGGCATAAAAATATTGCAAATTCAATGAAATTCAATACTATTTCAGCAATCTAGCTACATTAACAGTAATGCTATGAATAAAGTGTAACTAACAAAAAAAATGATATTTACTACGAATCAATTATTCAAGTCTATTTCTGACGACAGCGAAACTGGCAGGTGGAATTTTGTATTTGAAAATGATATTTGCATATCAACATCTGGTCTTTGGCGACTACTTCAAGAGAACAAAATTAAAGGCGTGTCACTTGATAATGGGCACCAATTTTGACTATCAGAACCTCTTAATCTTGTGGAAAAAGTTACTCAGCAGCTCTTAGGCAAAACACTAACGAAAATAGTAGTTAACCCGAACACAGCAGACTTAACACTGGTAATATCAGACAACATAAGCATAGAAATTTTCATTGTATCAACGGGTTATGAAACATACGAATTTACGATTGATAATGAACGATATATTGGTTTAGGTTCTTGAGAAATAGGAATTGTTGAGGCGACCGACAATCCATATATATTGACAACAAGGCAATTGTAATGATTTTCATGAAAGATCTACCACTACTACCATAAGAGGATTATGAATATTTGTAGCAAAAAGAAAAATCCCACCTCATCGGTGGGATTTCTTTTTTCTCTAATCAATTATTCCCCTCTCATCTTCATCGCTTCCAGAATTCGCTCCATAGCGACGATATAGGCACCAGTTCGGAGCATCACACAATGTTTGGTAGCACTTCCGAGAACT
>JAYSPL010000150.1:0-15261 GCA_043722085.1 Candidatus Altimarinota bacterium | reverse complement strand
CGATGCACCGACGAGCGCCGTCTTCTGTCAACGCTTGATCGTGAGGGAGAAGTTATCGAATACTTTTGTTTCATTGTAGCCGTAGGAGATAGAGTTGATTTCTATATCTTTTGGTTTTTTGGAAAAAGTGGAACCAGAGTCGTATCACTTCATAACGGGACCATCATCGAGTACTTCCCAAAGTTTCTCGATATCTGAAAAGTCCTTTGTGAAATTTTTATAAAATTCTGTAGAATCAAAAAGAAATGACTCAAATACAATAATGGTCGCCATAATCGTAACGAATTCTGTGATAGTAAAGGCTCAGTGAAATACTCAATATCCAACCACAAGAAGAATGAAGATTCGTATTGCAAGAGCAAATAGTCGAACCAAATTAAATATAAAAAACATCGACCTATTTATTCTGAAGTTTGCAGTGTCAATAATATCTACAGAGTCCTCTACTCTAGAGAGCTCTTGTTCTATTGTATTATTTTGGAGAATCTCGTTTTTAGACATCACTATGCGGGCGAGCTTTCTCCCGAGTTCACCCTTTTCATTTGTTCGTACTTTTCTATCTTTGTGAGCAATAGCATCAATATAGATGACGCCTATATGCATAATAATTAGTCATCATAATAATGCGATCACATAGATAAATTGAACTTGGGATATGAGATAGAGTAAAAATATTAATGTAATCAGAATTTTTGAGCTTTCTTTGATAAATCAGAGTAATTGATCCACCCACACAGTTCTTCATTCTCGTAGAATTGATATCAATTTACCAGTACCAATTCCCTCTACATAGTTATTATCCAACCGTATAATCGTAGGTATATATTTTCGATATATCCACCTCTCAAGATCATGATAGAGATGTGGCCAATCGGCAGTTCTCAGAAACCATGTAACAATAAAATATCCAATCATAAGTCATATGAAAATATCGACATTGAGTGTATATTGTTCGATATTTTCATTTTCAATAGCTCGAAGTGAGGCTCGTATAATAAGTACTGCTACAATACCATGCACACCATACATTCCAAATTTCAAACACGATAAAAAAGTGAACCATTTATTACCTTTGAGTGGCTCAAAAAATCGTTTTGTTTTTTCTAAAAATGTCATAATTAAAAGTTTGGGAAACTATTTTTTCTTTGCTGGAGGTTTTTTGGCTGCTGGCTTTTTAGCTACTGCTGTTTTCTTTACAGCTTTCTTTTTTTCTTTGAAGGCATCAGGAATCTGTCCACTGATCATTTCCTTGATCTCATCGAGAGTCAGAGCCTTGATCTCTTCCATTTCTGTGATTTTCTTGCTTCCTCGTTTGAGGTAGACATTCTCTTTACCAAACTTGATGAATGGTCCATAGCGACCGTTCTCCACCGAGATCTTGAGCTCTGGCCAATTGTGGATATAGCGATTGGCTTCTTTATCGATTTTCGCTGCAATGAGCACCTGGGCATCAGTTTCTGAGAGATTATCAAAATCGAAGCGAGCTGGGACATTGATATAGAGAGACTTCCACTTGAGAAATGGCCCAAATCTCCCCTTTCACTTGGTATATCATTCTCACGCGTAAGTCCCGACGGGCGCATCTTCGATCTTCTTCGCCTCGATGAGTTCGACCGCTCGAGCATGATCGACCGTGAGTGGATCCTCAGATCTTGGAATAGAGATGAACGCATCTCCCCACTTCACATATGGACCGAATCTTCCCTGTCCAATAATGAGTGAGAGATCTTCATACATTCCGATATCTTTCGGAAAGGTAAATAGCGCTAGAGCTTGTTCGAGCGTTACATCTTCGATATATATTCAAGGCGTGAGGTTCGCGTAACGAGGCTTCTCCTCTTCAGCGAGCTCGGATGGTGTACCAATCTGGATCACCGGACCGAATCTACTCATTCGAGTGAGTACAGTGCGTCCCGTAGCCGGATCAAGCCCGAGAATTCGTTCTCCAGAAAACCTCCCCTCAGCACCGAGCGCTTCCTCGATTGACGCATGAAATGGTTCATAAAAGTCACTAAGCATCTCTTTCCAATCTAGTTTTCCATCGGCAATCTGGTCAAATTGTCATTCTACTTCGGCTGTGAAACTATACTGCATAAACACGGCGAACTTTTGTTCCAGATAGTCAACGACAACAAAGGCGATATCAGTTGGTGCGAGTTTTTTGGATTCGAGGATCACGTACCCTCGATCCTGAATCGTCTGGATCGTTGGAGCATAGGTCGCTGGTCGACCAATCCCTTCTGATTCGAGTTTTTTGACCAGTGCGGCTTCTGAGTATCTTGGCGGAGGAAGAGAAAACTTTTGATTTCCAGCGAAGTTCTCAGATTTCACTGATGCTCATTTTTTGACAGCTGGGAGCTTTTTGCTGTCGGAATCTTCATCATTCTCATCATCGTTTCCTTCGATATAGAGTTTCATGAACCCTGGAAACTTGATCACTTCTCCCTTCACGATCCAATCTTCATCTTGGAGCTCCTTTACAAAGGAGCTGTCACGAAGTGACTGAGGATTTTTCTCTGAAACCAAATCCCCCTTGTCCCCCTTTGCAAAGGGGGTTCGAGGAGAAAAGTGATAGGTTGTGGTTTCGATGTGTGCCTCTTGCATCTGTGAGGCGACCGTGCGCTCCCAGATGAGACGATAGAGCTTGGATTCGGTCGGATCAAGGTGGATACTTTCTGGAGTCTTGTCCATATAGGTGGGACGAATGGCTTCATGCGCTTCCTGGGCTGAGGCTTGTTTGGTTTTATACTTACGACCGTTCGGCATCGCGTACTCAGACCCATACTCTGATGTGATAAAATCCCGAGCCGCAGCAATCGCCAAATCAGAGAGATTGACCGAATCGGTTCGCATATAGGTGATATGTCCATTTTGGTAGAGGCGTTGAGCGATATCCATCGTCATCTTCACTCCGTATCCGAGCTTGCGAGACGCTTCTTGTTGGAGCGTAGAGGTGGTAAATGGTGCACCTGGTGTGCGCGTTCCCGCCTTGACTTCACTTTCAGTGAGTGTAAAGTCTTCTTTTTGTGGAAAATTAAAGATCAGGTTACCCCGTTTATCTTTTTCAGTCTTGAGTCACGTCATGTCAATTCCATGGCTTGCAAAAAATACATGGATATCAGTCTCTGTTTTCATCTTCGCACTCTTTCCTCAGAGCTTGGCGAGTTCGATCACCATCGGAGTGGTTCCGCCGATACGAGCCATAATCTTCCATGATTCTTCAGGAAGAAATGCTCTGATCTCACGTTCTCGTTCAACAAGGATCTTCACGGCAACTGACTGTACTCGGCCAGCGGAGAGTCCGGGTCGGACTTTTTTCCATAGTACTGGAGACACCTCATATCCTACAATACGGTCAAGTATTCGACGAGATTGTTGAGCGTTCACGAGATCGATATCGATTTTTCCTGGTTTACTAAAAGCATCAATAATTTTCTCTTTGGTAACTTCGTTATATTTCACTCGAGTAGCGGTGGTTGGATCAATACCAAAAACATGAGCCAAATGCCATGCAATCGCTTCTCCTTCACGATCCGGATCCGTAGCGAGTATGATATGTTCAGCCTCTTTAACTAGTTTTTTGAGTTCAGTAACTCGTTTCTTTTTTTCAGGTGAGATCTCATATGCTGCAATAAATCCTCCGGCAATATCTACACCCATATTCTTGGCTGGAAGATCTCGTATATGTCCGAATGACGCCTCCACTCGATAGTCAGGCCCAAGGAATTTTTCGATCGTTTTTCACTTGGTGGGAGACTCTACGATTACTAGATTTTTTGCCATATAACAATGATTAATTGGTCTTGAGCCTAGGCATTGTCAAGAGAAAGTCAAAAGATTTTGGATTTATAACTATTGTACTTTCAAAAAAAATGTTTTTTATATAGAATTTATTTGGTATTTACCCATTTTTTGTTATAAAAGTACTTACACTCTACTGGAAGTAGCCTGAACTAAATTCAGAGGCTGTCCAGAGCGAAGCGTGGGAATGATACACTATTCTATTTTTTCAAAAACTTCACTATATTTTCTTGATACAGAGTATATGACTGGCTAAATCCGCCATTATGAGAGCCACTTGTTTCAAGAAATTGCTTTGGACTGGGTGCATTCTCAAATAACGTCTTCCCATTCGGAAAGGCTATAATCTCATCATCCCTACTATGAATAACAAGGATTGGAGATATAATATTTGTGATTGCTTCAATATTTCTAAAGTGAAATTGGAGCATCAGATGCGTTGGTAGAAACCAATACTGTTCAGATGCCATACTATCCATGGAAACGAATGCAGACTCAATAATCGTTCTAGCTATATTCTTTCACTGGGCCGTATGGATAGCCACTGCAGCACCGAGAGATTGACCCCAAATGATGATATTTTCAGGTTTTATTCCACGACTGAGAACATATTGATATGCCGCCTCGCCATCAACATAGATATCATCTTCTTTTTGTATTGTTCCTTCGCTTTTTCCATAGCCACGATAGTCAAACATCAGAGCATTCACTCAAAGTGCCTGAAATAATGTCAGGCGTTCTTGATTGGAGTAGATATTTCCTGCATTTCCATGGAAAAATAGGATAGTTTTCTCACTCTTATTATCAATAAACCAGGCATTGAGATTGACGCCATCTTGTGTCTTGAATGATATCTCTTTGAGATTGGTATCTCGTGGAAGTGACGTAATCGTCCGAGATGGGAAAAATATGAGATCTTTCTGAGAAAAGAATACAAAAACACACAGAGAAATATAGAGAAATGCGAGTATGACAAAGATGTTGAGGGAGAATTTGAGCATAGATGAGTTATGATTAGAGGAAAGAGTTGAGTCATTCTCATAAGATCATTTTGAAAGGGATCCTTACAGGATAACAAAAGTGAAAAGATAAAAAGAAAATCGAACTTGATGGAGTTTCATGAAACGGTCCGTTTCAATTGCCTCATTTTCATATACACATCTCTCGTATCTATCAACAACTATTTTCGTGAAAAATCTCAAACTGTTTGAACGAAGTGAGTTTTTGAGATTTAGAAAATAGAGTTGAGAAGAGATACCGTGATGAACTAAGAAAATTCCAGAAGACTTTTGTTACTTTTAGTCATAAAAGTAATGGGAAATGAATTGGTATTTTTAGTTATAAAAATATAAGAGGTATTACCGCATCAGAGACTTCCTCCTCCATGCGTATTCCAAGAGCACAATGATCGAAGCAAATAACAGACATACGAGAGTATATATTGTTACAATGAGAGGAAATGAAACTGGAAGGAGTGTATACGATATTCATCGGCTCATGAGTTCGCTCGTTCCCCACTCTACCAAGAATCCAATTATGAGTACCGCTATTAGTGAACCCACCATACTTCCTACAATGAGGAGTGAAATTGGCTCAGCAAGTGTGAGTAGGCGTGCCCTCATCCCTGAGAGTCCGAAGATATAGATAACACGAAATACATCACGTCGTTCTCGGAAGAATGAAAACAGTAGAAAGATAAAAAAAATGCCCAGTATGGAAACGATAAAAAATGAAATCCCAAAGAATACACTCCGAAAAAAGTGTACTTTTTCTTGGAATTTTGCTATAGCGTCCACATCAAATACTGGATTATAGGCCCTATACTGTCATTCTACGATGACGCGATCACGGACATCTTTCATATAGGCAACAATCTTGTATGGTGGAGCGAGTGTATAGCCAATTTCTTGCATCTTTTTTCTCACGATACTCTCAGGGATCACAAGTCCGAATCCTGGAAAATCATCTCCAATACGCACAATATTTGCATCGATTGCCGTAGCAATAACCGGAAGTGATGGAAATATCTTCGAAGCACCAAATGTGATCCTGACACTCTGGCCGATCAGGAATGACTCATTGATCTTCGGAAACATAGCAGAACTCCCAGCAAATTGCAGATTATAAAAATCAACCATCGATCTCGATATCCCTACTGGAATTCCAGATCCAGAGAGTGCCGTATCAGTCACTGAAAATACTGGTATATCAGTCTCAAGTCCAAATGAGAATAGGGAGAATTTCGCAAGCACGGGGAGTTCCACAAGTGAAAATGACTGAACCTTCTCAAGGCGAGGAGATGACTCCAGTTCTTGGGCAAGTGAGATTGGGAGTCAGCTCGAATTTCTCGAAAAGAGGGTGAAAAAGTTGGTATCACTCTGGAGTGTAAATCGCCTCTCATCCACAATACTATAATTATAGTGTGACAACGCTCAGACAATATTCTGGTAGAAAAAATAGAGTACGACAAGTACAATCATGGAAATGCCCGAAATCAAAAACATCGATAGACTTCGAAAGAGATGGGTACGAATATGGGTGGTGAAAAAATGAAACATATTCTAGAGTGAATTGAGTATAATATGTTCGGAAGCAATTGACAGAAACCGCGTATCGTGTGATACAATCACGTAGGCAATACCCGAATCATTTTTCTTGAGATAATCGATGAGCTTCTCAAAAAGGTGTGCATCCAGATTCGCTCCTGGTTCATCGAGAATAACTACCCTTGGACGGTGAACGAGAGCACGAACAAAATTGACTCGTTCACGTTGTCCGACCGAGAGTGATATCATAGATTGACTCGTGAGCGCTTCTATCTCAAAGTATTGCATGAGCTCTCTCAAGAATACACGATCGATCGTCATTCCAGAAAAACTCTCAAGGAGTAGGATATTCTCAAGTACGGAGAGGGTCTCAAAAAAAGGACCGTCAATGAGCGCATAACCAAATCCACGTTCTCTCGGAAGGAGGATGGGATCATACTCAATATGTCCAGATTGTGGAACAACAATGGCACCAATCAGGGAAAGGAGGGTAGTTTTTCCAACTCCAGATGGACCGGTAATGAGACAAATACTACCCGAAAATATACCAAAAGATATATGCTGAAAAACGAGGTGTGTACCGTAGTGATGTGAGAGATCTACTATCTGAATGAGTGCTTTTTGTATCATTGGTATATTGACTATTTGACTTCTGGAAGTGTCTCCGAGTGAGCAATAAGTGGGCTTAGAGGAGCTCATACTGTTTCATGCTCTTCTGGGAGTACTGGCAGAGGATTGACTAGATTTGATTCAGTACTGAGAGTCGCGTCAATGGCTTGCCTCGGAGTATCTACTCCAGGCGCTACTTCTGGAAGAAGAGGGATAATACTATCTCCAATATCTGGTATACTCATAGGAGTTGGAGGGATAATCGAAGAGAGAATCACAGGTGAGTCCGTGATAACTGGACTCGTATTCGGCATTGCTGGGCTAACCTGATCCGGTCTTCATCTCTTGTAGAGTATGAGTCATACTACACCTCCAAGGACGACCAATAATAGAAGAAGTCCTCCAATTATCCAGACATCAGATGACACCGTAGGAAGGAGTGTGCCTCTCTTCTCTCTATCTTGCTCACGAAATACTCGAAGCTTGAATCCGATCTCATCATCCCCCATATTCATCCCGAATGTGACATTCCGAAGGAGTGATTCAGATCCACTGAGCGCACTATCGAGTTGTACTACCATATTCAATGAGATAATATCTCAAATATCCTGAAATGCGAGAAATACCTCGAGTGGAACCCCTTGTTCTGTGAGGAGAGCCGGTGGAAATGTAGGATTTTTTTTGAGAGACTCCCACATTTCGAGTGTCGCCCCTGAGAGACTCGTGAGTTTGGTTGGATCTATTTTGACGCTCAGGTTCTCACTCATACCCGAGAATGTGAGAGATCCGAGTGTATACTGGAGTGATGTTGGCTTGAGTCCGAGATGCTTATTGCGATCTTCTGTTGCGTAGTACGAAGCGAGAAGAGGGCGTATGCTCGATGATACTCTGAAGGTACTATTCAATATTTTTGGAACTATGGTTTGATTTTTCTCATACATGCGTTTGAGTTCAGTACTCGAGGTCACACCATCAAAGAGTGTTGCAAAGAAGGTTCATTTTTCGAAACTATCTGTTGTGACCATAGACTGCTTGCGTATATCACCAGATTTCGCAGTATCTATCACATGTTTGATTGTAGATCGATTGAGCCCAATGATGAAGAAGTCATCCACAAAAGTATAGGCTATGCCTATTTTTCCAACCCATGGAACTGGGATTGCCTCAACATAGTATA
Organism: Candidatus Altimarinota bacterium; assembly: GCA_043722085.1. Taxonomy (GTDB): domain Bacteria; phylum Patescibacteriota; class Gracilibacteria; order BD1-5; family UBA2023; genus JABFSX01. The sequence continues at coordinate 7,128 of JAYSPL010000150.1, read as the reverse complement.
TTTTCTTTCATTGATAGTCTTCGATGAGTGGTTTTGCGAGCATACTGAACATTGAGGATTCCGTATTGGATCCACCACTCACCTCTGCAATGAATTTTTTCTTGAGCATCTCGATGAGTTCTTTTCACTTGGCTTCGGTCGCAACCTGTACAGAGATGTAGGCATCGACTTTCTCTAGGTTCCATCCCTCGAAGATATCTGGATCGAAACTCCCGATAGACCAGGCAAATTCTCATGCCAAATAATCGAATATATTCTTTCCATCGAGTATCTCTTTGCTAAAAGATGTAAATTCTCTTCAGATTTCCTCATTCGATTTGATCTTTGTTTGGAATTTTTGAGGATCAAATCCCCATACGAAGGATACGAGTCCCATACGAATATGAGGATTTGTAATGAATGAGAGGGTATCCTTGGTAGTTCATTCGAACATCTGTTGCATCTGCATAAGATCTCTATCTGGACTCGATGGGATCGGCGTCATAAAAAAATCTATCTCCATACCATCACCAAATCGGTTCAAAACGATTCCCATAGGGTCCAGTGAGGACCGCCAAATATCTCGATAGGCAAGTATATTGTACTTGTAGTCTTCGAGTTCTCCTCTCGATATGTTCGAGAGGTTATAGCGCGCTTCTGGGAGTGTTTTGATAGACTGCAATGTTCCGATATTTTTGTGTGTGACGAGTCCATCCGCTATACTATACTCACTGAGGACTACGCCTGTCAGAGTAGAGAGTCATAGTGTTGTCAACTGATCCAGTCCTGTAGGTAGTTTTCCGAATGCATCACTATAGGCCCAGGCGAGTTCCTGGAGTGATGTGAGGCGAGCGTAGTCTCGATACTTACGATAATGTGTGATATAGGTCTCGAGCGTGAGCATCTTCGCGAAGAATTCATCTCAGACGAACACCAGAGCATCCTTGACGAGGGTAGATTTTTTCCACCACACATAGTGAAAATCTGGAGCATTCTTGAGGCTCTTTTCGATTTGGGTATTCATCACACTCTCGAGTGAATCCTTGGAACTCGCTATATAGATATATCAGTCCTTGGATCCCACCACACGAGCCTTCGCAGTTGGAGAGAGTGCTGCACGATCTGACTCGGAGAGTATGATGACGATATCTGGAGCCGTTGCATCGAGATTATTCACCACGACTGCCATCTCATGTTTCAGATTTTTTTGTATTTGATCGAATTTCTCGAGTTCGAAAAAAGTCTTCATCAATCACTTGATACTCTCAGACGCATCAATACCAGAGAGCCGCTGACTCGTATTGGACTTCTGATTGAGGATATCGAGGAGATTCGCGGGATTGCGAACATACAGTACCATACTATCTGATGGCACATGGGCAAATATCCGAGGAATATCGGGGACTGTAGCCCCTGACATCATGGCGATGTAGTCTTTCTTGTTTGTTGTATTGCCAGATCCCGCATCACTCTCTCCGATATGTCCGATATACCTGATCTCATAGTCAGATTGACCTCAAGTATTCGTAATATGCTTGTATGAGAAGTTTTCAGTGAATTCTTGCGGAAATTTTGGAAGGTACGATGGAGATAGTTTATTGATATCTATTGGATAGGAAGTCGTATCTATATTATACGCCATCAAGGAGGTTTGAACATCTCTCAAGGCGGCTAATGCCGCCGTACACTGAGATCGTACGAGATATGTTGTATACTTTCTACATGGAATGTCTCATGTTCTACTATCGTTACTCGTTAGGAGGAATTCTTCAGTTGGTGTAGTTTTTTTCTCGAGTTCCGCCTTGGCTTCTTCGAGGGTATAGCTATCTTTTTTGTAACGGAGCGTATATCCAGAGATAACAGAAGTATTCTGAGTTATAATCTCTCCTGAATTACTCGTAATTTTCTGATTTTCTATAGTTGTATTGATGGTGTATTCGAACTCATCTTTCAGACTACTAATCTTCACACTTCCACGGTTGAGGTATATTGTCTCAGCAAAGAGTTCGTCCTGAGTCGGGAGATATTGATTTGATATATCTCCATTATACGGACAGAGCGTGTATGAGTCTGATAACTGATTTACCTTCTGACAGTTCTGTCGCTTCAGATCTTTCACCTTCTGTTCTATCGCTCAGAGCATCGTGGAAGTACTCGCATTCTCCGTGAAATCGATCCCGAAGCTCGCATCGAGGAGTTCTCATCCGAGTGAATTCCCGAAATCGAAATTCATCCAATCCATAACCGAATTTCCTTTTGGAACTTTTGAGAGGATATATCTGACCCCTCTATACCTATTCATACTCGCTGTTACAGAGATTTCGGTCAACGAAGAAGCAAAGAATGTATCGAAGAATGTATCGAAGAAGCTTTCATTTCCTCTATAACTCTTCAGCACAATGAGTTTGATAGCTTTCTCATCGATACTCGTATACTTGTAGTTAGGACAGAGTGTACCATTTGCTATACAATTAGCTTGATAATTGTATCCAAGGTCTTGTTTTGGCGAAAAGCTGCTATCAATGAGGCTCTTGAGTCTGATGAAGTCCTCCCCTACTGGATATATGATCGTGGTGGCTATAGGAGTATTTTCAGAAGATGATCTGGATCGTACGGAGAGAGCTCACACACTAGCAAGATTGGTCGAGATGAATCCGACGAGGAGCAAGAGAGAGATGATTTTTCGCATGAGAGAATATGGTAAATAAAAAAGTAATAATGTATTATTTTATCGGTTTTCGTATAAGCTTGGAATAGTCAATGAGTCCAGTGGCAGACCGTGCCAACTCATCAACACGATAGTAGGCTCTGGCATCTTGGAGAGAGCGCGCGGTATCTATGAGTCCAGCCGCATAGACCATCTCATCTGAGTGAGATGGTAAGAGTATATTTGCATTCCATCTGATTGGAACTTCTCTGAGGCGATTGACGTGCATGAGGATATTCGTAGTACAGGTATTCCAGAGCGTATTATAGAATTCGCCTTCACGAGTCAGCTTGTCAGCACGATGCATCATCGAGAGAAACAGTCCCTGTATTTTCTCTTTTGGTGTATCAATCGGATACATGATCACCTCATCTTTTCGATAATTGGTACGGAGCTTGATGAGGTCATTTTCAGAACCGAGAATATATACGATCTCATATTGATTCATGAGTCACCTGATCGCATCGAATGACTCCCCTTTTTCCCGACGGATTTCGGCGGATACTACCAGATGAATCCCTCATGAGAAGGTAAAGGATACCATCGTGTGTGCGGGACCATCGAACGTCGAAAATGGCTCTATAATATAGTGAACTCACTCAATTTCAGATGTATCATAAGTTCTTGTATAGTAGCCAGGGGTATAGTCTGTTGTGCTACGATACTGGAAATCTCGTGCATTACTGACGGTTACTAGATTTCCAGAAAAAGTAACAGACGCGAGTACTGATTGATCAACTGACCAATCACGATAGAGTGATGGCGTCTGAGAAAGCCACCATGCCAGTCATGTAGCGACCACTAGGGTGAATACGACGAAAAATAGTCGCTCAAACCAATACCATATGATGCGGATAACTGTCCAACTAAAGGAACAGAGTTTCATAAAAAACCCTGGGGAAGCACTTGTAGGAAGAGGAGGAGTAACCTGACTTGGTATCACTGAGTCACCAGAATTGGTTCGGACTACACGACGATGTGAAGACATAGGAATAAAGAAAGGGAAATAAAGCAAAGTGAACTATTTTGTAGTCTCTTCTTTTAAGTATCATTTTACCTGAAGGAAATATGAGAATAGCATGATGAGTCCACCGACTACCATGAGGACGATGATCTTTTTGTCCATATCCATCATAGCGAGATCATAGAGTCCGATCTTGATAATGGTGAGGAGGAGGAGCATGAGTCCAAGGAGCTTCTCACTCCGATATCCTCGCCCATATTGGATCCCCGCCATGAGCATACTGATCGAGAGGATAATCCACCAGATAGTTGTACCGATCGCTCGTGGCCCCCCAGTAGACATGACAACACCGAGATCATTGCAGATCGTGATGATTGCGTAGTTGACGATGAGAAGGAGTGTGGTATATGCGATGATCACAAGGAGGAACGATGGACGATCTGTCTTCTCTATTCGCTGGATATCTCGGCTGATAGCGAGTGCAAGGAAATACGTCACTACCGCAAATATAGCCTTGATGAAGTCCCAGTTTCCGAATATCGCTCCATTTTTGAAAAAATAATCATTATCAGCGACATGAGGAGCGAGAGCTCCTACAAAAGAGAAAAAGCTATAAAAAAATCCAATACTGACGAGTCCTGTTCCTACTCGCATCATAGTGCCGCGATTCTGAGATGATGGACCAGAGAAGTATGTCCAGAGGACAATCAGGAATCCTGGGAATACCAAGAATGCAAATGAGAAGTCAAAAGACTGAATAAAGCGAATAATCAGGATGAATGCCGCGAGAGTCAGTGCTGTGGCTGAATATACATTCACGAGTTCAACGACTGATGCATGAGTCTTACCCTGGATTCGAACCAGAGGAGCAATGAGTATAGCTGGTATGAGTGCTGTGAGTGCAAAGAGAGTCGGATAGGTGATGATACCCCTCTCAAATCCATATATATGCATGAGCGCGAGAACACCGCCAATGAATGAGAGGATCAGACTCGCCAGGAGTCGCTCACCCTTGTTTCCATCGATGAGGTAGATTACCGAGAATACGAGTCCGATATAGGCGATCAAGAGACTGGAGTACATATTGAAGTCTGGGAATAGAGCAATGATAGCGAATATCGTGGCTATCAATCCCCCACTATAGACCGCAACATGTTGATATCGATTCTCCGCGAGAGGACGCAATATATACCACGCCACGAAATATGCAAGAGCAAGCACAGCAAATCCGACAATACGAACTCCAGAAGATACTGAGAGTGCCTCCATATGCACGATGAACCATGCGAGTGGTGCGAGATATCCGAACGCGAGCATCGTCGATTCTTTAACTCCAGTGAAGTACCTTGATGAGAGGGCAATACCAGCAATACTCATGATCACCAGGAGAGTCAAGAGGATCACGGTAAATATATCACCTTCAAAGAATCCAGTACCAACCTGCGTCATACCAGCATATGAGAGGGCATGGAGGGTATAGGTACCAAAAAAGAGTCCAACCAAATTCAGAGGAATAAGGTCATAGATAGCGATCTCTCGACCCAGCATGAAGATCACCACATTCACTGCAGCAAAATATATGAGAAATGAATTGAATGAGATATTTTGTGACCAAGTATCATTCTGACCGAGGATAAATGGCGTCAAGTATGCACCCAGGATCCCGAGGATGAGAATCACCTTGGACTTACGAAGCGATGCAAAGTAGGCAACACCGAGCGTAAATGCAAATGCCGTCACAAGAGTCGCCATCTCTGGTATCGTGGCTAACGTCGCGGCATCAGTCGTTCGAGAACCGTAGAGCAGTGTTCCATAGAGAAGGAGGATACCTCATCCCATTACCACGTCAGCAAAATACCTGAGCTTCTCAGCGAATGAGAATGCCGTACCGATGATTGCAAGAGATACAAAAAATCCAACACTGAGACGCATGATGACAGGGAGCAATTCCCATACACTCGTATAGATGAGATACCCGAGACCCGTGATAAAAAGAAGTGCCCCAATAATCGGAATAAACTTCGCAATTACCATATCTATGGTAATACTCTTTGATGGTTCTATCATAGAAAAAAAATGAAGAATTAGTGTAACGAGATCAGTATAGGAATACTCACGAAAAAAACAGAGAAAACATATAATCTTCTCTATTTTGGATTGACATTTTATATTTCGATTATGTACTAGGTATATATGGATACGAATCCATATACGAAAAAAACCTATACGAGATAAGAATATTGTATTTGTACCTATAATAGTGGAGTTGACCCTGACCGATCGTATCCAAGCTCTTCGAAAATTGACTGAGGTTATAGCTTAACCGAGATCGAGTATAGGAAATTTTATAAGAATTGCAAACTATTTTTTATGAGCTCGGTATATGAATGTTGGTCCAATATTTCGTGGTTCCCACAAGATTCGATCAATATGAAAATATAACTTTATATCTTTTTTATTGGCGAGTACATACTGATGCTGCACGAATCTTCAGGTTCGCTTGAGAACCGATTGTGCAGAGGCGAGTATATGTCCAACTCCGGGCTGAGAGATACTTCCAAGTGGCAGTGTTGAGATGATAATATCGACAGAATTTGCATCTAGAATAGACTCAAGATGAGCCGCACTCATCTCATAGACCTCACACAGGTGGCCATATTTTTCTGTCAGTTTTAGAAACCGCTCATGATCATTTTCGATCGCAATGAGCCTTGTATGAATAGATTTTTGTGAGAGTATCTGTCCGGTTACTTCTCACTCTCCAGCACCGAGCTCTACAATCAACCGTGCATCTTGAATACTCGCGATAGAGATCATTCTACGCGCCAAATATGGCGATGATCCGAGGGCATATCCAATATTTTTCCAGAAGGCAACTGACCAAAATCTAAAGTTCATAGGGTATAAAAAAGTACCGATACTCTATCGATACTCGTAAAAAAGCAAGTTTTTTGGAAAGAACACTGCGATATTTATCGCATAATCTTGAGAAACTCTCGGATTTCTTCCATATCTTTATCAGCAATAAGATCATTTTTCGAGCTTGATTTTTCTATAGCGCAGAGAATCTCTTCATTGATGGCCTGACCTAGAGCCGAGCGGACTGCAGAGAGTTGTTGGATAATCTCGCGAACTCAGGCTTCATCTTCGATCATTTGGATAACCCCACGAAGCTGTCCTTCGATACGACGGAGTCTATTGGTTACCCGTTTTTTTTGATCAATATCTCTGATTTTCATAATTCATATCATTTAGGAAATAGGCTTAGTCGTTTTTTTAACGGAATGGACCCTAAGTGGGAGGCCTAGTATGCACTACCTATTAGGGTCGTCAATACTCCCCAGTAGTATATGTCTATTTTCTCAATTTGCAAGTTTTTATGGCTCTTTCCTTCCCAGTGGGAAATTTTTCATAAAGTTTTACCCAGTAAACCCTAATATCCAAGCCAAGAAACAAACATAGAAAAAGAGTAGAAAGT
>JAYSPL010000149.1:0-2758 GCA_043722085.1 Candidatus Altimarinota bacterium | reverse complement strand
ACTTTCTACTCTTTTTCTATGTTTGTTTCTTGGCTTGGATATTAGGGTTTACTGGGTAAAACTTTATGAAAAATTTCCCACTGGGAAGGAAAGAGCCTTTGAAATTAGCATATCTATATGGTATAGTACTTATGTATAAATATCAATATTATGCTAATTCAAACACCCGATGCTTATCTCACGTATCCCTGACATGAGAGACGTTGACGAGCAAGGGTCCGTGATGATTTCTATGATCGCTTCCTCCCATGAATTGGGGAAGGCGTACATCATCGGGCTGAGCCTATACTGGATATGGAAGGACGGAGTATTGGTGCTGAACTCTTAGTTGCAAGTACTTCTCTAAATACTAGTGTCTTGCTCCAAGATCTCATGGATAGGTGAGCTACCTTTAACTTGTTTGCTGTTGGAATTATGCGAGCATTTGATATTTTAGACAAATGAGTGTCTTGCTTTGTTTCTGTGAATGCATATCTGTCTGATATCGGTCATCCAGATTTCAGATATTTTTTCACGAAATTGAGATATTGTTATACACAAAAGCAACGATCAATGATCACAGTCGAGCTTCTAGAATATCCGTATGGAAATATTAATGGAAAATTCATAGACAATGTAGCTTGGCTCCGAGCGATGTGATATAGAGTAAAGATCGATGACTTAGATGTATTGGGTATTGATAAGATGGGAGTAAGTAAGAATATAGCTGAAGCAGTAGATTATGATGGTGTCAAACTTGATCACACGACTACACGACTCATACTTAACGGTTCGTTATCAGCACAATGTATGGAATGAATCAGGGTACAATTAAGACGGATGCTTCCGCCGTATGGAAGTCTGACTGCAGAATGAGTTCACTCTCAATCTGAGATTGCTTACTTAGGGAAGATGGTATGAGTTACAGAGTTTCAAATAGCGCCAAAGAAATTCCGAGATCCAGACAGAGCCAGGAGGTCTCACAGAAAAACGACAATAATAGAATAACTATATATGATACAATTTCATATCAAAAAACCCCGAATGAATCGGGGTTTTTTGATTATTTTCGCTCCGCTCTTGCTCCATTTTTCTCATCGATAATCTTGTAACCTAACGCATCGAGTGCATCACGGATACGATCTGATTCCTTGTAGTTCTTGTTCATCTTGGCCTCATTGCGTTCTGCGATGAGTGCGATGATCTCATTGGGAATGATCTCAGTTGTTTCGAGCAGGTCGAAGTCAAATATGGCCATAACTTCGTTCCACGTCTTCATGAAGTCAATCATCGATTTGCATTCTTCCAGAGAAAAAAGCTCATCATCGATACCCGAATTGATATAGGTCTGATATTCGAATACGATCGTCATAGCCCCGAGTGTATCGAAGTCATCCTCGAGTTTCTCGATGAATTCTTGCATGAATGACTGTTGGTTGTCACGAAACTCCCTCGATATCTCATGGAATTTGAGTCGTCCCTTCGCATTGCGTTCTCTCAGGTCTTCGAGTCCAACTGCATCTGGATCTTCCCCGATGAGAACGCCCTTGTATCTGCCAAGGCGCTTCATCATTTCATCTAATCAAAAAATTGTATTCATTGCAGCACCAAGTCGATCCCACGTGAAGTTAAAATTCTCACGATATTGATTCTGGAGTGCCATAAGACGGAATCCTCTACATACTGAGTTATCTATAGAATCCTTATTTATTGCATCTTCGGAACCTATAGAATTTATGATATCCCTGAGTGTATAAAAATTACCAGCACTTTTGGACATCTTCTTGTTGTCTACAAGGAGGTGTCCGCCATGCATCCAGTATTTTGAGAAAGTTTTTCCTGTATACGCCTCCGTTTGTGCAATCTCATTTTGATGGTGCGGAAATACCAAGTCACAGCCACCCATATGGATATCAATCTGCGCACCAAAGAATTTCATATTGCAAGCACTGCACTCGATGTGCCATCCAGGTCGTCACTTGAGTATTTTTTTGGCTCAATCTATACTGACTTCTATCTCCCAAGAGTTCTCAGCATCAGTTTCTCTATCGTAGGCTTTCCAGAGTGCGAAGTCTGCCACTTGTTCTTTTTCATACTCGTCGTTATCGACCCGGACACTTGATATCATTCCCTTCATATCTAGGTTGGCGAGTTCACCGTATTTTCTGAATTTGGCTACACTATAGTATACGCTCCCATCTTCCGCGAGGTAGGCATATCACTTCTTGATGAGACCATCAATAATCATTCCCATATCAGGAATCAGGGTTGAGATTGGTGCGATCGTATCAGCCGGGAGGATAGCGACCCGGGCACAGTCAGTCATGAATTCTTCCGTATAAAACTCAGTGAACTCCTTGAGTGTTTTTCCTGACTTTTGGCTGTCTCGTATCGTCTTATCGTCGATATCTGTCACACACATCACCGTGCGAGTGCGATATCCCAGGAATCTGAGCGTACGAACTACGATATCATCCATGAGATAGTTACGGAGATTGCCGATATGGGAATAATTGTATGGAGTAGGACCACAGTAGTAGACCTTGACCTCTTCTTGTTTGAGTGGCTTGAATCGTTCCAGTTCTCGAGTGAGAGTGTTGTATATATGCAGAGACATAGGAGTTGGGATATAATGAGGAATGTACTATACGAATAAAAAAAAAAAAATCGAGTACAAAAATTGTAATCACTCACACTAACCGCAAAGAAGGAACTACACCGTAGTTCCTTCTTTTTCTTTTGTTTGGTTCCTGAGTTCCATGAGGATTATTTCATCAGC
>JAYSPL010000148.1:0-11314 GCA_043722085.1 Candidatus Altimarinota bacterium | reverse complement strand
TACCTCAGTTCGTGACCAGAAGTAGTTCGCATTGTTTTGCACTTGTTCGAAGTACGATACCGTCACTCCTCAGGCATTGGCGAGGATATCTGGGATCACAGGAATTCACTTGGCAAAGAGTACGACGTCTGCATCAGGAGTGATGGGACCATTCGCGAGCTCGAGGATGAGTTTGGCTCGGATATTTTCCACATTTTCACTCGTGATCTGATTCTCGAGGGCTGCTGGGATGAGGATATCACACTCGAGCTCGAGGAGCTCAGTATTCGTTATTTGAGTTCCCCAGGTATACTGTGTAAGAGGTTTTTTCTCCTTCTTAAGTTCTACAATACGGGCGATATCGAGCCCAGCCTGGTCATAAATAGCTCCATGAGAATCAGAGGTTCCGATCAAGACTGCTCCAGTTTTTGCGATAAGTTCTATCATATTGAGTCCAGCATTTCCGGCTCATTGGATCACTATTTTTTTTCATTTGAGAGATTCATTATTCCCCTTGAGATACGCCTCGAGCACATAGAGTCCACCCTGAGCGGTTGCGGTATCACGTCCGAGAGAACCACCGATGGAGAGTGGCTTGCCAGTAAATGTTCCAGGCGTCCAGTGACCAACCAGTTTGGAGTATTCATCTACCATCCATGACATAATCTGTCCAGTTGTATTGACGTCTGGTGCTGGAACATCATCAAGTGGTCCGAGATACTTGTAGAGCTTCTGCACCCATCCACGAGAGAGCTGTTCGAGTTCTCGCTCGGAGAGCTCTTTTGGATTGACAACGATCCCTCCTTTTCCTCCTCCGAGTGGGAGATCGAGGGTCGCACACTTGATACTCATCCAGGTCGAGAGTGCCATGACTTCATCGCGGGTGACATCCTGATGATAGCGGATCCCTCCCTTGTAGGGGCCACGAGCGGCATTGTGTTGAGATCGATATCCCGTGAAGATCCGAGTTGTTCCATTATCCATCTCGACCGGGATATTGACTTCAATAATCCGTTCTGGAAAGAGGATTTTTTCGAATTGGCTATCGTATCTTCCCTTGAGAAAGTCATACGCCGTACGCATCTGAGACTGCGCCGAAAGGAATGGGTTGTTGGTGGACATAGTTATTGAGTTATGAAAAGTAAATTTGACTTATTAAAATATTTCATACTATATAAGTTATAGTAACTTTACTTAATATGATCGAGTCATTAAATCCTACGGATCCCAATTTTGAGCAAGAATTGAGCATTCAACCGGATGATCGAACTTGTACACCATACGATACGTATCCAGGCATAGTATTCAAGATACTGTATCCAAATATGGAATATGCTGCAATTAGTCAGTTAGTTAAACATTTAACAGAAAAAGCAAAACAAATAATTAAAAATAATATATATATTGAAACTCCTGGTAATGGGACTCACACTGTTGTCCTAAAAGATCCTCAAGCCGTTAAAAGAGTATTGTCTGCTTTATCATATGGACCGGATAATCACTTATTTAGGTAATACTTTTATCAAAATATTAATAATGATACAAGTTCTCATTATAGAGTAATAATTGGAATTGCAACTATTTTTGGATAATACTTTTTTTCATCTTTTTGAGAGGGTCCTTGTAGGAAACATAGGCCTTGACTGGAACTGCGGCAAGCGAGTTGAGATGCTCTGAAATAGATATTTTTAGTGCTTCTGAAACCGTCTTGAGTGAGAGCTTGAGCGCCCTGAGTCATATATCCATCTCATCATAAGTGATCACAATCGGTGGCTCGATACGACTCGTGAGCGCCGAATTAAGCGTTCATGCAATCAGTACTCCATTTCGAAAGAGCTCAGCTGTGACCGCATATCCGATATCTACCGATCGGAAGTGCTGAGCAATGAGGAGTCACTTCCCTGTCACTGACTCGTAGATCTCTGGATACTGTATTACAAGTTTTTGGAGACGCTCCATGATATAGGCCCCCTTCTCTGCTGCTAGGCGAGGGAAATCATCTCGAAGGGCAATATGGAGTCCTGCAATAGCCGCTGAACAAGCGAGTGCACCGCCTCAGGTGGTGGTGGTATGGATAAACGGATTCGGATGCATCATGCATTGCCAGATCTCTTCGGTAGAAACAAATGCAGATATCGGCATCACTCCTCCTCCAAGTGATTTGCCCATCGTCATAATATCCGGCACCACTCCCCAGTGATCGACTCACCACATTTTTCCCGTTCTTCAGATTCCTGTCTGTACTTCATCTGCGATAAGAAGTACTCCGTGTTTCTGGGTTGCAGCTCTGATTCGTGGCCAGAAGTCATCTGGTGGAACTATAGCTCCAGCTTCTCCCTGAATCGGTTCCATCATAACCGCCGCAATCCCGACTCCGATCGTTTCACAGATTTCGAGTTGTCGCTCAACGGCTTCTGCATCTCCGAATGGCACATGGTAGACTGGTCCACTGTAGAGGAGTCCAACTGGCTCACGGTATTCTTTTTTTCCGATGAGTGAGAGTGATCCCATGGTTTTCCCATGAAATCCCTTTACCGCGACGATAAATCCAGCTTTTTTGGTATACATCTTTGCGAGCTTGATCGCGCCCTCATTGGCCTCTGTACCACTTCCTGTGAAGAATGCATACTTGAGATCACCCGGAGTGATATCAGCAAGCATACGAGCGAGCACGCCACGGAGCGGATCGATGAGTTCCTGTGATGGCATCGGATTATGGAGGAGTTGTGACTGCACGGCTTCGATCACCTCCGGATTGGACCATCCATGCGAGAGGAGTCCATATCCACCGAGCCAATCGATATACGATCTGCCATAGATATCTTCGATTTTTGCTCAGAGGCCCTTCCATTCTACAGCAGCATGTTGTCCCGAGAGGGTCACTGATTTACGATATTCGAGCCATCCAGCGTTGAAGTGTTCCCTGAAATTATGGAGTGATTCATTCGCAATCCAATCGGCTTCTTGGGTGGTTGGAGTTTGTTTTTGTTTGATGATTTCGAGCCATTTATGACTATAGTCGAGAACAATTTGTTTTTGTGATTTTGACATTGCTTGTATACATTGATACCTCAATCCTACCACATCTCTCTCGTTAATACTAGTAATCGCATATAAATCTGATTGACAATAAGAGAGTTATGTTTATTTTGGTGCAAAGAGACTCATATACTCACCGTATCACTCATGCTCGAGATCTGCTACAGGGACGAATCTGAGTGCCGCAGAGTTGATGCAATACCGCATTCCTCACTGGTCACTTGGTCCATCATTGAATAGATGACCGAGATGTGAATGAGCATTTTTGCTTCTCACCTCAGTACGAGTTGAGAATAACCGAGTGTCTGTTTGCTCCGTTACTTGTGCTCCGGTCATAACTCGAGTGAAACTCGGCCAACCAGTTCCAGAATCGAACTTATCGAGAGACGCAAAAAGTGGCGAGCCATCGACTACGTCAACGTAGATACCAGGCACATGATTATCCCAATATGGATTATCATAAGGCGCCTCCGTAGCCTCTTCTTGGGTTACCTTGTATTGGATATTTGTGAGTTTTTCACGGATTTTATCTGGTTTTTTTCCTTCGATTTCATCAATCTCATGAGTCCAATTCTCATCGATAAATCCCTTGCGGCCACTTCCCTCTTTGTATTGATTATAGCGAAATGATGACTTCTTGTAGTAGGCTTGATGGTTCTCTTCTGCCATGAAAAAAGTTGTCTTGGGTTCTACCTTGACGGCGATTTTCTTATCGAATTTTTTCGATGCTTCAAGCCTTGTGATTGCGGCCTCTGCAATGATTCTCTCATCCTCAGTCGAATAGAGAATCGCCGTAGTATAGTGGTATCCACGATCAGCAAATTGCCCATCCGCTTGCGTTGGATCAATCTGGGTGAAGAACAGATCCACGAGGGTAGCATAGGATATAACAGCAGGATCATAAATAACCTCTACAGCCTCTCGATGCTTTGTCCGCGCCGATGACACGAGATCATACGTCGCATCTTCCCGTGTGCCTCAAGCATATCCACTGATAGCCTCTGAAACCCCTGATTGAGACTCAAAAATTCCCTCCATACACCAGAAACATCCTCCAGCGAAGTAGGCTTTTTTGAGGTGAGTAGAGTTCGTGATTGTCTTTGTTGACGGTATAGTTGTTTGCATAGTTGATAGAGTATGATAATAAAATATTGCGGTAATGATAAGAAGCGTGATGCTGAGTACTCAGTATATGGTTTTCATGGCGTGAACATAGGAAATAAAAACGAATATTATGATCCAAATGTAAAGGCGTAGGCACTCACGGCTCATGAGAACTCCAGTTCAAGCATAGCATTATCTATAAATTCATCTGCGTGAACGATGTGATACATACGATCAGTATCTACGGAAATGATTCCACCCGTAACGTCTTTTCCTAGATGTTGTATTTTACCATTCACAGTAACTCTTACGCTTCCTGTACCACTGAGGACCAGATAGACGTCACGTGCAGAAAAATTGTATTTGAGCGTACTTTTTTTCAGAGATGTTATGGATTGTCACTCCTCATTCCAATTACCCGTGAGACTCCATTGGCTTGGGGATAACTGTTGTCAAAATGGTATATTGTTGGCTCGACGTTCTGTACCAAGATATGTTTCTGGAGATGGCTCGTGAATACGACTCTCGTTCGATGTCATAGTTTCACTCACAGTTCCAGTGGCCATAGTAAGATTTTTTTGTCATTCTGAGAGAAGATATTGGATTACCTCTTCACTTTCTGCGTAAGCACCTTCTCCAAAATGTGTATGGCGAAGTTTTCCGGATCGATCGATAAAGTATTTGGCTGGCCAGTATCTATTCGTATATAGATTCCAGAGCGTGAAATCGTTATCGAGAACAACTGGATATGCTATTTTCGCTGTTTTTACGGCTTGTTCTACATTATTTTTCAATTTTTCAAATGCAAATTCTGGAGCATGAACACCAATAATTACCAGTCATTGATCTCGATATTTTGAGTCCCATGCTGTAAGGTATGGAAGTGTACGAACACAATTGATACAAGAGTATGTCCAGAAATCTATGAGTACAACTTTTCACTTCAGGCCCGCCATCGTGAGGGGATTGGAATTGATCCACTCTGTGAGACTCGTAGGAAACTCTGGTGCCTGACTAGGATATGTGACATTCAGGGCTATATTAGCGCTGGGTTCCAACTTGGGATTCACGGATGGTAATATTGGGCTTGCAACTGGGATAAATCGATCGAGAACTCATTGTTCTATACTCGATACATCGAATGCTTCTATGAGAACTCTTTCTATTTTTTTATCGATTCCCGTGATAATAAGTAGTCAAACCAACAAGAGAACAATACCGAGAATTTTGCGAAACGCACCATTTTCATCTGCGAATACCCCAAGTTTTCGAATCAATTTTGATCCAAATTTGCTAATCAAAAGGAGTGTTAGTGAGAGACCGAGTGCATAAATTAATGTATAGATAACACCCCAAATCAACGATACTGGAAATACAGTAGCAAGTAGCAGTGAGTACGTGGGAGAACAAGTAGAAAAAACTGGCCCGAGAACCGCACCGGTTACAATTGCCCTGAGAGTGGAGGATTCTATACTTTGAGCTGTATCGAGAGTCGTATTAGCTCGGGAACCGAACAATTTTGTTGTTATAACTGTCCAAAAATGAGGAAAAATATATAATAGACCAAGTCCAATGAGTATCACTCCTGAAAGATATTTCCAAAACTCTGGTGGAACATTGATAAAAAGAGTTGATGATTTGAGTAGTATAGTAAATAGTACGATCGAGAGTGCCAATGAAGCCGTTACGATATAGGGATACCATCTTCATTTTTCTCATACTGATCCAGCGAGGATCACGGGAAGAACTGGCAAAACACAGGGAGCCAGGATTGTGAGGATACCTGAAAAGAATGAGATAAGTGCGAGGGATACCATATAAGAAAGAATTAGAGAATATATCCAACATATCAATACACATTAACGATACATTAAGCTGTAATTCAGCTTTTTGACCAATCTATCGTAAAAGTAGTTCATTTTCATGGATTACTCGCTACTGTAAGTTGTATATGATGCAATCAGGTGATAATCTTCTGAGCAATAGACAGTCCGAGGCCATGTCATGATCCACTTGTCCTAGCCGTATCTACCTTGTAGAGTCTATCGAATATATGCGTGAGATCTTTTGGAGCGATTCCGATACCTGTATCCGTAATGGTGAGTGACGATTTTTCAATATTGATTTTTATCTTTCCATTATCAGGAGTGAACTTCTGTGCATTGGAAACTATATTTCCCACTGCAACCATGAACAGCTCTGGATATATATTCAGAGTCAGCTGTTGTTCTCCTGTGATTTGGATACGCGCGTCTTCACTGCCGAGAGTGGAGCGAATAAGGGATACTATATCAGTTTTTTCAGGATCTTTAACATCATTTCGCGCGAAAAATAAGAGCGCATCTACCACTCCGGAGAGCCGCTTGAGGACTCGTTTCGCCTTTGCAATTCAATATTGTGTATGTTCTGGTGTGGTGGCAATATCGAGGGAACTCATCACTTCAAAGAGCTTATTCTTGATTTCATGCGCAATATCATCCGAGAATTGTTCGAGTCGTTCCGCTTCTTTATTCACGCGAGTAAAGAGATCCTCCAGAGAACGTGCGAGTATAACTACATCATCTTTTATATTACCATATAAGCCCACGTGATTATCGTTCTCTTTTTGTGAGAGAGAAAATCGCTTTGTAGCTGCATTCATATTCTGAATTGGGCGGAGAATATACCCCGAGAAAACATACCCGATCAGTATAATCATCAGAATTCCTACAAGAGAAATCCAAATAGATCTCTCGATAATCATATCACGCGTCATGAGAATATCCGTGATATCATCAATTGTTTTGTACGTATATCCGTCATGCATGGATTCAATTCCCCAGTAGTAGGCCCTGCCACCCGCACTCGTGATAAATGGATCAGAAAATATCCAAGAGCCAATACTCACGTGCTTCACATTGTGAGTAAATATTCCCTGTTGAAATACCGTATTCCCACTCCCATCAACTACCTGCAAGTCTGGAAATTGAGCCTTGGCTTCATCGAGTGACAGCATCGAAGTCATAGTCGTGTGCATATATTGAGATTTCCGAGTCTGCCATTCTCGATTCGCACCTTCGAATACGAGCATATTGAGCACTATGACGAGAATCGTTACTATAGAGACAAAGAGGATGGTGATCTTGGTACGAGTAGTAAATGCCATAACAGTAAATTTAATCAATAATATATCCAATTAACTTGACGGTACGAATCAGATTCGGTGAGAGTTTTTTGCGAAGATGTGCCACGTGTACGTTGATCGTTTCGAGTATTTTCCCACTCACTTCATAGTCCCCCCATACTTTTTCATAGAGGAAGTCTCTATCCAGTATCTTTCCTCTATTTCGAAAAAGAATCTCGAGAAGTTCATATTCTTTTGGAGCAAGATATCTCGGTTGTTCATTATAGGTTACAAGATGTGCCCTTATATCGAGCGTAACTCCTTGTGACTGGAATAGTCAATGAGGCAGTAATACCTGAGGCGAGTCAATACTATTGCGACGAGCAATATTCTCAATTCGAAGTACGAGTTCCTGCAGATCAAATGGCTTCACAAGATAATCATCAGCTCCAAGTGAGAGTCACTCAATCTTATCGGTCTGCTTGCTCAGGGCGGTCAAAAATAAAAATGGGATATTGATGGATCTTGCCTGGAGCATCCGAATAAGAGAAAGTCCATCAATTCTCGGCATGAGCCTATCTATGATGAGGAAATCATATTTGTTTCTGGTAATCATGTCAAACGCCATTTCACCATCTGAAGCGATAGATGTAGTATATCTCTTTCCAGTGAGGTAGAGAGATATATTTTCAGTGATTTCAGGATTATCATCGACGATGAGGATATGCATAGGGTATAAATATATCAATATACTATGTACCTATATTAAGAGTACATTAACAAAATGCAACGGAGAAAAAAAGAGAGTATAACACGCAGTGTTAATCCAATCTTAATCTTAGAATGTATAGTTGTTTTTGTGCAAAGGCACACTATTTTCTAACTTTTTCTCTATGAAAAATATTATCACAGTCGCAGTTGTATGAGCACTCTTCGTCTCAGGAATTCAGGTATTTTCCGCTACCAGTATGGATACATCAGTGATGATGCGTTCTGATTCTATGATGAAAATGGAAAAATCCATGTCATCAACTAGTATGCTAAAAATAGACATCTCGAAACAGTCAGTTATGGCCGTTGCTAAGCACTATGGCTATAATTGGAAACGAGATCGAGTCAAGCTCGCAGCCCTTGCAGGTATGAGTGAATACTGAGGAAATTTCACTCAAAACCTCAGGATCAAAACATATCTCCTTGGGCTCCGCTCTGATGCAGTCATGGTAGGAGGGCAGATGATGGTGAGATCTCAAGATATCGTTGATAATGCCATGCGAGCAAGTAACGTTACTACAGTCGTTGCAGCGGTGAAGGCAGCTTGACTCGTTGATACACTCAAGTCAGCAGGCCCATTCACTATATTTGCACCCAACAACGCAGCCTTTGCAAAGCTTCCCACTGGAACGGTAGATACACTCCTTATGTCTGAGAACAAATCAAATCTTGTAGATATTCTCACCTACCATGTGGTGTCAGGTAGGTACAAGTCTAGTGATCTCACGGACGGACTCGTTCTCACGACCGTAGAATGAAAAAAACTCACCTTTACCCGAGCGAATGGAGTCCTCATGATCAATGGATCGGCTATGGTCGAAACAGCCGATGTAATCTCATCCAATGGAATCACTCACGTCATTGACTCAGTATTGATGCCACAATAATACGCGATATTATCGAAGTAAAATCCCAGAAAAATTCTGGGATTTTATGTATACGCAAGTAGCGGGAATAGTGGTAGTTTCCTACTGAAACACCTCAACTCGACTTCCCACTTTTTGATATATATTCCCCTCGGCGGATACGATGACTCCAGAGATTTCTGGAGTTTTTTCGAGGGTTTCACATGCCAATTCCCAGGGCATCACGCAGAGCGCTGTCGCATAGGTATCTGTCATAATTCCTGAGTCTCATTCGATGTAGCTCGCCACCACTTCACGAGCGGGTATTCACGTATGCGGATCGATGAGATGGTGAGAATTGCCCCACTTTCGCTTGGTTCCAGCACTACAGGCAAAGTAGTGATCATCTAGACTTATCAGACCGATAACTTCATCTGATGCAAATGGACTCTCGAGACCAACTTGCCAAGAACCTCGACCGTACATATCTCCGCCAAAATTGATCAAAAACCGTGGATATGCTTCGAGCATCTTTTGTATACTATCGATGAGGTATCCTTTGCCGCCACCACCAAATTCGAGCTCGATATCTCCATGGAGAATAACCCTATCTCCGTCGATCTGTATATCCCGGTAATTGCCATGTTCCTTTTTGAGATGAGAATATTGTGTACTTATTGTAGGATCCCCATACCCAAGCTCTGTGAGCCTCTTTCCGATCGTCGGATCAAAATATCCATGCGTACCGTGAGCGATACGCAGCATGGAAGTGAGCATCACTTGTCAGTCAGTATCGAGTATCCCAACTCGCTCCATATTCAGAGTATGAAGCCAATTTGCTGAGATGAATCTCGAATATTTTTGTTCAAAAATAGACAAACGAAATCGAACTTCTTCCAATACATCAGATATGTCATCCTCTGTATCGATCGTTATTTCGAGATGTGTGCCAATACTATCAAAACTAGATGTTTGCATAGAACCTATATATCGAAAAAATAAGAAAAGAAAACCAAAAATACTTCAAAACGAAGTTTTTCTAGTTTATGAATCAGATTCTACGGTCTTCTCTTAAAATGAATGCACAAATTGTTCGAATGCAAGAGTCGTGAGAGAGGCTCCCCCGATCGCATCAACCTTGAGATCTTTGGCCTTCTTTCCTACCACCTGAGTGCTTATATCTTTTGCGAAATTATCCTGATTATATTTGGACGCAGGAGTCGTGGCAAGATTTCGTGATGCTGCTCGGGTAATGACACCATCTGTTACGGTAACATCGAATTCTATCGTAGTCGTAAGGTCTGGAGCTGGAACCTTGTATGAGAGCGTCTCTATACGAGTGAGTGCTACTGGTGACGCTGGAGTGATCACAACACCCGTGATAGTTGGAGTAGTATTCGGAGTTGGAGATACTGGAGTAACTCCAGTTTGTCCACACGATACCAGCGTTGCGAGTGATGCTATCATAACGAGTGGAAGAGTGATTTTTGTCATAATATATAAAAGTAAAATGAAGACTTGTGTAGTAATTGTTTAATTCAGGATACTATAGAGAAAATATGTGAGAAATCAAGAATATTTTGTGTATATCATTAGACGAGTACGGCAAGTGCTTTCTCATAATTGGGTTCTTCAGTGATCTCGCTCACTTGTTCCGTATAGATGATTTTCCCAGTCTCATCGATGATAATGACGACACGTGAGAGGAGTCCCGCGAGTGGTCCTGTGAGGATACGGAGTCCGTATGCATCAGAAAACATAGTGTTCTTATATTCCGATAGCATCTTGAGATTCTCGATTCCCTCAGCCGCGCAGAAGCGCTGTTGTCCAAATGGAAGATCTCGAGAGATACAGAGAATGACCGTGTTTTCGAGGTGTGACGCCCTTGTATTGAATTCTTTAACCGAGAGACTACAGGTACCGGTATCCACTGATGGGAAGATATTGAGAATAACTCGTTTTCCACGGTAGTCACTGAGCGACGATTCACTCAAATCTAACCCAGTAAGATGAAAATCTGGAGCATGAGTTCCTAATTGTGGGAGTTCCCCATGTGTCTCTATCTGATTTCACTGGAGTGTTATGAGTGCCATAGTATATTGGTTTATATAGTAAAGTTAGTGGATGCTACCCAAAAATAGAACTATTGCAATAGTATATAGGAGAAATGCCTCAGAAATTCGAGAGAGCTGCTTAGTTATCTGGTAAGGACTTATATGAGCAGCTAGAAGATCATATATCTTTTTTCTAAAGAAAAATGAGTATAGTGTGTCATAGGAATGTTAAGGTGAGTGAATAAAGTACTCTTAATCTTACCATTCCTTTTGGATTTTGCACTTCGGATTTGATTATAGGCTATGTAAAATGCTAATTCTTTATGGCTCCTTTCTTCCCAGTGGGAAAAATATCCTCTAAAATTCCAGTTTAGTAATACAGAATTTAGCCACTAATTTTCTCAGATACATCTCCTTTG
>JAYSPL010000147.1:0-8219 GCA_043722085.1 Candidatus Altimarinota bacterium | reverse complement strand
TACTCATATTTCCGCATCTGCAAAGGGAAAATAGAGGAAAAAATAGGGTAAATATAAGAAAAATACCTAACTGGCGTTAGGTATTTTTTGGACAGACTCGCCAGAGTGGAGTATTTATTTGCAATAATTTGTAACAACTGATATTCTAGAATTGTACTAATTACAATATGAATATGGGTAGTTCTACGCAATCAAATCCATCTGAAGATATGGCTCTCGAGACCATGATCAAAGAATTAAATTTCGAAGATATAAAAAATGAAGATGATTTCATAAAATATGTAATTCGCATCTATTGAGACGAATGGAAATATAGAATATATAAACCAAGATGGATCTATATTTTCTGGTGAATTTATTTTATTCTATTACTCTGGTTGATGTATATCGGGATGAATAGTGGTGCGACTTCGGATCAATCGATACAGAAGAAATTCTTTATTTTTTGGGTGACATGGTCAAATATATTGTATTTTTACATTGCAGCATTTTTAATTCCTGGAATTATTTACCCATTTTTACGAACCTATAGATTCAATATCTGATATTCAACACTATGTATCTTATATCACATAGCTCCACTTATTTGAATCTGATACTCTATTATTCATTATTTTATGAAGTGAACATTTTTTCAAAAACAATGGTTCTTTAATGTATTAAAGCTCTATCTTGCCATCTTTTTGGTCCCATTTACATTTTATATCTGAGCTACAATTTCTTCGATTATTTTCTAAATTCATTCTATGTTCCCCAAAAGATATATCAAATTCAAGCAAACACTTGATAATTTCGCAAAAAAATGAATATTTTCATGAGTACAAGATAGTGACTGATTGATTCGAGATAGTGTAGCAAGATATTCTGCTACACACAAGCCAAAAACTCATATAGCGTTCCTAATTTTCAGGTATTTTATAGTAATATATACATTATGACTATTAGTATTTTCATTTAGTGTGATATATAATTTACCGAGTTATGAGTCATTTTCTATGCATCAAAAAGAATGCATTCTATATCTTAAAGAATCAGAATGTAAAAATTGGACACGCCCATTTGAAAAAGAAGATAATAATTTTATAGAAATACAATATAAAACTTGGGTATTTTATGTAAATATACTGTCTATAATACTATATCTTACTTATTTACCATATAAAATATATTTTTATTATAAAAATATAAAAATAGGAGATATAAGTATATTTGATTGAATCAAAAAAATTATTTATCTATTGTTATCAATTGAACTTTTAGCATTTACTTGGTGGTTTGGAAATACGCTTGCTGCTATATTATCTATAGTTCATGCAGCTTACAATCCAATAATATATAATACTTTCTGATCACTAACCATTCCATGGATAATCTAATTTTAGAAAAACACTATACCCCACCTCTGCCCTGACCCCACCACCACAAAATGGAAACGAAATAAGACCTCGTTTCCATTTTTTATCCTCTCTATAGTGAATACTTGAAAGTAATCACTATAGAGAACTATTCGTATTATGAGTAACAAGCACTATACTCCAGATCAAATACAAGAATTCCTAAGTTATCTCTTGCGTACAATAATCACAAGTTTTCTGCAAAAGCATAATTACGGCGGATATTCATACGATCAAATATACTAACAGCTCCAGCATCGGCCAAGTTCCGAGAAGACGATTTACAACATTGAGATTCGTACCAAAGTATCCACCGAGTGCTACAAGACCCCAGTTAATAGCACCGATCAATACAAGGATATATGCCGCAGTATGGAGTCAGCAGAGTCTACCTGAAAACGTTTTCATCATAGTAATGATAATTAGGGATAAAGTCCTTCCATTATAATGGAGTGAATTGGTTTTGATAGGAAATATTCAAGACAAGCATCACAATGATACTACTAGATATAGCAAAAAATGAGCAATTTTGGAGGTTCTCTATGCTAAAATTTTGCAAAATGAACTTGCTTGTGGTATTGTGGTAATACAATTCCTTATTGGACCTTATATCTCTAATCTTCTAAAGATGAATACTCTCATTCGAAATCTGGTCACGCTCAGCATTCTCATCCTTTGTATAACGTCAGGAATGGCACTAGAAAATAGACACACGTACGCCAGAAGTGTAGTGCAAAACAATGCAATATGAGGCGAGTATATGATATATCTCACTCACCCTGATACAAAAGTAACGATTACGGTAAAAAAATGAGTCGAACTCAAAAAAACAAAAATTCTCACGCTCTGTAAGGCACTTTCTCAATCTCAAAATGGCTATGGCGTGAAGTGTCTTTGGAATGGAGTGAGTATTTTTTCAAAACCGAGTTCCACCCCACGAACAGTCGCTCCAGTTGCAGAAAAAAATACTCCAGAAAAACCGATTGTCGTTGCAGTGACTCCCGTGCTAATCTCCACTGAAACAAATACATTGGTAGGATATCTCGATGGACGTATCGTGATGAGTACCGAGAACATAACTCGGGATAAGGCACTCGTAACGTGTGGACAGATGAGTAGTGCAAATCCAAAATCAGAAATTATGTGTCGTTGGGGAGATACTGTGCTTGGCGGAACACTAGCACAGAAGGCTATAGTCGGATTATCCGTGGAACTCATGAAGTCACTCGGGGCAACGGGGACTTATCTTGCAAAAAATAAAGAACAAGAAATCGGAAGATTCTCACTGAAATCGAATTCTGGGGAGACTGATACCATATTTGATACCATCGTTATCAGTCAAAACGGATCCGCACAATTGAGGAAGCTCGTTGATGCCGAGACAAATGCCCGACTTATCGATATGGATACCGGAAAAGTAGTAAATGCTACCGTGAATGTCAAT
Organism: Candidatus Altimarinota bacterium; assembly: GCA_043722085.1. Taxonomy (GTDB): domain Bacteria; phylum Patescibacteriota; class Gracilibacteria; order BD1-5; family UBA2023; genus JABFSX01. The sequence continues at coordinate 5,381 of JAYSPL010000147.1, read as the reverse complement.
GATTCGAGTATCTGATTCTCAAAGATGACGGAAGTACTCCCAAAAAATACGATAAAAAATTATAAAGTTGTTTTGCAAATCAACTCACTCACTACCATACCAGATGCGTATACAATCTGACTTGTCATTGATCCACAGAGCCTCAAGCTGTACCAGAAAAATGATTCTACGAGAATTCAGGTACAAGGCTGAGCACTGACGATGCGTCCCTATATCATCGGATCACTAGCACCAAAAGTGAGTATGTCGAATGTGAGTGATACTACTTTTCGGGTTCGAGTTACGAATATAGACGAAAACTATCCGATCAATATTACAGATATTGCATTGAGCTCACAGATAGCATTCCAAGGAACTGGAGTATATACCGCTCGGGCCTGTCTCCGCAATATTGGGTCCAATGAAGAGTGTGGAAATAATGGAACATCCAAGATTACGATGCCAATTCCTGGTACAAATGTACATATTTTTACAACAGGATCCACGATGACTACCTACATACAAAAAGGAAATTCCTTTTTAGATATAGACCTCTACTTCGGTAGTGCCACCATATTTCCAACAGGGGGAGAGCTAACGATGATTCTCGAAAGTATTAGTTACACGATTGATGGGAAATCCTACACTGAGAAGTATTCTGGTACCAATGGTATAAAGACCTTCTATAAGAAATAGTATGATACCGCCGGTAAAGCAATTGGATGACCGGTAGCCTTCCTAAGGAAATGCTACCTATACTAACAACGAGGCACCACTGCTTATTAGAGAACTTTTTTATGGAACTTCTGGGGATACTTCAGCTATTTGAGCAATCACCACAGCATGAGCCATGATGGTAGGGGAGTGTGCTACGCTACTAGAGAAGATTAGAATAGCGTCAGTTGGCTCAAAAATCCCCCCCATGAATGGGTATACTATGATACGGATGGAGTGCTCATCGGTACTATCTATGAGACGAATCATGATAAGAAGTATGAGGTTTTTCTCAAACGGAAAATCGCCGATACCCCCGATGGTACAACACTTCTCATACATGAGATGCGCGAAAAACTCGAACGGGTAATGGAAAATAAAGATATGAAAAAAATATGAAAAATCCAAGTAAATTACCATACTCTGCTGGATTTTTATTTGGATTTTTCATATTTTTTTCATATACTCATGCTATGCTACATATTCATCATAAGAAACTCATAAATATAGGAGTAATATTCCTATTTTCGTGGCTTCTTGGGACATTTTTTATCCATAGATTCGAAGTATGACATCCTATAGGAGAGAATTACTTTAATGCATTTTATTTTACAGTTATCACGACGGCAACTATCTGATTTGGTGATCTCGTTCCAGTGACTATAGCAGGGAAAATATTGACTATGGGATATGCTATATTCTATGTCCCACTGTTTCTCTATACGATGAATATCGTTTTTCAGTCCAATTTCCAGAGAATACGCATACAAGATGAACTCCTCGAGAGAGAGTTGTATACCGTTGAAGCGGATGTCAACGCGATCATAGATAATAATATTACACCATCAAAACCCCGTCGACGCATTGCGACCAAATAATTCTATACGCCCATCATTTTTCATGAAGTGATTTTTCCTATTTCTAACTGTATCGGTATTCTTTTTTATCTCACCTATTGTGCTTGTTCAAAGCTCTGACGGCTATACACTCTCTCTGCAACAGATACAGACTCAAAAAGAGATACTCAACAATGCTCTATCATGAGGTATGATACAACTGTATGCTCATTCAAGATGACTTGTCCCATTTTTCTGTCTTGCTGATTTCCCGAGATACTATGGGAGTGGGACTGACGGATCTCTGGTCCTCGACGATTGGAATCAGGTCGATCCACTCGAATATGTGGCACTGCCTGATACTGCGATGCGAGTACGGCAGATACTCTCATACTCTGGGATCACACTCCTCGATGTCACTACAACTGAGTATCCATATGACAGCGATCCACACTATATCGATGCTCGTATGGTACAAGTCATAGGATCAGATATCGCGATACCTGAGAGAAAAATAAAAATCCCATCCCCATATACTATACAAAGGAGAATGCGAAAACAAGTCGGATTGCCCTATATCTGGGGTGGTAACTCTCCAGTAGGATCTATGAAGATGTTCGATCTCTATCCGTCCAATCATACTATCGATGATCTGACTCGAGCAAAGTGGACGATGGCAGGATTCGATTGTTCTGGACTCCTATTCTGGGCGACTGATGGATATACACCTCGCAACACGAGCAAACTGATCACCTATGGAATTGGCATCGATATCGAGTGAAAAACTCCCGAAGAGATTGTAAAAATCCTCAAGCCACTCGATATCATCGTCTGGAATGAACACGGTAGGATTGTTCTCGACAAGGGACATATTATCGAAAGTACAGTGAATTTTTCTAGTACTGGCAACTATTCCACTCCAAACGGTGTCCGCATCGTTCCCCTCATCGAATCACTTCGAAATATCATAGACGAGAAGCAGAGACAACCAGTCAATGATTGGGCTGCTTCTACATTTCCCAAAAATGAAAAATTCGTCATTCGTCGTTGGTATCCATAAAACATGGTATTATTTTATAGAAAAATCACTTGCTTTTTCAGAAAGAAATATACAATATATAGTATATAAATTAACTCAATACATACTATATGTCGGATATCACTCCAATACTCACCAAAAAAAATCCTTTATTTAATCCTGCGGGAAATGATAGTGTGGCTGGTCGTACTATTATCAAATGATCTACGACTGGATTATTCAATCTCAATGAGGTACGCTATCCATGGGCAAAATCACTCTACCAAGTGATGGTGGGAAATTTTTGGTTACCTGAAAAAGTATCAGGACTCAAAGATGATCAGAGAGATTTTGCGAATGTTCTCACAGCTGAGGAACAGCGCGCGTACAAGGGAATACTCTCATTCTTGATTTTTCTTGATTCAATCCAAACGGTCAACCTGCCTAATTTTTCGAGTTATATCACGAGTCCCGAGATTAATCTCATATTATCCATACAGGCCTATCAGGAGGCAATACATTCTCAGTCATATGCAACGATTCTGGAATCGGTCGTGTCAGCAGAAGATCGAGACGAGATATACTACTTTTGGAGAACGGATCTAATTTTACTGGAGCGAAACAAATACATTGGCCAGATCTACCAAGATTTCATCGATACTCCCAATGATGCGAATTTTTTCCGTGGAATTGTAGCCAATTTTCTCTTGGAATCACTCTATTTTTATAATGGGTTTGCATTCTTCGATACCCTGGTGGATCACATGAAGATGCCCGCTACGGGCCGTATGATTGCCTATATTCGCCGTGATGAACTCACGCACGTCACTATATTTGCAAATATTATCAAAGAGATTAGGCGTGAATTTCCTGATATATACGATGAGTCTATTATCCTCGAGATGACTCGAATTGCGGTCGAACAAGAGATCGTGTGGTCCAAGCATATTCTCGGTAACAAGATTCCAGGAATCAATGCCGAGACAACAGAAGGATATACTCGATGGCTCGCAAATCAGCGACTTTCGATGCTGGGCATAGCACCGATTTTTCCAGAAGCGATCAAAAATCCATATAAGCACCTCGATCGTCTCCAAGATCCTAACGCAGATAAGGGAAACTTCTTTGAAACTACCGTTATCAACTATACGCAGAGTTCGAATATGGCGGGGAGTTGGGATTTCTAGTTTTCAAAATGAATAGTATACAAAAAATACCCTTCGTATCTCTACTGGTACAGGAAATATGTGAAGAATTACATCCGTAAGTGTGGATTGAGCCGGATTATGGATATGTATCATCCCACTCAAATCCGTCTTGATTAATGCAGGAAAGAAAATATACTAACTATTCTATAGAACTATAGAATAGTCAATTATATTTTATATTACAATAAATCTTAATGAGCAGTCAAATAGTTACCATCAAAAAAACAAAAACTGTCGTAGTGGGAGACCTTTCAGTCACAAACATGGGAGGAGGTCATAAGATACTTATGACTGAGGATAATCGAAGAGGAGGAGACCTCTCATTCGCAGATCTATCATTTGAAACAACACGAAAAAAGAAATGGATCACTAGGGTTATGAACTCAGGTGATACATTACAATCCCCTTTCGTATTCGACAACTATATAATAACAACAAAGGAAATTAAATGGGATGCTGACTCTGTAATCCTCTCTATTAATCGGCTACTTGAAGGTGTGAACATTGAAATCGCACAAGATGAAACAATGGCTATAGAAGGTATTACAATTAAGATTATTGATATCTACCAGAAAACCATAATCAGCAATGGCGTATTTAGGCAAAATTTTGAATTTATTCTAACAGATAGTGATGGGAACCAGCTACATGAAATAGCTGACAGTGGAGAAAGTATTGTATTTAGTGGGCACGTCATGAAAGTGAATAAGATCTCATCTGAGACAAATACTGTGCAAGTTACTATAATCGACGCGAGTCACATTGACACTTCAATATAAAAGGTAAAAGCATTGATTTATTATTTCTGAGTACTGTACACTTTATTTATATGGAGCAAACTATGCAATATACAAACACACTATCTACAAGTACCCATATTTCATTATTCTCAGGAATTTTTTCCTGGCTTGGTTCAATGAATTTTACGCTACTTTCTATAGTGCTGGGGGTAATCCTTGCAAACGGTCCATGGATTTTTTATGTGTCTCGTCCAAATACATCCTTTCACTAAAATAGAAAAAGTGGGCATACTGAATTCGCTAAAATATCAGTACTTAATCCACTTTTTCGGCATATGCCATAAATTTCTCAAAAACAGTAGATATCTCTGGCTCCATAATCCGAGTGATTTATCTGACAAAAAAAAGATCCTTCTCGAAGATCTCAAAACGAAAAATGTTGTACTGGCAAAAACCTATGAGATGAAAGAAAACCTACGGGATCTGTATAATCAGGAAATGAAAGCTCTTTCAGAAGTATATCTGGATGCTTGGTGTGAATTGGTAGAGTCCTCTGGTATACAAACACCCATGATAGAGACCAGTAAGACTCTCAGAAGGTATAGGAACGGTATACTCTCATATATTGAGAACAAGATAACCAGTGGGGTGGTAGAGGGATTAAACTCGATTATACAATCCATAAAAACTATGGCTCGATGATATCCGAATATAGCCAATTTTAAGACCATGATCTATCTCAAACTTGGAGACTTCCCCATATTATCAAGAGTTGGGGCTACCTAATTGGCTTATCCCGAAAATCTGAGGACTTTTGTAAAAATAAAAAATATATGCTATCATTCGTAGGTTATACTTAACCACAATATGTAGTATGGAACATACT
>JAYSPL010000146.1:0-11120 GCA_043722085.1 Candidatus Altimarinota bacterium | reverse complement strand
AACAAAGGAGATGTATCTGAGAAAATTAGTGGCTAAATTCTGTATTACTAAACTGGAATTTTAGAGGATATTTTTCCCACTGGGAAGAAAGGAGCCATTTCAAATAAAATCAACTTTTTTATTCATATTTATAATTTTATTACACTATTTCGACTGTTACAGTGATATCTATCATATACTCATATGCCACGAAAACAGTTCTTGATGACGAGTTCATCTCATTCTGAGAGAGAAAATTGAGTGAACTTTTTGGCTTATCTGGTTTGTCTAATTGGTGATGTCATAAGCAATAATAATAAAAATTAGAGCTATACCAATTGAGTCTGAGTGTAGTAATTGAAATGTAAACTCGGGTTTCTTCTCGATTTTTATGAGGTTCTCAGTATAGTGTAAATATATTTTGTTTTTATTGCCCAATTTATCATATGCTCGACTCTATTCTCTCAACTCATATACAGAATCTCTACGGAGATATCTGATTTGCGCCCGTTCTCTCAGCACCTCCAAAGGCCGAACACGGAGAGTATTGTTTCGGGGTTTTCACACTCGCGAAGCCTCTGGGCAAGTCTCCAAATATGATTGCAACAGAGATAGCAAATATACTCAGAAACGATATTGAACACTTCACGCAAGTGAACGTAATCTGAGGCTACGTGAACTTCTCTTGTACCACAAAAGTGTGGATGAATATTTTCAATAGTATCGCATATCTAGAAATGGTGAAGCCATGAAAATGAGAGACCATTGTGGTAGATTATATTGGTGCCAATGCAGGGAAACCGCTTCATATCGGGCATATCTGTACTCCATCAATTGGTCAGGCCATTTGCAATATCTATACGCACCTCGGTTATAACGTGATCGGAGATTCTCATTTTGGTGATTGGGGAGGTATTTTTGGAAAGCTTATTTGGTCATGGAAATATCAAGATTTAAAGAGTATAATAAAATCTCCTCGATTAGAAATAAACTCATGAGAGATTACTGATCCGTGCCTTAGTGAAAATAGTAGAGAATATAGTAGAGAATATATAATGAATTATTTATTAGATAAATTTTGAATAAAGTTATTATATGTACTTTATCTTCAATTTCATATTAATTTAATTACTCAGATTGGGGATGAATCAAATGAGGCTGAAGTTGATTTAAATACTCAGAAGAAAGAAGATATCGCTCGTAAAGAATTCAAAAAAATTACTGAATGAGATAAGAAAAATATCCAACTCTGGAAAAAATTTACTGCCATCTCAATCACAGAAATTGAGAAAAAACTTGATATACTGAATGTTCATGCTACCTACAACATCGGTGAGAGTTTTTATGAATGACTCAACCTCCCTCGTCCAAAAAATGAAGATTATCCTTTATTAAATGGAGAAAAAAACGATAAAAAATGTACCATGAAGGATATTGTTAGAGAACTCATCGAGAAGAGAATCGCCATCGATAATTCTATTGTTTCCAATTGAGAAGATAAGAGTATTTGAGTCAGTTTTCCTGAAGAGAAAAAACTTCCCTCTTGCATCCTACAAAAAAAGGATGGAACAGGACTCTATCTTACATCAGATCTCGCTGCTATCAAGTATCGTCTTACCAACGGATGGAACCCAACGAAGATCATCTATTCGGTCGATGTCCGTCAACAACTTCATCTCAGACAAGCGTTTTGGATAGCGAAACAGGCTTGGCCTGAACTTACCGAATGAGTGGAATTTTTCCATGCGTTCAACGGATTCATCAAGCTCAAGGAAGGCGCCATGTCGACACGTCATGGAACGGTGATATTTCTCGAAGATCTCATCACAGAAGGAAAACTACGTACAGAAGCCGTGCTCGCAGAAAAATGAAAAATTTTTCCAGATAATACAAAAGAAGAAAAAAATAAGAAGGAAGCTATTATCAATGCGATTTCCATCAGTGCTATCAAGTATTCGTACCTCTCACAAGATCGTGAGAAAGATGTGACATTCGATTGGGACAAAGCCTTGTCGTTCGAAGGAAATTCTGGACCATACATCCAGTACGCCTGTGTACGAGCTGCCAAGGTAGCGAACTCTGGGTGAGCACTCACTTCACTTAGAAATACACAAGAGTTGATTCTCTCACCATATGATACGGCCCTGATCCGTACACTCGGGGAGATGGAAGACAAAATACTCGACACAGCAAACAAGTACAAGCCTCATATACTCGCGCTCTTTTGCTATGATCTCGCCGTATGTTTCAATAGCTTCTATGTCCATACTCCGAAGATACTGGACGAATCTGACGAAAATCTTAAACATCTCCGACTCGAACTCTGTGATCTTGTAGCCAAAAAACTCACCCTCGGATTCGATCTCCTTGGTATGAAGATGCCGAGCGAGATGTAGTTTTTTCTCTTTGATTTTCTGTATTTTTCAATTACAATCAGGGATATGTTCAATATACTGCGTCCCCTACTCTTCTTAATCTCATTGCTGTTCTCTTGGGGAACAGTTTTTGCTATAGAGATGCCCTTCACCGATGTAGGACCGAATGATGTCTACTATAGTTCTGTACAAGAACTCTATGAATGAAAAGTGATCAGTGATAGTGGAGATCATCTCTTTAGACCCGCCGATCTGATGAGTCGAGATTTTTTTGTATCATTGGCAGTAGGGATTGGTTGTCACAGGTGTGAAACGGCGAGTATGGAAGATATTATCACGTACCGGGTATCTCCATTCGTTGACCTGCAGAAGACCAATCAATTCTACTATTGTATAGCGTACGCGAAAGATGCGAATATATCACAATGATATACTCCTGATAAGAGCGGAAAGGCAACTTGTGAGAATAGTCAACAATACATGAGTTCTCCATTTTGTGCTGAGAATACGATCTCACGCATTGAGGCAGCAGCCATCCTGCTCAGACGAGCGAAACTCTGGGATGATACCCTCAACAGTGGAAACTTTGATAAAAGTATAGTCATTCCAGATGCAACATCGTACTGGTATGGGTACGCTAAAAAAGGAATCGATATGGGTATTATCACTCCAAAATCCGATGGAAGTATTGGGCAAGACGAGAAAATATCACGCTGAGAATTTGCTATCATGGCGGCACGAATACTACAGTATACACAATGTCAATCAGACAATACGACCAACACGATTGAAGCTGGAATCGGTGTTACAAACAAGGCTCAGGAATTCATACAAAAAAGCAGCTTTGCTAAATGAGAGGATTTCTCACTGGTTCCTCTCACGTCTGGTGGGAATTGGAAGTACAATTGGATAGCAAGAAATCCAAATACAGGTGAGAGTATCACAATGAGTGGTGATGTACTCCCAGGATCCAAACTCGCTGAAGGAACATGGATCGTGACTCTGCAAGTCATTGATGCCGTTACCAATGCTATTGTGAGCGAACCATCGACTACAATTGCAATCTGAAAGAGCAATGACTACACGTGAAATATTGGCATACGCAACAAGGCTGGAGCTATCTCCACTAAGAATATATTCAACATAACTGATCCTATTATCCTATTTAGTACGCATACTGGCTGACCATGGGATCAGGTATGGAAAGCTATAGATAAAAATACTGGTGCAGTCGTTACTGGAAGCTGAAAAGAACTCCCAGGATCAAAACTCACTGAAGGTAGCTGGACCGTAACCCTCACGACTCGTGATCCTACAACGGGGACTACAGTGGATACGGATACAAGAAACATACAGATTATATTTGGAGATCGTACTCTTGCACTCAATCCTAATAATCTCACCGTACTCCTTCAGGCAGATCCACTCGTCTCGCAACTATGAGGAATCATCCATCTCACATCAACGAGTAATGCAACTGGATGACTATTGTATAAGTGGGACTTCTGAGATGGTACTACCACAAGAGGAAGTGGATCGAGTAATCATGTCTATCGTGAATGATGAGTCTATACTGTGATATTGACGGTGATAGATCCAAAAACATGAGATACTTCACAATCAAGTGTTATCATACGGATAAGTGGGGAGCGCGATACTGATACAGATGGAGTGCCCGATCCACTTGATCAGTGTCCTCTCATATTCTCAAAAACAATCACCGGTTGTCCGCTATTTTCCACGTATACCGATCAAACTCGCGATATTCAAATACTCAGTACGCCTCCCTATAGTATCGAAGCGGCTATCGCTATACAGAATGGAAGTGGCGTCATAACCACAAAAAATAACTTTCCGAAGTGAGAAGATTTTTCTCTCATAGCAAAAACAGGCAGTGGTACTTGGAATTATAGCTGGCATGCTACCAATCCAGTAACCGGACAGATGATATCTGGAACTGGATTGACATTTCCTGGATCAAGATTTGGTACGGGTGATTGGAAAGTGATACTCGATATCATGAGTCCGAGTAGTTGACGTATTATAGCATCACCTGCGATCACCATTCAGATACACGATCCCAGTACGGGAATAGATGATAGGGTTCCTTGTGTCAGTATTCTAGCGAGTCCCATGAATACGACGATTCATTCCCCTATTGTACTGGATGCAACGGTATGTACCAGTAATAATCCCCTTACGTATCAGTGGAATTATGGTGATGATACAACATACAATGGGAGTGGATCCATGAATCATATATATACTACTCCTGGTATATATACCATCATACTCCAAGTGACAGACACAAAAACTGGAAAGACCGGTGAATCGACCGTGATCGTTCGTATCAGTGGAAGTGATACGAACAATAGTAGCACTGGAACGCCGTATAATAATTCGGATAATATCTGTCTTGCGGGACGTCAGAAGTCCCAATGACTCCTCACTGGGAGTCCGAATTGTACTCAGTGTCCCTGTACGAATAGTATCTCTATTGATGCTCCGCTCAGATCGTGTGATGTGGTATTCCCAACGATTATGTCCCCTATGCTTGATATCATCTACGCTCGAGGTTGATTTTATCTTATTCCCTAAATATGTCTTCTCAGATACTATTTCGTTCTCTCAAATCTGGCCATGATAGAATATGAAATTCTCATACGTATGTGCGGCAAAGAGGATCCTCTTGGTCACATCTGCGCCCCTATGTTGATACTGATGATATTCGTGATATCGCATGGAATACCATCAAACCCGAAGGCTTGTCAGTTCGGGAACGTGAGAATACTGGTGACTGTGAGATTATTACCTATTGGGGATCTACCCCTTATGATGAGTTTACACTCGAACATCCGAATGAATCGAGAAAAAAGGCTATAGAAAGAGCAAAGTATGCGATTCGCTGTAGCGCTCAGTTTTGACAATACGCATACCAAGAATATAATACTGACACCAGTATCGAAAAAGTAGTACAGATGAAGCCAAAAAATGCACTCATTTTTCTCTGTAATATCACTATCACGGATACTATTCGGAAGCTTGCCTACCACAATGACCTGATCTACTTGGATATCTACCATCCCTATGAGAGACATCCAAGTATTCCCTTACTATTCGAGTGAAAAATAGTCAATATGAAGACGTATCTCAAGGCATACGCTGACTTCCAAGATTCTCAAACTCGTAAAATCAAAAATATACGAGGAAGTTATATATCAATTTCTACGGAGGATCCTATCACTGATATACTCAATATATTTTTCAAAAAACGTTACAAAAATGGATAATCTACTGGCACTTTGCATACTCCATAGTGGAGGACTTACCCACAAAGATCTTAAGAAGCTCTTTGCGTATACGCAAGATTACTCTGGGATATTGGATGATTTTCTCCATGGATGAAAGACGTTAACTCCATGGATAAGTCCAGATCGACGGACGAAAATACTCGAGAGAATAGGAAAAGTCAACATCTCATCTATCGAAACAATCATACAAGAAAAAAATATTCAAATCATCACAATCGATTCAGAAAAATACCCAGAAAAACTCCGTACCATCAAACAGTCCCCCTATCTCCTCTACGTACGATGAGATTTGCGAGAGGAACGAAAGATGCTCGGTATTGTTGGCTCACGTCGAAGTACGAGTTATGGGAAAAAGATCCTCGAAAAAATAATACCAGAGCTGATCCATGCCAGTTGTGGAATCGTGAGTGGCGGTGCTCACTGAATTGACGCACTCTCCCATGAGATATCACTCGATCAAGATGGCTATACGATATCTATCTTTGGATCTGGTATAGATATATTCTATCCTTCTGAAAATACGAAACTCTTTGAACGTATTATTCTCAAGTGAGGAGCGCTCGTCTCCCTATTTCCGATCTGAACACTGCCAGAACCGTACCACTTTCCCATTCGCAATGAGATAGTCGCAGCACTTTCTGATGGAATTATTATTCCCGAGGCTTGAGTCAAGAGTGGTACACTGATTACGGCGAATCTCGCACTCGATCATGGACGCGATGTATTCGCGGTTCCTGGAGATATATTTCGTGAGACGAGCATGGGTACAAACTGACTTATTGCTCGCGGAGAGGCCAAGTGTATCCAGAGTGCCACTGATATTTTGGAGGAATATTTTCCGGGTAGTACCACCAATACTATCTCGCTATTCGCTGAAAAAAACTGGGAAGACCCGGTGCAAAAAATTATATATATGAATATTATCGATTGATATAATACCCCAGATAGTATCTGACAGATCTCAGAATATACCTTCGATACTATCATCATGACACTGACACTCCTCGAAATAGACTGACATATCAGGCTTGGTGCAGGTGGTAAATACGAAGTAATATAATAGATTGACTTTTTATATATTTTTTTATAATTTGGATTATGTTCACTTCGCTCATTCGAGTCTATCATTCTACACTAACCACCAGAGAAAAATTTCGAGGTTTCTTGGAGTGACTCGCCAAACTGCTGGAGCATCAACATTTTGTAGTATGACTCTCGTATAGAAAGGGTGAATTTGCATACTCATTCTCAGGAGATGAAAATGTTATGAAAACCTTTGAATCAAAACTCTATACAGAATTTTGAGAATTTCAGCTGACAGATGACACGATGAACATAGGGGAATTTGCATCTGGAAAATCAGTTATAGGATCTATTGGTCTTACAAACAGTTGGTATTTTCCTTTTGCTCTGCATAGTGATGAGTGAAAAACGGATTTCATGAACAAATTTTTTCGTTCTTTTGATACTCTCAATCCTTCGACTGATAAGGTGTCATTTTTTTTGTTACTTGAGCCATTTGAACCAAAGGGTCTTGGATTTTTTTTATCAACCTGGTGGCATATTATACTCTTTCGCATCAAACTCTGGCTAACCTTCTATCGATACGTTTTTGATAAACGTGCGGAGAAATGATGGAAGTCAAAAGGATTTCATTTCTATCATGAGAAACTTGCTGAAGAACTCTACCATACCAAGCTAATGATCATAGTAGAGAGCGAATCAGAGCAATCGGCACAAAAAATAGCACAAACATTTTTCCACAATTTTTCTCTCTTCAAAAATCCTCCTCTTAATGAATTTCATTATTCTATTTCACCACTGAGAGCTTCTAATACTCTAGAGGGTATTGTACGACAAGCCAAGTATAGTCTTATTTTTACTCCAGATGAGATCTCTCGACTCTACCAATTCCCGAGTGATCCCGCGAGAGAAACAGCCCTCTTAAAGATCAACGCCAGAAAGCTGGCTCTTCCTATTGGTATGCCAATACTTCCCTATACCACGGAACAATGAGCTATTGTAGTGAGTAAGCATGACCCCGCTCTCGCTATCTTTGCGGAATCTGATTATAGAAGTGTACGTGTTCCTATAGGGATATACGACGAGGACCGCCTTCGACATATGTACGTAGTCGGGAAGACTGGAGTAGGAAAGAGTAAATTCCTCGTATCACAGATGATTGATGATATCACTTATGGAAAGTGACTTGCTATTGTAGATCCTCACGGAGATCTGATTGAAGAAGTAATGATGCATATTCCAGAAAGTAGAAAAGATGACGTGATTATCTTTGATCCCACGGATGAAGCACATCCATTTTGTTTTAATCCACTCACAGTTGAGCCATGAGAATCCAAACAAATTCTTGCAAAGGGATTTATCGATATTTTCAAGAAGTTTTTTGGTGCCAACTGGAATTCAAAACTTGAACACGTACTTCGTATGCTATTTTTGGGACTGTTAGATGTACCTAAATCCACCGTCTTTGACATGATACGAGCACTCACCGACAAGGATTTTCGATATGTTATGATCGAGCATATCAAAGATGATGTCGTACGCAATTTTTGGACCAATGAATTTGCAGGATGGTCACAACAGTTTAATAGTGAGGCTATTATGCCCATACTCAATAAAGTCGGTCAACTTCTCTCTATTGATATGGTAAAAAATATCTTCGTAACCAGTGAAAATAAACTCAATCTTCGAAAAGCGATGGACGAGCGAAAAATCCTTCTCATCAAGCTTCCAAAAGGTCGACTCCAAGAAGAAATTATGGGATTTCTCTGAGCGATGCTCGTCACCAAGATCTATCAGACGGCTATGGGTCGTACGGGTACTGACAAAAATGCGCGGGTTCCCTTTTTTCTCTATATTGATGAGTTTCAGAATTTTGCTACTGAAACTTTTGCTGAAATTCTTTCAGAAGCCCGCAAATACGGGCTCGGTCTCACGGTAGCACACCAATTTCTCAATCAGATCCCCGAACACTTGAGACACGCTCTTTTCGGAAATGTAGGAACACTAGTATCATTTCGTATATCTGCCGAGGATGCTAGATATATGGCAACGCACTTTGATCCCTACGTCACCCCGTATGACCTTGCAAATCTCTGAGTAAGAGAAGCTTATAGCAAAATGCTTGTAAAAGGACAAGTCCGCGATCCCCTCTCCATTCGTACCCGATTTGTTGCGGATATACAAATCAATCCAGCATATATCGAGATGCTCTATGAAGCATCTCGCGCGAAATTTGCTCGTCCCCTCCAAGAAGTACAAAAAGCAGTGATCGCAAACAAAGCAATTATCTCACAATTAGAAAGCTTCTGAGCACCTATACTTTAGTATATTCCCTTGTAAAAATCTCATATTCTTTATAATACGAGTGATATTATAATACTGCATCTATGTATCCTCTCGAACCATCTGAAATACTGATAGAGAACCGTTTTTGTAAACAATGTCAGCAATCTTTTGCTATCACTTCGCAAGATCAAGATTTTCTACAAAAACTCTCCCCAGTTATTGGAGAGAATAAATTGTTTCTTCCATTTCCGACTTTGTGTCCAGAGTGTCGGAAAATCCGAAGAAATGCTTGGCGGAATCTCAGCAAAATCTATAAGAGAACATGCGACGCAACGGGTATAGAATTTATATCACTCTTCTCGCCAGATGTACTATCTCCAGTATATACCAGAGAGTATTGGTACTCCGATACGTGGAATGCCATGGACTATGCAAAAGACTTTGATTTTTCAGTCTCTTTCTTTGAACAATGGCAGAATCTCAAGGCAGAAGTCCCCATGCCTGGAAGAGCAATTTCACAGAATATGGAAAACTCTGAGTATTCGGATAATTGCAGTAATATGAAAAATTGTTATCTCTGTTTTAATGCTTGAAATTTGGAGGATTCTCTCTATACGACAGATGCCTTGGGATCGAAAGACTGTATTGATTGTATGTCCATTTTTAATTGTCATAAGTGCTATGAAGTCGCCGAATGAAATAATTGTTATCAGACTCATTTTTCTTACAATGTAAAAAATTGTGCCGACGGTCAATTTCTCTATAATTGCGATGGTTGTACCTCATGCTATGGTTGTTTTGATCTGGAAAATCAGCAATACTGTATATTCAATGAGCAATATACGGAAGAATCTTATATCCAAAAAATGAAAGAAATAAGGAATCTCAGTCTCACTGAGCAGAGAAATAGAGTTAAACTTTTCTTAAAAAATCATCAATTCACCATAAAACCTCTCAAAAATGAGGGATGTGAAAATGTGTGGAATACTACAAATAGCCACAATGCTAAAAATATCAGCCATTCCTCTCAAATACGCGACAGCGAAGATATACGGTATTGTGTAGATTTTTCTGATACCAAATTAGCCATGGACTCAAATATCTGGTGAGACCGCACCGAGAGGATTTATGAATCACATCAAATCGGTGAAAGTTGTAGTCAGACGTTTTTCTCCCTATGCTGTTGGGCAAATGTGAGCAATCTCTTCTATTGCGCATATTGTATTACCAATGTTCATAACTGTTTTGGATGTGTAGGACTTCGAAATGCCTCTTACTGTATATTAAACAAGCAGTATACAAAAGAAGAGTATGAAGTACTCGTTCCAAAAATTATAAAAAAAATGATTGCGGATGGTGAATGGGGAGAATTTTTTCCATCATCTTTGAGTCATTTTGGGTATAATCAGACCATCAATATGGAAAAATATCCAATTACCAAAGAGGTGGCCAGAAAACAGTGATTTCACTGGTCAGATTATGAAGCACCATTTCCAAAAGTAGAGAAAATTATTCCTGCAAATAAACTTCCAGATACTATAGATACCGTCCCTGACGATATACTCAACTGGGCTATAGAGTGTGAAGTGAGTAAGAAACCATTCCGTATTATCCGACAAGAACTCGAGTTCTACCGCAAGCATAATCTTCCTATACCAAAGAGACATCCCGACCAGAGACACAGAGATCGTATGGCACTCAGGAATCCTAGGAAACTCTATGAGAGGAGGTGTGACTGTTGCCATAAAAATATGATTACCAGTTACGCTCCTGAAAGACCAGAGATAGTATATTGTGAAGAGTGTTACATGAGAGAGGTGAAGGGGTAAGCTTTTTCTTTGATTTCAACTATTTTGTAGATATACTACCATCGACTAAATACCCATTTTTATGCATATTCTTATAGAAAAATATTTCTCAAAATACCATGAAAATCTTTGAGAATTCGAAAATAGCATTTCCACTTTTCTCTCCTTGTCAGAGACACTCGATTTTTCCTATATGATTTAATCCTCTTCTGTATTCTCTGCGAATATCGAAGGTAATAGGGCTTATCCCGAAAATCTGAGGACTTTTGTAAAAATAAAAAATATATGCTATCATTCGTAGGTTATACTTAACCACAATATGTAGTATGGAACATACT
>JAYSPL010000145.1:0-5012 GCA_043722085.1 Candidatus Altimarinota bacterium | reverse complement strand
AGTATGTTCCATACTACATATTGTGGTTAAGTATAACCTACGAATGATAGCATATATTTTTTATTTTTACAAAAGTCCTCAGATTTTCGGGATAAGCCTATTAAGTCTTCACCATCTTTTGCTATTCTCAAGTGAGATAAAGAAGTTATGGATAAAAATATTGAGGTCCTTATTAAGCAAAAGGAGTCTTTTGAGTCACAAAAGCGAGATTATAGAAAGAAGGCAGTTATTGCTGGATTTACGAAAGAAGAAATTGATCGGGAATCAGAAGACATGGATCGCCAGATTCAACTCATTGAAAACGAGATTAACGAATTCTCTGTTGATACGGATATAGACAAATTTTTGGTCCGACTACCAGAAGTACTATCAAAGACTTTCGAACTCGCCAGTAATGTGCTATTTAAAGGAAAAACTCAGGATAACAAAGATGACCTATTAAAGCTCATCGAAATCAGTACTTTCGAACTCACTGTGAACAACAAAAAAGAGCTTAAAGTAAAGCTCTTTGAGGTACTCGATAGGTTGGTTTCGAGTGATAATTGTATACTGGAGGCACCATCCGGAGTTGAACCGGACTAAAAAGCTTTGCAGGCTTCTGCATAACCGATCTGCCATGGCGCCATAGGACCGGTGCATTATAGAGATAGAGGAATGGAAAGCAAATCAAAAAATAAAAAATTTATGAGAGATAATAAAGATCACATT
Source organism: Candidatus Altimarinota bacterium (assembly GCA_043722085.1). Classification (GTDB taxonomy): domain Bacteria; phylum Patescibacteriota; class Gracilibacteria; order BD1-5; family UBA2023; genus JABFSX01. Next base: position 4,304 of record JAYSPL010000145.1, on the reverse strand, counting down.
TTTTATCTCACTTTAGTGAGATAATTTTAGAAAAGCAAATTTATTACTTGCAAGTAAAGGTCTTGGCTAAGGCTATATAGGCATCTGGAGACTTATCGAGCGCGAGTGAGAAATGGATCAGATAGACCTGCGTTCCACAGACTTTTGCAGTCTGAATAAACTTGAGGCGTGGTGTTGCGGGGTTGTATTTTGCCTCAAATACCAATACTCGAGATGCATCAGAATCAGAGAACAGGATGAGATCATCCTGGATTTTAGTATATTCCAGATAGTTTTTGGCAGTCTGTATGCTGTTGAGTTCAGCGTACTTTTTTGACGAGATGATCCCATTCAACTGATCCTTCATGATCACGAGATTATTGGAGAAGCCATACCTGATATCTGGTGATATGAGGGCGAGTTCCAGTGAACCTGATTTTGGAGAAGGAAGGAGTACTCCCGTATTCGTTACCCATAGGGTGGGTACTTGCATAGAGAGTCAAGATCCATGATAGATACTGGCATTATCTTGCACTTCCGTTTGCGTTCCTGGTAGGATACTACACGAACTCAGAAGCAGCATTGTGAGAATAGAAAATATTTTGAACATAGAGAAAGAATAACGATATCTAGAAAGAGGAGGCCTTGTATTATCTGATGATCCCAAGATGGATCAAGAGGGTACTCGCCGTAAAAAAAAGTCCGATGACAATGGGGATTATCAGTATCCAGCTACGACTCGGTGCGTATACGGCTACGCCATACTCACAGAGTGAATAAAAAAACCAGACCGTCGCGATCACGAGTACTGAAAAAAGATGGAACGTAATCATCGAAAGATTCACGAGAGTAATAGGACCAAAATAAAAACCCCCTACCGTAAAGAGATAGGAAAGATAGTAGAGACTCGCTATTACGAGCCAAACTCGCTTTGCTATGAGGAGCCGTAAGTCACGGTATTCATTTCCCGCTCATTTCATTTTTTCGACGATATCCTTGATTTTCAGCATACTTTTTATATAGTGTCACTATATTGTATTAAAAAATGTCACTCACACAAGCACAAATTACGCATCTTGCGAGACTCACGAGTCTACGTCCAGAGGTCGATCTCGAAATATCGAGTGTCCTCGACTCATTCGCCTCACTTGAGAGAACTGATACGTCGAGTATTGCAAGGATTTCACGGAGTGGACAAGCTACACTCATCCTTCGAGATGATCGTGTGATTGACTCACGTCTGGCTGACGCACTCCTTGATTGTTCTTCACAAAAAAAAGCCGCACATCAAATTGTACTCGGAGGTATCATGATCGGAGAATAGCCATATATGCTCTCGACAATTTCGATTACATCATTTCGGGGTATTGCGAAGATCACCTTGATACTCGGCCCGAGAACGTATATTATGGGGAAAAATGGTTCTGGTAAGACCCACGTGCTGGACGCTATTCATATACTTGCGGGATCTCGCCCACTCTATGGTGATACTCGCTTGGAATCTGGTACTGAGTTTGAGGGAACTTTTGTGGTGATGGACCTCGAGAAGCGCTACCGAATGATTCGAGATGATATTCGTGAATATTACTCTGTCCAGAGCACCAAGATTACCAAGCCAAAATACCTGCAAGCACTTCCGTTTCGAACGGTTCATATCTCACCGTTTGATATGAACCTCCTCTACTTTGCTCCGAGTATTCGGCGTGAATATATAGATCTCGTCCTGAGTCGTACCCATGAACAGTTTCCAAAAATACGACGAGAGTATGACCAGGTTATGCGCCAACGCAACGCCATGCTCAAAAAAATACGTGAGGGACTCGCAAAGCGCGAAGATCTTGATTTTTGGGATTACAAATTCGCTGAGTGTGCTGATATGTATGGTCTCTACCGTGATCGATATAGAGCCTATATCCAGGGTACGATTTCCAAATTTCCTGCTTTTTTTGGAAAGTATGATGTAGTTTTTCACTATGAGAGTAGCTGGATAGATCAGGTCGATCGACGAGATTTTATAGAAAAATACTTCCAGGAAAACCGGGAACGAGATATCCTCACTGGACACACGCATATTGGTCCGCATCGGGATGATTGGGGATTTCGTATCCGAAAACACCGTGAAGCCATCAATGTAGAATCATACCTTTCTCGTTGAGAGATGAAGATGATTTTGCTGGGACTCAAGATGATTGAGGCTGAGTATATGAGTACTGTATTGGATATTCCGGTGGTTCTCCTCATTGATGATATCTTTGCAGAACTTGATGACGCCAATTCTGATATTTTTTTAAGTTCACTTATGCAACATCAGATTATTTTGACAAGCCAGAAACCGCTCCCAAATCACGAAAAATATAGCGATTTTATTTGCATAAATCTCTTGAATGCGTAGAATACTCAAAAATTATTTATAGAAATAGTCTTCTCGACCATTTCATACTGAATACTACCCTGCAAGACATAGAATCTTTCATGAGTACCCTCAGTGTTAGTCCTTGCCCCTTACGCCTATACCGTACTCGAAAATTCGAACAAGCTCTATTTTCTCACTCCATTTGACCATGAAAAAGTTTCTTTCACTACGTACGGCTGTTTTTTTGATATATACGAGTATCGCGCCTATGGCCTTCTCAGCCAGTAGTACGGCTACACAGATAGAGATTGTAGCACCGACAACGGCTCGAGTTGGTGAGGCAATTGATATCACACTCCGTGCCGTGGATAAGGATAATAAAACCGTACCAGCATATCGTGGATCGGTTATGTTTAATACAGAAAATATTGGGGATACGATTCCAGCACCATGAAGGACAGTGGCATTTACAGCGAATGACAATGGAGAGAAAAAATTCTCGAAAGGAATCATTTTTAAAAAATCCTGAAAACAAAAAATATTTGTGTATGATGTTTCTGATGAAATTCAGGGAGAAGTGATGGTGAATGTATCCGCAGAAACAACGACACCAACTCCCAATGATCGGAGTGTTACCATTATTACCCCAGACAGTGGAACAAAGATTACGGGTGATATGATTACGGTCAGTGGTAAAACTCATAAAAATAGTAAAGTGATCGTAAAACTCAATGGACAAAATGTAGGCACTCCAGAACTTTCTGATGATATTGGTATTTTTACGAAAAACATTACTGGAATTACGCAAGAATCGAACATTATCACGGCTGATCTCATTGACGGATCAAACGCGGTGATCGCGAGTTCTCCAGAGATCAAATTCAATCGTGTGATCTCGACTACGTCGACATATGGTGTTACCATATCACCCGCCTCAACCATTGAGTCGTCTTCACCAATTGAAGTGATAATCAATGCTACACCTTGACTAACAGAGCTGAGTATCAGCCTCGGTGGATCCGTATTGACCGCCAAAGAATGACCTACCGGAAAATATTCTATCAAAACGGTGGCACCACAAAAAGCTGGAATCTATAAATTTCTCATCACTCAAAAAGACTCACTGGGGCAAATCAAGACGAGTGATTCTCCTGTCAGCATGACGGTCATTGAGAAGACAGCAATAGTCCCTGTAGCCACTCCGACGTATAAAAATATAAAAACGACGACTACGGGTTCACGAATCGTATTTGATTTTGGAGTCGATACACCTCCTGCAAGCCTCGCTGGATTCAAGATTGCATATGGAAAAAATGCAGATAGCCTAAGTGAAGAAGTAAGTACTCACACCATCGATCGCATCGCTTCTACTACGAAATCTGGAGCATATACTTGGTATATCGATACAATTCCGGTGGGAACCTATACTTTCAAGATATTTGGTCGAACAAAGGATGGCTCATTGATTTCAGGACTTACCTCAGAACCCATTGTAGCAACTATTGGCAAAGACTCATGTACGATTGGTAATGTTTGAGACCTTACGGTAAAAACGGATTCTTCAAAGAGTATCATATCCTGGATGTCCCTTACGGGAGCAACATCCTATAACCTCTACAAGGTATCAGCCAATGGTGACTATGCACTCTTTCAGAGTACTACTCTGCCAAGTTATACCCTCTTTCTCACGAGTGGCGCTATTGTACAAGAGAACTTCGTAGTGAAAGCTCTCTGTGATAAGAACACTGAGTCAAAAGAGTATTCATCAATGTCTCGAGTACAATCTGGTCCAGGTATGGTAGCGATTGTTGTGATCCTATCTGCTATATTCGGAGCCTTTCTGATGCGAAGACGATATATTTAATCATTTTCGTGGCTCCTTTCTTCCCAGTGGGAAAAATATCCTCTAAAATTCCAGTTTAGTAATACAGAATTTAGCCACTAATTTTCTCAGATACATCTCCTTTGTTCT
>JAYSPL010000144.1:0-2930 GCA_043722085.1 Candidatus Altimarinota bacterium | reverse complement strand
GTGAGAGGATAATGAGTTATGATACCTCATTATCCTATACCAATCCTTACGACATTTCTATTTTTTATCTTTACGACATTTTAACTTTTAAAGTGACATTTGGCAAGTAACACCCTTGCAAAAGATCAAAAAATAAATATTGTGTACCCATAATTACTCTATATTAAAATTCATCTTACTATGTCTGACTTTCCAAAACAATACGACCCAAAAATACACGAAGCTGCAAGCCAACAACTTTGGGAAAACAAAAAAATATATAGACCAAACGCTGATGCAACATCAACTTTTTATATTCCGATTCCACCGCCTAATGTTACTGGAAATCTTCATCTTGGCCATGCACTCACGCTTTCCATCGAAGATATCATGGTCAGGTATCATCGCCTTCGAGGAGATGCTACTCTTTGGATCCCAGGAACAGACCATGCAGGAATCGCGACCCAAGCACAAGTTGAGAAACGACTCGAAAAAAATGGATCCTCAAGAAAAGAGATCGGAAGAGAGAAATTCCTTGAGGAATGTTGGAAGTGGATGAGTGAGTACGGTGGAAATATCCAAGGACAAGTACGAAAAATGGGGGCATCAGTGAATTGGGATATGGAAAGATTTACATTCGATGAAAAAAATAATCACCTTGTAGAAAAAATATTTGTAGATCTCTATAATAAATGACTCATATACCGTGGTGAGTATATGGTTAATTATTCTCCAGTACTAGAATCTGTGATTTCAGATATAGAAGTAGAACATCAAGAAGTAGATGAAAAAATGTACTATATCAACTACTTTGTATCTGGAAGTGATAAGGAGTTATTGGTGGCGACTACACGTCCAGAAACACTCCTGGGCGATATGGCGCTTGCGGTGCATCCAAAAGACAAGCGATATAAGAAGTTGATTGGAAAGTCAGTGATTCTGCCTATTATCAATAGAGAAATACCCATTATCGGTGATGAATCTGTAGATATAGAATTTGGTACAGGGGTCGTAAAAATCACACCAGCGCATGATCCATCAGACTTTGAGATGGCACGTCGCCATGGACTGAGAACCGACTACCGCGTTATCGATAAAACTGGACTCATGTCCACTGAGGCTTGAGTATTCGTATGACTCTGTGCCGTGAGAGAAGCACGTGATAATATCGTCGAACTCCTCAAGAGCAAGTGAAACCTGGTACGAATTGAGCCATACACGCATACAGTAGGATTCTGTTCTCGTGGGAAGTGTCGAGTAGAGTCCGTCGTCTCCACACAGTGGTTCGTAAAAGCGGGTACAATGGCCGAACCAGTAACCACTGGATACAAAAAATGAGAATTCAAAATACTACCCGAACGCTTTAATAAAACATTCGAAGATTGGATCTATAATCTCCGTGATTGGTGTATATCAAGACAACTCTGGTGGGGACATCAAATTCCAGCATACTACCTTATAGAAACCGGGGAACTCGTGGGCGTCACCAGAGATCCCAGTGCACTCTATGAGAGGTATGGCAAAGACAATATACAGCGAGATAACGATGTTCTCGATACCTGGTTCTCATCAGCACTATGGCCATTTTCTGTGCTGGATTGGGATTTTGAGAATCCGAGTGAATTTTTCAAAAAATATTATCCAGCCAATGTCCTCGAAACGGGCTATGACATATTGTTCTTCTGGGTCATACGAATGCTCCTCATGGGATATGAATATATTGGAGAGACTCCCTTCAAGACGATCTACCTCCACGGACTGATCCTCGATGAAACGGGTAAGAAAATGAGTAAGAGCTGGGGAAATGTGATCAATCCCCTTTCAGTGATTGAGACCTATTCTACCGATGCACTCAGACTTGCTGTCACTCTCGGGAACACTCCAGGAAATAATCTTAATTTCTCGATAAAAACAGTCGAAGAATATGCTCTATTTCTCAACAAATTTTGGAATATTATCAGGTTTGCCTGGATGAATGTGGGATCGATTACCGATTCGAGAGCGCAAATTATAGAAAAAATTGCGATGCACCAAGGAGAACTCCTGCCGTATGAGGTATGGATTTTATCACGCCTCTCTCTGATTACCGAGCGTATGACCGAAGGAATGGAGAGTTATAGCTTCTCGAGTGTCGGTTCAGAGTTGATCGCGTTCATACGAGATGAATTTGCAGATATTGCTATTGAGGCGTACAAGGTAGAAAAAGAAAATACAACATTATGAAAAGAGGTCATATCCCTCTGTGTCCTCGATATCCTGACTCTCATTCATCCCTATATTCCTCATATTAGTGAAACCCTCTATGGCTACATCACCGAATGAAAACTCCTCGCAACCAGTACTTGGCCACAGATCGCCTTCACCCGAGATAAAACAAGCGAAAAAAACCTCGAACAAATCTGGGAAATAGTGCGTACGATACGCAATATTCGAGCGGAGTCGGGAATAAAACCAGGAGAATATCATGATGCTATTTTTCACTCAAAGATTGACATGGTCGCAAATCTTGAAGCGAATCGCAATCTCATATCTGGACTCGGACGTATCGAAAATCTGAGTATCAATCCCAGAGAACGAGATCCACGTGACTATGCATACGGTATCTGTGGTTCAGTGGAGATCTATATCCACAATGAAATTGATCATGCTGGAATTACCCTGGAACGGGAGCGACTCATGGGGCTCATCAATGAGAAAAGAGCATATATCATAGCGCTCGATGTGAAGCTCAGTAATAGTGCATTTACCAAAAATGCTCCTGAAAAAATCATTCGCATCAAGATGGATAAGAAGAATCTTGCGAGAGAACAGATGGAAAAACTCGAAGAGAAATATAGGAAAATTATCATATAATTTGTAATCACTCACACTACCCACATTTCCGCTTGACAAAATTCCAACAAAAACCATATCTGCTCTAGGTTACTCTTGGTAAGACGAAGCAGGTACTG
>JAYSPL010000143.1:0-1478 GCA_043722085.1 Candidatus Altimarinota bacterium | reverse complement strand
AGTATGTTCCATACTACATATTGTGGTTAAGTATAACCTACGAATGATAGCATATATTTTTTATTTTTACAAAAGTCCTCAGATTTTCGGGATAAGCCTGAATGTAGTATAAAATTCTATCTATGAGTCTTTTCGGACAACTTTCTTCACAATATTGAAATGCCGACTCTGTATGAGTTTTACGAGATATTGATATGCTACTTTGACTCTGATATGATCACCCCAAGCTTGCTAGATTATTTCAGGAAACTCGTGATAGAGTAATAGCTATCTTAGCTGCTATACCAACAAATGGAAGTCATTTGAGAAATGATATTTTTGCTGCAAAAGATATTGTGGTAAAAGATGAAAAACTCAATTCTGCTAATTTAGCAAAAATAGTATGAACAGATAAAATAAATACGGAGTATCAACGACTCATGAGGTTGAGACAAATGATGGAAAGAGCCCCTATAGCTACATTACAGGCCATAATTGATAGAGTATGAATATCTCTTAAGACATATCCATTAGATATAGTGAATATAACCCATGTATCACAATCTGTAGATTCCGTAGATGATGACTCATTTCACATTACGGTTACTGCTATAGCATCTACACTCGACCACACATGAGTAATAGCCTTTTTTGAGTGATGTATTTTACAATGAAAATGTTTGCCATTGTTGATTGATTATGCAGAGAAACATCGTGAAGAATATGCTGCACAAAAACAAAGTTCAATGCAATATTGGAATTATACCAATATTATCAATCTGGCCTCAACTCGAAACAAGATTATAAAAAATTGAGAAGATAAAAATTGAAAATCATTTTCTCTTTCAGGTGGCTCTGGAAATACTTTTTCTCAACTTGCTATCATGCAGAGATATGTAGAAGACGGAGGGAAAATCATCTCTATATCTGGAACCAGCGCATGATCTGCTATGGCTATACTTGTCGCCAGTATTGGTAATGATGCAGGCAAAATTAAAGAACTGATGAATGATTTTGTAGCAGGAAATATGGACTGATCCATACCAAATCATTTGCTTGGTCATGAGAAGAAGATGAGAGAATTCTATGACAGGATCATAGAAAAATACGGATTAACATATAGTACGATATTCTCTGACCTCAAAATCCCTGTAGTAGTCAATGCTGGAAGACAATATAAATGAGGGGAACAAGAGGTCGTACTCGGTTGAGATGAGAATATTATGCATGCAGTTTGGGCATCACAAAACGTACCGAAACCTTGGAAAAATGATAATACTTGAGCACTTGGTGTAACACCAGTTCATGGCGTCAATATGATCGACTATGCTGCAAACGAACGAGGTAATCCTACTCATTGGCTTGAGTTACTATGAGTGGAGCAAAATGATATAGTTGCTATAGAGTCTGTCCAAAAAATACCTAACGCCAGTTAGGTATTTTTCTTATATTTACCCTATTTTTTCCTCTATTTTCCCTTTGCAGATGCGGAAATATGA
>JAYSPL010000142.1:0-1209 GCA_043722085.1 Candidatus Altimarinota bacterium | reverse complement strand
TATGTTCCATACTACATATTGTGGTTAAGTATAACCTACGAATGATAGCATATATTTTTTATTTTTACAAAAGTCCTCAGATTTTCGGGATAAGCCGTTATTTTCCGAGTATTTTGGACTTCTTTGTATCAAAATCTTTTGATTTTTGAGAGGAATGAGATATAATTACCGAGTAAAGAGTCTTCTGCGGAGCGGCGGACTTTTTCTTTTTATGGAAATATAGTGAAATCATCCGAACGGGTGATTTTTTGTTTTACGATCTCATAAGATATCTCATGTCATGGACGAGGAGCCTTTCATAGCAAATGTCGTCCGATAGGCGTGACGATCAGATCTATGAGTTGCGATCCACTCTGATTTTCTCATTTTTTCACAAATCGAAATTCTTCGATCTGGTTCGCTATCTCAGCTCCACGATAAAACTGAGTACCAGATACTTTCATTTCCAACAGACGGATCTCTAGTTTTCTATCTTCAGTATTGTCTCTATTCTCTGGAAAAAGACTGATAGATCATCCGCGAGACTTTCTGAGAGAACGATTTATCAGATTATCAAAAGCAAAGTGATACGGATCTTCTGGATAATGATATTTTCGTACGAGTTCATCTTTTTGTATAGCACATACAATAAGTGAGAAGTTACTTTCAGTGATGAGCATATTCATCTCATTATAAAATTCTTCACGAAATTTTCTGTCATTGAAAAATTTTGTTTTCTCATCTTTTGCCTTGCTGGGGCGAGTTATTTCTACGGTATGTAGGATATATGTTTCACTGCCAAAGTATTTTTTCTTGAGTGCTCGGAATTTTGCATCGAATGTATTGTATGACTCTATATTGAAGCACACGCCTCACAGTACAAATATATTGTATATATTATCAAATTTTGTGATATCGAGATTGTGATTTCCGCTTTCATCGATAAATATATACATAAAGTGATGTTTATTACTATGAACCAGATTATTTTATGAAATCGGTTCATTTTTGCAAACCTAAAACATAACAATTTATATAAAAAATCCCACTTTCATGTGGAGTTTTTTGAGACTTTCATAGCTCCCCGAATTTGATTTATCGCTATTTTCCGAGTATTTTTTTGTACTCCTCTTTAGTAATCACTCACACTACCCACATTTCCGCTTGACAAAATTCCAACAAAAACCATATCTGCTCTAGGTTACTCTTGGTAAGACGAAGCAGGTACTG
>JAYSPL010000141.1:0-5346 GCA_043722085.1 Candidatus Altimarinota bacterium | reverse complement strand
AAATACCTAACGCCAGTTAGGTATTTTTTGGGACAGACTCGATTCGGAGGGATACTATGATATGATTCTATCTCGTCGTATCTCCTCTCGGTCTGATGGCGAATGCGAGCAATATATACACGAAGAGCATCACTATGGCGGTGAATACTAATGATGGGAACTGGAAGGCGAGAAGTGTTGTAGAGCTCAGGACATACATCCAGAGTCAAGCGCCAATAGATAATGAGAGAATATAGGATATCCCGAGAATCATGTATCGAGTTGTGAGAAATGATATTCGAGTACTATGAGGTGATGAACCGAATAATGCATAGAGTCTCTGTTTGGAAGACTCGATAGCGCTGAGCCGAGCAAAGAGTGAGAAAATAGCGAAGAGACCGAATATACTCACGGCAATGAAAAACAGTGATATGACCGAGAGGATACGCACCGAAATATCTCGAGCAATTCGTAGTATATTTTCGATATCTACAAATGTCACATGTGGACCCGTACTGGAGAGTACCATCTGTTTCCAAGACTCTGTATCAGTGGTATATGTAGAGATAAAATAGGTTTTTGGAGCGGTGTTAAATGCCTCTTTTTGAAATGAAAAATAGAAAAAAGGACGAAATCACTCACGTACAGATTTTCGGATATTGGCAACTCTAAGAATAAACTTTTTCCCGGAGAGACCAAACTCAATAGTGTCTCAGATATCAACATGAAGTTGCCGTGAGAACTCGTCATCCACGGATACCTCATCGGCCGCGAGCTCGGAGTGTCACCTGAGAATCGGAAATGTAAGGGTATTGGTCGTGATATTGAGCTCTCGAGTGAATTGTTCAGTCGGATTTGCTTCTCGGAGATGTTCCGCAAGAGTACGTCCATTGATCCGAGATATGCGAGAACGGATCACACTGTATATCTCCGCTCCGGGTAGGATATCTGTAAGCCTCTGGAGGTCTGACTCGAGTATATTGATAGCGTATATATTCGCAGAATCACGAGTATCAAGAAGAAGGCGTTCGCGAAATCCGAGAGAAAAGAGGGAAAAGAGAACGAAAAAACTCGTTATAGAAATGAGCGATACCGTAATAGGAATAGTTGGTGTGAGGGGACGGATGAGTGCCCTGATTCCATCGAATATCGAGAAATATCATCTCCTGAGCTGCCTACTGAGCGTATATACGTAACAATACAAATGAGAGAGTAATAATGCAAGAATCACAAATACGAGGAGTCCGGAGAACGCTATCAGAGAACTCCACAGCAATTGTTCGGATATAATATATATGATTCCCCATATTCAGAAAAATAGTATGATTCAACTGAGTGATACGTATTGTACTAGAACATTTTGGATTTTTTCTGGAATTTTTGGCGTGATGGCCAGTCTAAACCCAAGCCTCTCTATCCATACTGGAGCAAATGCTATGAATAGGAGAATGATAATGATCTGAAGTGTAAAAATAACTGGAGCAAATAAAAATGAGAATTCACTCGCCGCCGGAATGCTACGAATAGAAAGAATAAGAGAGTATGAGAGTCCTATAGACAGGATAAATGCCATAGGAATAATACATGCGTACATGATCATAAACAGAGCAACTTGTCTCTTGTGTGTGAATCCAAGTATTTCGTATATTCGAATAGTATTGGAGAGATCCACAAAGAGACTCTCATGGGCTGACCGCAGAATAATTCCAGCAAATATGGCCGCTACAACCAGAATGAGAAGGATATAGTTGGTGAGCTCTTTTGTGATAGCAAAAGTCTGCTCAGAACGCTCACTATAGGTACGAATCTGGAAATTCGAAAGTAATGGGGTGTTTTTCAGTATTTTTACTCCTCGTTCGATATCTGATTCATTCGCAAACGATAGGAGGAGCTCCTGATCGAGACGTGATCCTGAAGATATGAGCATCGATCCAGAGAGTGTTGCTCTCGGAAGGATGAGAAGATTGTTTTCTTGACCAAAAGAAAAACCAAAATCACTCGACTCTACAATTCTATGTGATACTCATATCCTCTGACCGTCTAGGACAACGACTCCACCCGTCGAGAATCGGTTAAGGAGCTCAGCCGACGCTGCGATATATCCTCCAGAGAGCGTTGCAGCCGAGAGCCGTTCCATTTTGAGAATTCACTTCTGTGGATATGTTCCGCTATAGGCTATCACTTTCACGAGACCAGTTTTGCCGTCTCGGTCAATGAGCGTGCTCGAGAACTCTGTCCGCTCACCATATGAATATACAAACCCCGACAGATATGGTATCACCATTTCGATAATAGGAGTAGGGATATACGACCTGGGAGAGATACGGATATCCGCACCAAATATAGGCTGAGTCTCCTTGTTCACCAACTTCTCTATATTCGTCGTGAGCTCTCGCATAACCAGAAACCCGGTAGCCGAAAGGAGAATGACCAGAAATAACGTCATAACTGAGCGAATATTTCGGATGAAGATGAAACGAAAGAGTTTGAACATAGGTATTATAAAAGTTGCAAGGTTCCCCCATGGAGTCTATATATGTGGTCGGCTCGATTTGCGATTCCCCTATCATGTGTAATCATCACGATAGTATTGCTAGTCTCCTGGTGGAGTATATCGATGAGATCCATGATACGAGTAGCATTGTCCTCATCGAGATTGCCAGTCGGCTCATCTGCGAGGAGATACTCGACATCCGCCACAAATGCCCGAGCAATAGCCACTCGCTGTTGCTCTCCTCCTGAGAGCTCAGTAGGATATCTCGTTCATTTGCCTGCGAGACCCACCTTGTCGAGGATCACGCTCGTCTCATAGCGACGAGGAGCATGGGAGATATCGAGTACGAGATCGATATTCTCACTCACCGTCAGATTGGGGATGAGCTCGAACGCCTGGAATATGAACGCGATATGCTGCCCTCGATACATGATCATCTCATCAGTGCTCAGTTGGGTGATATCTATATCTCCAATAACTATTCTCCCACTATCTGGAAGTATAATTCCAGCAATGAGTGATAAGACGGACGATTTACCGGCGCCACTTGCGCCCATGAGAGCGACATAGCTCCCCATCTCGACTTGCCAATCGAGATCCGTGAACAGTGTGACCGTTTCATTTTTACTGGTATAGGATTTTGAGATGTTCTGTAGTGAGATCATATGCTGTGATACTTAGAGAGAGATTATATCGATATATGGAGGAAAACAAATATGGAAAATTAAATGTAAATTTAATTGCAAATGAGTATGGAAAAACTATAATTACCGTAATAATTATCTGAACGAGTACCTCTTGTTCTTTTATAGATTCCTCTCTAATTTTAGAAAACATGACAGCAAAGAAGGATGATTATCTCGCTAATCACTACATACACAAAAGTAACTGGTTGCGAGCGGCTGTCCTGGGTGCCAATGATGGTATCTTATCGACCGCGAGTCTCGCAGTAGGTATAGCAGCAGCGAGCAATACGAGAGAGTCAGTTATATTGGCGACTCTGGCAGGACTGGTAGCAGGTGCCCTCTCTATGGCAGCGGGAGAGTATGTGTCCGTGAGTTCGCAGACAGATATCGAACGAGCTGATATCGAAAGAGAAAAAATAGAACTAAAAGAAACGCCTGAAATAGAACTCCAGCGACTCAGTGAGATCTATGAAAAAAGAGGCCTCAAAAAAGAAACTGCACTCATAGTAGCAAAAGAGCTCACAGAACACGATGTACTCGGAGCACATATCAGAGATGAGTTGGGACTCAATGAGATCAGCAAGGCGAACCCACTACAAGCGGCTCTTGCTTCTGGTGTATCATTTACTATAGGTGGGATATTGCCTCTTTTTGTTACGCTTTTCTTGCCGCTACAGTATATGGAGTATTATTTATATGGTTTTACGATTATTTTTATCAGCATTCTGGGGATGCTCGCCGCCAAGATAGGAGGCTCGAGTATCAGTAAGGCAATTTTTCGGATTACATTTTGGGGAACCGTTGCGATGGGACTCACCGCACTGGTGGGATATCTATTCAATGTGAATGTAGGATAGCCGATAGCCCTATCCCCACACCATCCAGATCACTCCATAGATGATCGGTACATGTAATATGTAGATCAGGAGCGAGTATCTCCCAATATATGAGAGTGGTCCTAGGATAGGATAGGATCACGCGAATATAGTGTCAAAATATCCACTCAGGTAAAGCCAAGATGCCACTCCATATCCAATCAGATAATATCCGAACCATGGGAATAGTGGATAGTAGTCTGCCGAGTAGTAATCGAACGATATCAGTCCGAGTGGGATGAAGAAGTCTGAGTCTACACTGATCAGATTCATGCAATAGCCGAAAATCAAACACAATATACCGACGAGCATATTCCATGACCCGAGTCGTATAAATGGGAGACCGAGCAGCGTCGCAACAGCAAAAAAATGAATAATCCCAAATGAAATCCTCTGTTCGTAGAAGAATACATAGGTAACAAATGAGATGACCAGAGCGATAGTCGTGAGTATCATGAACCTCCTGACTGTATTGCGAACCATCTGATTCATATTCCTTTTTTGTACTGAGAGAAAAAATGAAATCCCAGCAACAACAATAAATGTGATAGCAACAACTCTCCAGAGAATCTCCCAAAGCAGAGGAGAACGATGAAGCAGCCATATACCAAAAATCTCCTCGATCATATAGTTCGTATGGAAGAGCATCATTCCTAAGAGAGCAAGTCCACGGAGTATATCGAGTGATTGATATCGCATAGTAGAGAAGAGTTATATAGTTCTTCTGACGGCAACAATACCGACTCAGATCATGCCATCTCTCCTATAGCTAAAATAATTTTCAGAAGTACATGTGTCGGCTCAATAAGAAGTAATATGTGATAAAGGTATTCACATATCCAGCAAATCATCAATGATGTAACTCTCAATATCAAAAGTAATCACTCAATGACGCTCCTGAAAGTATTCTCTAGGAAAATGTTCTACGAAATCTTGTTGAACTATATATGATTCTTGGCTTATATGAGGTCAGATAAATACCTGTATAGTATCTATAGATGTAGAAAAATTCCTCAGTGCTTTCTGAACTATATGTTGCTTAGTTCATCGCCATCCACTATGAACAACGGCACATTCGTGGGATCCCATAAGTACCAGAATAGGACAATCAGCACATTTAGCTCATATATCTACATGCGTGAGAGTAGTATAGATCCCATCCGTATCAGTAAAGAATTTTTGATTACTATCCTGCAAAATATATATCTCATCCTTATGAGTCCGTCCCAAAAACTCTCACTCAAAATCTCATTGCCCATAAAAAATATCAGAAAGTTTACTTTCTGATATTTTTTTTAGGAAATATGCTCCA
>JAYSPL010000140.1:0-3733 GCA_043722085.1 Candidatus Altimarinota bacterium | reverse complement strand
TGGAGCATATTTCCTAAAAAAAATATCAGAAAGTAAACTTTCTGATATTTTTTATGGGCAATGAGATTTTGAGTGAGAGTTTTTGGGACGGACTCATATATGCGAAAATATATCATCCTCATCACGGCACTGATCACGATCGGATTCACTGCACTCGTGAGTATGCCGGGTTCACCATATCTCATTGGTGGCATGACACAAGCAGATATCTCTGCCATGTTCTCGACATCGGTCACGCCTGCAGGATTCACTTTTGCGATATGGTCGCTGATATATCTCTCATGGATCATCGCCTGAGTGTATGTCGCATTTTTCTCTCAATCAAAGTGAAAAACTAATACAAGATCTCTTGTTCTATTTTCTCTCGCCATACTCCTCACGGGTATCTGGCTCATCCCATGGGGATATCTCTATATCAGTGTATCACTCGTCGTGATGCTTGCTATCTTAGCACTTCTCGCATATGTATTCACGCGTACCAGGATATCTAATATATTCCTCAGATCGAGTATAGAGATCACACTCGGCTGGATCATCATGGCGACAGCACTCAATATCACGGTCTGGATCAGATATATGGGATGGCCATTTGGCTGACCTACAGATATCTACTACGCCATATTCGCACTCGGTGCTATCCTCCTCATCGTCTCTGAGCTCCAGTGTCGATACAAGACCTATATCATATCAACCGTATTTCTCTGGACACTCTTCGGTGCCTATATCACACAGCAGGTACTCGAGATCCGATGAGCTGTCGTGATATATGCAGTCACTATCGGATTCTATATCATACAGTCTCTCAGAAATAAGAATACATCTCTACAGGCTCTGAAGTTCTGGTAGTATCCCTCTATGTACAAAATGTACTATACCAGCTACGAGTTGTACACTTTATATACTTTCTTCATGCAAATGATAATAACATACTGGAAAGAAACTCTCTCATGACTTGCAGTCATCATTGCGATGTACTCTTATATTTCATATATTATCAGTATTTTTGCATGAAAAACCGAGCCACATGTTTTCTCATGGAGTATTTGGGCACTCTCAACGGGCATAGCATTTTTTGCTCAGGTTGCAGGTGGCGGAGGATGGGGCAGCGCTCAGAGTGGAGTGACATTCATCGTGTGTATCGGTATCGCTATTCTTGCCTTCCGGTATGGAAAAATAGGGAAATTCGATCAGTGAGATTGGTATGCTCTTGTTCTTGCTTTCGTTGCTATCGGACTCTGGAAGATGACAGCAAACCCATTCTATGGTTCACTCTTCGCGATGATTGCGGATGCCATCGGATATATTCCTACCTTCCGAAAAGTATGGAAACAACCTGAGAGCGAGCCGAAAGGCTACTATCTCCTCATGAATGTGAAACATGGACTCTCTCTTATAGCTCTCTCGGTCTATAGCTGGACTACGATGATTTTTTCTGGGTCAGTGATTCTCATCAATTTTGCACTCATCATGGTTCAAATAATTCGTAAAAGATACCATGTCTAACAAATCCCTCCGCATCTTCTCGCTCAATACTGAATATGGAAAATATAGCTCCACTCTTGTTCTATTTGGAGACGGTAATCTCATAATGAAATACGGTATAAAAAATACACGAACATCAGTATATAATGAACCGAGCCTTCCCTTTATAGATTATGCATTTGTAGTGCAGGAGATCTCTATCGAAAACTTGAGAGTCTACCTTGAGTCGATTTTTTCCGATCATGAATTCATGATACTTGATGTCTCAATATAAGAATACTAAAAAAGAGAAATTGCTTTTTCTGACTTTTTCTCTACTATCTCTCCAATGTTTCTAGGTTTTTCTAAAAACTAAGTTCTAATTTCTAAAAACTCTCTTATGGATTTCAAACAAGCACAAGATCTCATGAAGCTCCAACAACAAGCACAAAAAATCCAAGAAGAGCTCTCAAATACGCACATTGAGGCTGAGGTAGGCGGTGTTGTTGTTACGATCGACGGACAACTGAAGGTAGTTTCCACGGTGATTGAGGATACTAGTATTTTGCAAGACCCGAAAAAACTCGAAAAAGCCATCACTGACGCCATCAACAAAGGGATGAAAAAGGCGCAAGAGATCGCGGCAGATCGCATGAAGGGCGTGATGAGTCAGATGGGACTCAATCTTCCTGGTATGTAGTTTGTAGAATATTTTCAATCAACTCTATGATATTAAAAATTGCTTACCTAATTTCTTTCTTTTTTATTCTCGCTTCTTGTCGTTTAAGGGATTCACCTGAAGAAACTTCTTTTCCAAAGGAAGATACAAGGATCGATTGCGAAAAGAATATATCTAATAATCAGTGAAATTTTTTCACATGAGCAGATTGACTTACATACCATAAAGATTCTGATTGAATAATTGCAAAAAAAAGTGAACTTAGAATTTCTGATGATTGATATTTTTCGACTGTTCCAACTATAGCAGAATGACTTTACAAATGAAAAAAAGTTGCATTGTGTGAGATCATCGTTTTTTCAAAAAAATGAGAAGAATCTAGGTTAGAGTCATTTATTATTAATAATAAATGGAATATACGATCAAAATGAGGATTCTGATGGCAGATATTTGTTTGAAATACAGACCTGAACACTGCAGTTTCTCTTGTTAACGCAAGTTGATATGCAAGTTGAACATTAAACGTAATCTTTAACTTAAACCTAAATTAGTATGTCTAATCCTCGCATTCTCCTCTCCACCAATCTCTGAGATATCACTCTCGAGCTTTTCCCTGAAGCGGCTCCAAAGGCAGTCGAGAACTTCGTATGACTCACTACAGAGTGATACTATGATGGAATTATCTTTCATCGCGTGATTCGAGACTTTATGATCCAAGGCGGTGACCCAACAGGTACCGGTACTGGCGGTAAGAGTATCTGGATGCGATCCTTCGAAGATGAATTTCTCGATAGCTCACTCACTCATAAGAAGGGGGTGATCTCAATGGCCAATGCTGGTCGCAATACTAATGGATCACAATTCTTCATTGTAACTGCTCAGGATGCCTCATTTCTGGATCGAAAGCATACTATATTCGGCCATGTGATCGCTGGTATGGATATCATTGATAAGATAGAAGCCTCAGATACCGATCGTAACGATAAGCCAAAAGAAGAAGTAAAAATCATCAAGGCGACGGTAGTGTCTCAGTAAATACCCAAATCCCTTGTTTTTCAAGGGATTTTTTCTTTTTGGGATTGTAGGACTCCTCACACTTATCGTGGCTTATCCCAGTAGGATGGTTCATAGTATTTACAGAAAAATAAATTTGACAAATCGTAAAGATAGAGTTATACTGAGTAAGTTATATTTTTAACTTTTATAGTATATGTGAATCAATAATTCTACTGGAGATGACGCAGGAAATAGTAGCCGTATCAACTCTCGAGAAAAACACATGAACCATCGATCGGCCCAACAGTCGATGAATGCAAAAAGAAAGAACACAAATCAAGATAGAGCTTCTGACTGAGAGGAAGAATTGAGTATTATACCTCAATCAGAGTATCTTACTAATATTCCTCCTCCTATTATACTACAATATTATAAAAAGAATGTATTTTTAATACTTAAGACTATAGATCTTAAAATTGAGAATAAAACTCCTCTGACATCTAAAATCCCCCCAAAATTTCCTATTTCCTCCTAGAACCCGAGGCTTAGCTGTGCGGAAAGATGAGGTTTTTGAGTTACTTTCTCAAGATTCCAGTG
>JAYSPL010000139.1:0-1752 GCA_043722085.1 Candidatus Altimarinota bacterium | reverse complement strand
TGGAGCATATTTCCTAAAAAAAATATCAGAAAGTAAACTTTCTGATATTTTTTATGGGCAATGAGATTTTGAGTGAGAGTTTTTGGGACGGACTCATATGGGAGTGTATATACATCTGTTCTGTCAATGATATACTTTGCACATCTTTTTGAGAGCCATTCTCTCTGGAACCACTCAGTGAAAAGAGGATACAACGAATCTGGATATTGTCTTACTCATGGTATCTTTCTCCCATCTGGGTAGATATGAGTATAGGTCTTACATATCTTCTCTGGATCATGTCCTGCATCCTTGATATACTTGTTGAACAATATGCCCGTACTGATATCTGGGATGATATTATCTGGTAACTCGAATCCATTATGTTCGAGAGGGAGAGCGAACAGTTCGACCATCTTATTGAGCATAGACCAATATCCTAGAGTACTATTTTGCTTGGAATTCAGGCTAAATCTCATCATCATAGGACTGAGAGATCTCGTCGTTCCATAGCTCCCAGTTTTGCGAATAGTTGGTAACACCTGACTCACTACCCAATCACTAAATTTCTCTGCTTCAGGCTTTCGGGATTTGAAAACAAGCTTATACATTCATGGCTCTGAGATGAGCAGGATCCTCACTGTGTTAGCATCCTCGGTAATACCTAGGATGCTTTCTTTTCATTCGAGAGTCATCTTCATCTTGTCAGACAAGCTTGATAACGCATCAGTTGGATTTTTTATTTCCAAAATATCACAAACATCTTTGGCAACGAACCATACATCCCCATCGATGATAACGGTTCTGACTCTGATATTTTTATAGTCAAACAGTGTCACACTCTTAGTGTTCTCCATATCTTATACAGTGAAAAAATAAACCCTATCGTATCCGACTATCGATAGTACTACTCCATGGGTCGAATCATACTTTCTATAAATACTACTTCCTCTGGAGTAATTCAGTACTTTTTATACAGTTTTTCATCAGTCCATTCCTCAGTAAAGTCTTGGATAGGAACAAATAAATAACGCTCTTTGGTAATATGATGAGAGGATGAAAGCTGAGCGATCAAGAATCTTAAAAACCGTGTCTTTAAGTAACTATGTAAATTTTCTGCACCTTTTTTCGAGTCGAAACTTCAAATAACTAGGTATGATTCAGTACAAATTGTTCAAGGCGGTAAAATTTGAATCTTTGAAAAAACTTTTCTTGTTCCATCTTTTCATGGCTGACCAGCGTGATCAAATGATACATAAGAAGTAATAACCTTCCATTTATCAATAATATCCTTACCTATACTAACTTTTTCTCTTTCAAATGCTCCTTTACCAGCATTCCATACGAGTATCAGATCTCCTTTATTACTTGGACGATCAGTGGTTGCAAGACCAAATGGCTTACGACTAGAAACTACCTCGCTCATATTTGGTTCTTTGTAGGCTTGAACTTTTTGAATAATTGGTACTGCTAAACCATTTCGAACAAATGTAGGAAATTCATTGAGTGGACGAGTGGATTTTGATAAAACTCATCGATAAATATTTGTTACTTCACATGGACCTGTATGACCTTTTACCCATAAAAAATAGCATACACCACCGGCTATATCGACTCATGGAAAACATTCGCCCGCATCAGGATAGTCAACCATTCGACTTATTTGTTCATCATTAACTAAAATCCCCCCAAAATCCTCTTGAAATTATCTCGAATTTTCCCTTGACAGAGCCAAGTATGGCATAATGAGAGTGTTTATATATAACACTCTTT
>JAYSPL010000138.1:0-24250 GCA_043722085.1 Candidatus Altimarinota bacterium | reverse complement strand
AATCTATGTGGAATTACCGACTCATCCGTGATGACTCATGATATATCAGAATTCATGAGGTTTTCTATACCAAGAAGTGAAAAATCTGGTGATGGAGTGAATCCATCGATCTCGGTGGTATGAAACGAAAGGATATCCTCGCTGATATAGACTATATACTCCGAGATATCAAGAAGTCAGAAATCCTCGATGAGTCATGGATACGAGCAAATATCGCAAAACCAAAATGGCTCAACCCAAGTAAAAAAGAACTCTCGAAAGCTATGAGTATAGATGAATTCAAAGAAAAGATGAAAAAATAGGGACAACTAAATTATTACAGCCTTTGTCCACACTGGAATCACTACATTCTGAAATACAATACTTATCCCAATCTGAAAATGATAGAGATATTTTTTATACCCATATATTAGTAGACTTATATTGAGCATGCCTATTTCAAGAAAGATATCTAGCCTCAGAGAAGTCCATTCATCAGATAGAAATGGACACATACTACACAGAATGCCTTGCTTGGTATCGGAAACTTTTAGAGCATCTCTACTATATAATTCTTCTAGAAGAGGACTTTGCATGAGATGAGAAATTCAAACTCTATATTCTTTATCGTGAATATGATTACCATAGGAGAATTTTAAAATCTCATAAAGAAAATTTTGATATTCCGCACGAAAAAAATATTTATTTTAATGATTTCAATACTGTTAGTGATAACATTATCCAAATTCAAAACTGGGATAATATGATTCCAGATATACTAAGAACTAAAAATAATAGGCGTATAAATATCGGAGATAATCCTTTTTATTCGCTAGAAAGAATCCACGAAACAGCTTTCGAAAAATCGAACTACAAAGAAAAGAAATATATATGATCTCTATCTTCAGAGTTAGTATATTGATTACTTTCAAATAGTGTACATTCCAATCCAACAGATTTTCATAAATTACGAGATACTGAATCTATAAACATATTCATTGAGGAGGTATTCTCATGAATTATACAGTGTGTTATGAATAGATATACTAGGAACTTTACAGCAGAAGATAAGCCAGATGAACAATTCAAGACCTTATTTTGACATAATAGATGAAAATGAGATATCATGGAAAGAAGATATGATGGTCAGATAATAACTTTTCATATTAGCAAACTTGAAGAAAAACACGAAGAAAAAGTTATTCACCTAAAACGAAAAAATCATGATGATGAATTCATAATTCCTGCTACCTTTCTAAACTAACTTTACCTTTTCTTCTGAATCTTTATGCAAAAATTATTTATCTATATCTGAGTCATATTTGTCGCATTCTCTATATGGTTTAACCACTACATCATCGATCAAAAAGAGTTCAATGAGTGTAAAATATGAAATTATTCAGAATATCGAGAAATTCAGTACATGTGAACTGGGTGATATGCTTTTATCTGAAAAAGATGATCAAAATACTATATAGTTGAAAATGGAAAAGAAGGTAAGAGTTATGATCTTCTTTTCTGACTCAATTATTCACCAGATGGAAAGAAATGGGTCGCACTATGAGGAAACTGAAATGAAATTTCCCGATTTCCCCATCTCATACAAGATGGCATCATAACGGATGTAGATTATGATACGAATCTGTTATCTGAAATTGGTATCGTAATTACCTATCAAGATACTCCTAACCTACTTGAACCCAGTAAATTATTTTTATTTTCACCTGATTCAAAGAGATTTGCATATATTAAATATATAAATTTACCGTATGAGACGGGGAATCATGCTATCCTAAATATAGATTGAAAAGATTTGTATAAAGAAACTCCCACATGACGGAAGATAGAAGCATTTGCAAAAAATAAATTTTTCTATGATGAGAGTATCAAAAAAACATATAAAGATGAGATTATCTACAAATGAGTATATTCTGCCATAACAGATGTAAGTTTTTCTGAAAACTCGAAAGACCTCTATTATATATGAGAATCTTTAGATGAAAATTGAGAACAAGAATTCCTCAAAAATTGAGAAATAATTAAGAGTAAGGCATCCTTAAATAAGTATGTATACTCTAGATTCGAATTAGAACAAAAAAATATCGAATCAAGTAGCACTACTAAAGATGATTTATATACTATTTTTAGTATTAAAAATAGTTTTTGAATATATTTTTGAGATACTGGAATAAGTTCAGATTGAAGATCATATATTGGTGAAATAAGTGATCTATTTTTGGGTGCTAGACTAAGAGAGGTTTGAGAAAAGAAAGTATGTAAAACAAGTATATCTTTCACAGAGTGAATGATGATTTTCTTCGGTGAGAATAAATATTTCTTCATTATTATTTTTTGAATTTTGTTTGCAATTACCTACCGATCGCGAGAATCAGAATCTACCGAATCTTATTGATACAATTTAAATTGAGTAAACTCAAATACGAATCCAGAAGATCAATTCAAGATACAAAAAGAACGAGAAGCTCAGAAATTGGCAGCAGAAAAACAAAGGAAAGAAGAGGAAGAAAAAAAGAGAAGAGAAATAATAAATCGAAGAATGAGGTTTGTTCCCGATGGCTATATGAAAGTATTTCTCCAACATGCTGAAAGAAAATATGGAAAAAAAGATAAATATGGGAACCAAGACAAAGATTCTTTAGATAAAGAAATAAATGAATATCTTATAATGATATCAAAACAAAGAAAAGATAAATGAGAACAAAATTCTGTAGAGGCTTATATTAGGGGTCGGCATTATCCACAACTTAATGATGATTATCGATGGTTGATTGAATATCTTCGTTCTAAATTCCAAGAATACTATCAGGAAAAAAGGGAAAGATTAGAAGCAGGTGAAGTTGATATCTCAAAAATGAGGGGTTTAGAATTTGAAAGATATTTGGCAACAATATTTGAGAAATGTGGTTATCAAGTACATCTAACTCCTGAATCTGGCGATCAATGAGCAGATATAATTGCTGAAAAAAATAACAATAAGATTGTTATTCAAGCAAAAGGATATAGTTGAAGCGTATGAAATGGTGCAATACAAGAAGTTATTTGAGCGATAAAGTATTACGATGGTGATGAATGATGGGTAATTACGAATTCTATATTTACGAATTCTGCGAAAGAATTAGCAAGAATAAACAATATTAATCTCATAAATGGAGATTCTTTGAGAGGATTAGTAGATATACTATAATTGTATTATTATCAATTTCTGATGTATCGACATCCTCGATCCGAGTGACCTGTCAGAGATCGAACGAGCGAACACGATCATCGCGAAGTTGAGTAAGAGGATCGCCTAGACTCTCATAGATTAACTTGCAATTATATCCAATTGTATATACTGTATATATATTCCATAACAAGAACATATGAACTCAGAGAATCAGATCGTCATCTATACATCTCCTGACAACTACACCGAGGTCACGGTGAAGATGCAGGACGATACCGTGTGGCTCACTCAGGCACAGATGGCTGAGCTTTTTGATAAGCATCCTGAGACAATTCGTGAACATCTGAAAAACATATTTTTTGAAGATGAACTCGATAAGATTTCAGTTGTAAAGGATTTCTTTACAACTGCATCTGATGGGAAAGATTATAAAACTCAATATTATAATCTCGACGCTATTATCTCTGTAGGTTATCGGGTGAACTCGAAGAGAGGTACTGCTTTTCGTATCTGGGCAACCCAGCGACTCCGAGAATACCTCATCCAAGGTTACTCGATCAACCAGTCTCGTCTCGATGAGCTCGGCAAGACGATCCCTTTACTGATGGCAACAAGCGAATTGGCGCATTTCTATTCATCTGGTTCCTCGAGAAAAATAGACACCGATTATATGGAGTATTTTTAATGGGAATATTGTCTATATCAATAAATTTTGACTGTATTTCAAGTCATTTTTTAGTTTCTTTTACAATATATGCTTTGAATGCTTCTTTACCGTATACTTCTTGTATATCATGTGGAGTACTGATATGTATGATCTCTGCTGATGATGGTGTTTGTTTCATATTCGATTCATTATTTTTCTGTCGGTATTATATCTTATTTCGGATACAAATACAAAAATATAGAGATCTTTTGTTTCGTTTTTCTCACTTTCTCTATATACTCTCCGCATCTAACTATACTTCCCATGTCACACCGTCCAGCACTCCCCCCACATCTCGGTCTCGATGAAGAGCCAATCTTCTCCGAAGATATAGTGAGCCTCAGCCGTAGTAAAATCGGGCCACAATGAAAGAGCAAATATGGCAAGGGTGGAGCTCGTCTCTACAAGGCAAAGTGAAGAGCAGGACGAGCATAGAGAATCTACAATCAATAGCATATGTCACTCATCACTATATTCCTCATCGCCCTCTCGCTGTCGGCCGATGCATTCGCTGTTGCTGTCGCCACTGGGATCTCACAGTCAAAAAGCCAAACCAAACAGGCTCTCTCGATGGCCTTTTCGTTTGGATTTTTCCAGGCTACTATGCCCATTATCGGATTTTTGCTCGCTTCTCTTTTTTCGGAGCAGATCATGGGATATAGCCACTGGATCGCGTTCGTCCTCCTCGGCTGCATAGGAGTCAATATGGTGTACGCAGGATGGCGATGAGCGGATGAGGGAGAGATAGCGAAGGATGTATTCTCACTGAGATCACTCGTGACACTGGGGATCGCGACGAGCATCGACGCACTCGCTGTCGGCGTATCACTCACAGCGAGCACGACAGATATCTACTTACCCGCTCTCACGATCGGAGTCGTGACACTGATTGCCTCATATATCGGTCTCGAATTCGGCAAGCGATGGGGACATCATATTGGATCCAGATCAGAGATGATCGGAGGACTCATACTCATTGGTATCGGGACTCGTATCCTCATCGAGCATCTCATTGTAGCATAGCCAGCGAACTCATACTTGCAAAAAAATATAGCTTCACTATAATCCTCTCATCTTAACACTATCAATATATGACAACTACCAATACAGATGCTGAACTCATCGAAGAAGAAGATGAAACAGGAGTAAACAAGATGCCACCCGTAGTACAAAAAGTATCCAAATTCGGGAATCAGTTCCAAGGTGGGAGCAAATTCGGCAAGTGACCAGCAGGAGGATCCAATCCACAACTCAAGCAGAGACCAGGACGAGCCGCTGCACGAGGGAGATAGTACTACTCACCAAATACTTGTACCAGATACGTTCTTCCATCTTTGAGGACATATCCTATGCCGATATGTTTCCAGATTGGATTGATCATATTGTACCTGTGGCTTCCTGACTCTTCGAGTCCATCCTGAAGGCTCAAGTCAGAGATATTTCCACCCGCTACATTCTCTCAAACGGCCCCAATAAGATCAATACCCAGGGAATCGGCAAATGAGAGGATTCCCATACCATCAGGGGTTATGTGCCCTACATACTGATGTGTTGCCATATTTATGGCTTTTTTCTGAGCTAAATCGTTAAGCTTCGGATCTATAGTAAGGACACCTCGTCGTAATCCAGTACGTATGACATTGATTTTTTTGAGAATTCCCTTATCGATCAGTACGCTCTCTTTTCTCAGTGTTGTTTTTTGGAATTGTGCGAGCGGATCAACGATACTCCAGAATGAAGTCCGAGAAATGGGAAGGTTAAAGTACGCGATTCCATCACTTCGAACCGTCTCAATCTTATAGACTCAGGCCTCGGTAAGTGGAAAATTCTGTGTAATCAATTGATGCGTACGCAAGAATCCATTCCCATCAACAATATAACTCGGAAAAGTATATTTGGTTACATTGCCATTTGGACTTGTCAGATAATACAGGGAAGATACTTGTTCTCAAGTTTTGATACGAAATTGCATAGTTCCTATAGACCTCCTATTTTTCAGGGAAACAAGACCCTCTCAGATCCTATCACGTGTACGATCTATAAATATACTTCCTGACCATGCAAATGGGAGTGCAGCGATCTGGTCTAGTGACGATACACCAGATAATGAATATCCAGAAATAGACACCCGAGAATTTCAAGGAGTGAGAGATAGCTCATCTAACATCAATATTTTGCCTGTTTTTTCAACCAATTTGGCTCATTGTACGATCTGCATACTTGCCCATTTTTCCGAACCAATAGAGATATAGGGATATTTATCATATACAATAGTAGGACGAATATCCGGCAATGATGCGGCCGTATTGGTTACCCTATTTTTTGGAATCAACGTGATAATCTGTGGTGTACTCGATGCGAATGAGTTTCCACTAGCCACAATAACATAATATTTTCACTCTATAGTGGGCAAAGAAACTGGAATCTGAAAATTACCACTCGCGTCCGTGCGAACCAATACGCTTTTCTCTTCTTTGGATTTCATATTTTGCAGATACAAAAAAGCATATTCCTTCTTATTGGTTACTCGTCACTCTATCAGGATGCCGTCTCCCACAAAATAGGTAGAGACGATATCTTGTTTCAGTTCGATGCCGAGCGAAGAAAAGACGTGAATAGCCAGCTCACTTCCCATGAGTGGATCACTAGCATAAATATGAGAATCTGCAATATAGACGAGCGAGAGCAGGAGACAAAGAAGCCGAGAAACAAGTATATACATAGGAACTCGCAACAAGTGGAAAATAAAAATCAATAGTATCCATACTATACTGATATAACCATAAAATCAATGGAATACCAAGAGAATCTCTAAACTCTAAATAGAAAAATGTAAATATTTGAGTATAATTAACCATATGCCTCTATTATACACCCTTATCCGAAGTGCCAGAAAAAGTCTTTCCATACGTATTGACGTCAGATGAAACCTGATTGCCCGTGCTCCAAAAAAGATGAGTCTTGCGAGTATCGAGAATTTTATTGCTCAGAAGCGAGAATGGATCGAGAAGCACCAGAAACGAATGGAGGATATTCCAAAGAGATCAATACTTACTGATGCGGATATACGAATACAAAAACTACACCTCAAAAACTATATCACACCACGGATTCATGCGCTCTGGAAAGGAAAAAATCTCCCCCCTATTGCAAGCATAAAAATTACAAAGTCCGAATGACGGTGGGGGTCTTGTAGTAGTACAAACGGCCTTTGTTTTTCCTACCGGCTTTTTGAATATATAGATTCCCCTTTTATTGATGCTATTATCATCCATGAACTCGCCCACTTACAAGAAAAAAATCACCAGAAATCCTTTTGGGATCTGGTGAATCTGTGGATGCCGGAATATCAGGGAATTATGAGCGCAAGACGCTAACTACTCTGCACTTTCGATGATCGTCTGGATAATTTTATCGACTTTTGCACTTCCTGTAGTATCGTTGTTCTTGATATAGATGATGCCATTCTCTGTTTTTACAGATTTCTCAGATGGAGTAGTAAGAGGAGGCGTCCTATAGAACCAGAGTTGAACCGCTGAAGTAGCAAAATCAGTCACTCCACTCGCGGTGGTATCAATCCCCATCGTATGACTCGCACCGTCCCGAGAACCAGCACTCGCATAGTACGAATACTTTGGCATAGCAAAACTATACTTGAGTGACGCATTGGAGTAGACTTGGTATGAACCGGTACTAAATACCTTTCGTTCTGTGCCATCACAAGCTCCAATATGAGCAATTGCAATCATACCAGCCATACAGGCATTACTATAGGTTTTTGTATCGACACCACATACTGGTGCATACTCCTCTGTACAGACTGTAGTATCATCTTTTTTGGGAAGCACGACAGTAATAGTGCCAGTAGCCTGCGATACCTTCACAGGAGGTTCTACTTTCCTACATTCTCATTCATTCATGACGACCATGCCTGCAGCATTGGCCATACAAGCATTGGAATAGGTCTGATTATCCTTTCCACATACTGGAGTATATTCGAGTGTACAAGCCACAGTACCCATAGAAACTACGGTTCCAGTAAGTGCTACAATAGTACCGCTATCAACCAGAGTAACGGGAATCTGTACCACACTTGTAATGGGAGGAAGCTGTGGAGTCAGGACAGTATTCTCTGACCACCAAAATCCTTGAGGACCAAATACGGAAAGTGCAATAGCAAAAACCGCCAAACAAGCTACAATAGTGGTGAGTACAGCGTAGAGGAGTCTCGAGTGTTCTCTATTCATATGTGGGAAATTATAGAATTACGTATTAAGACCATTATCGTCGAAACTGCGTAAAATACAAGATAAAAAAACTAATCCCAGACAATAGGTCGCTTTCCATGATTCCCTAAATAGGCATTGGTCCGAGAAAACGGCCGTGAGCCAAAGAATCCACGATGAGCTGAAAATGGGCTCGGATGAGGACTCATGATAATACAGTGCCTATATTCATCGATGAGATTTTTTTTGGTAATTGCAGCATTTCCCCAGAGTACAAATACGATTCCTTCTCGCTTTTCGGAAAGAGTTTTGATAATTATATCAGTGCATTGTTCCCATCCGTATCCGGCATGAGATGCTGGCTCTCCAGACCGAACGGTCAGCACGGAATTGAGCAGTAGTACTCATTGTATTGCCCAATTCGTAAGATCTGTATCTGTTTTTTCTACTCAAATATCTGATTTGAGTTCTTTGAAAATATTTCGAAGACTCGGTTGTATCGGTATTCCATTTGCAATAGAAAAAGAGAGTCACATCGCGGCACCTGGAGTATAATAGGGATCTTGTCCGAGAATAACCACCTGTACATTTTCAAATGGCGTGATATCAAGCGCTCGAAATATACTATCATTATCAGGAAAGCAAGTGTAATGCAAATATTCATAATGCATTCTATCTTGTAATTGTTCCAAGAGGGGTAGAGAAACCTCTGGAGTGATGGCATCTTGCCAGGATCATGGAAGATGCAATAGCATACGATAAAAATAAGATCAACTGAAAAATTATAGATTGTCACTAATTGAATTTTTGGGAAATGCGCATGGCCTACCGAAGAGGTACCCTTGAGAGTAGTCAGCCCCGAGTTCTCGGATAACTTCATATTCTACTTGTGTTTCAATACCCTCGGCGACTACCTGCATTTTCAGTGTATGAGCCAGCTCGATCAAAGCGCGTACAATGGCCCTATTGATACCATTGGTATCGATACCTCGAATGAGACTCATATCGATTTTTATGCTATGGGCATGAAACTGCGAAATACGAGACAAATTACTAAAGCCAGCTCACATATCATCGATAGCAATCTTAAATCAGAGAGTACGAAGGGTATTGATATTTTCAATGATAGTGGGAGTCAGATACACGATGCCTTCGTAGATCTCCAATCCAATATCAGATAGAGGAATACCATATCTACCAATTTGATCTCGTATCTTCTGTGCATGACCAGGTGTATCGAGATCGTCTGCGGTGAGATTGATGGAATAGTGTCATGGATGTTCCCTCCAGGCCTCACATACTCTGTCTATTACAATCGTGGTAAGATCTGGATGTTTTCACATCATTCCGACCATCGGAAGGAACTGCATCGGTCACATGAGTACATCAGTATTTGTTGCGTCCATCATCCGCACCAGTGCCTCATATCGATTTTGTTTTCAATTATTTGGTGATACTATTTTTCTGAACCAATTCAGAAGTTGCTTGATTTTACCTTGGTGAGAGTTTTGTATAATTGGTTGGAAATGTACCACAAATAGACCCTGCGCAAATGCTTGTTCTACCAAAGCCTGCATCTTGAGTAGCCCCTCTGAACTACTCTGAGTGTCGTGATCAAACGTCCCACTGTTTCTTGCTATTTTGACCCGATGGAGATCTATTAATCCTTGGTCCAATAGAGTTCCGATATTCGGTTCATTATGTGCGATTCAAATGGAAAAAAATAGTGGAATACCGAGTGTACTGCTGAGCTTTACTTGATTCTGGAGCTTCATACAGTCAGAACGAATGGAAGATTCATTCTGACTTTCTTCGAATACTATTGCAAAATTGGGTCACTCGAGCTTATAGAGACGAACTCTATCTGTGCGATTCTCTGATGCGTAGAGAGCGAAGGTCGCCTCAATGTCGTGAATCATGGCATCCCCGTTAGACTTCCCATACGTACTATTGATATGCCTCATATCGTTGATACAGAGTATCGCAATAGAACGAGGCACATGCGGTGCATCTTCGGGATAGTCTAGTAAGAGTTTTTCTCGGTCTGGAAGTCACGTACGTGGATCGGTGGAAGTAGCTGTATTCACTGTCACAGCGTGCGCTCATTGCGAATCTAGCATACTATTCTGTTCTGCTAAAGATAGTAATTGAAGAGTTAATTTTCTGTTTGTCTCTTGCAAATCTGCAATAGTCAATAAGAGTGCTTCCTCTCGAGTGTTTGACATACCTGACAACTCAATGCTATCTCATGGATGGGCATCTGGACTTCAGGATGATTGTCTATGAGTTACCATATTTGTTGACTGTATTGTTTATGCATTCAAGATAGTTCATCGGTAAATAGATCATTCATCTGTATACCGTATCTGATACTTTGATCATAAGACAATTTCTGAATAATACAACGTATTCATCGAAGTAATGCTCTATAAAGAAACGAATAACTATAATGGATTTTTTATACAGTAAAATTAGGTAATACAATGATCGATCATTGGACCTATTGGTAGACATATGGTGCTAAGAACATCAGAATATAGCGGAACATAAAGAGAATAATGAGACCTATGACAATATTGATCGCCCACGTTTTGAGTGTAGTCTTCATCTTCACGTCATCTCCCCCAGCGAATGACCACGCAATACCGAGCCCAACGACCGCGAGCACCCCCAGGAGGAGGACAATATTGATCACATATCGAATTATGCTTGCAAAAACACTTTGAAATCCGGCAAGACCAGTAGGAACGCTACACTTGTATTTTCTCGTAGTGATAGTACCACATACGTTATCATTAGGTTCCCATGTTTTTCAGTCTGCGCTCATCGCTCAACATTGACAGCCCGCCCCAGGAACCTTCTCAGTAGTATATATTTCTGTATATTGAGATGTAGTAGTTGTACTTATATTCGCTACATCATCAATAGCATTCGCGAGTGGAATTCATACTGAGACTATGGTGGCAGCCAATGGAATAAGAAATATGCCCACAATGATCGCTTTGAAATAATAATTGATTTTCATAAGAGTATTTTTAAGAACTAACTCGAGTAGAATAGCTACTCTGCGGGAATATGACGATTTCAATTATCGAAATGGTCTAATAGAAGGGGTATAGATGATACTCGCTACGCTACTATACGAAAAATACTCTTCTATACCAGAGAATACCACATTTTTTTTGTAAAAGCAAAAATCCCCTCCTGACCGAGGGGATTTTTGGTTTTACAAAGCTTTTTGTGTACTAGACCATACTGGTACTCGAAGTGGTGATCTCAAGTTCAGATGAAGAATAATCATCATCGAACTCTCCATCTCGTTCGTGAGCAAAGTATTCTCCGACATCACGATTGTTATCAAAGTACTGCAGCGTTGGAATCAGTCGCCCGATAATAACGTTTTCTTTGAGTCCATCAAGGTGATCTACTTTTCGAGAAGTAGATGCGTCCACCAGGACACGAACCGTTTCTTGAAACGAAGCAGCCGAGAGCCAACTTTCCGTGAAGAGAGAGATCTTCGTAAGACCGAGGAGGAGATCAATCCCAAGGGCTTCGATACCACCCGATTTCGCGATTTCTTTGTTTTCTTTGCGGAAGCGAATCACGTCAACGATATCACCGGGGAAGAATGTAGAATCTCAGGCATTGGTAATGCGGATTTTTGAAAACATCTGCCGAGCAATAAGCTCGATATGTTTCGCATTCACGGTCTGTCCTTGAGACGAGTAGATTTCCTTGATATCATTCACGATATACATCTCAGTCGCGAGCATTCCGGCCGTATCCATGAGAGACTGGAGATTGATATGTCATTCTGTGAGCTTGGATCCGATCTTGACAGTATCATCTTCGCGAACCAAGATATTGCGTCCGGCTGGCACCTCGAATCGTACGCGTTCCGCAACAAGATCTTCGATAACGATCACATCATCCGTGAGCTTCACGACACGTCCTGCGTGTGTTGCTTGGACTTTTTGCTTGGATTCTTTGGATTTTGCAATGATTTGTTTGGCTTCAACGGTATCTCCCTTGGCAACCAATGACTTCATCGACTCATCGAGCGTATAGTATTCCCTGGTCTTTTGTTCGAATGCTTCCACCGTTACTGTCGTAATATTTCCTTCTGATTCAACGGAGATCACATGCGCATCGAATGGAGCAATCTCAGCAAGGTACTTGGGATTTCGAGCTTCAAAGAGCTCTTCAACACGAGAGAGACCAGCGGTAATGTCACCACCAGCAGAGGCAACTCCACCCGAATGGAACGTTCGCATCGTGAGCTGGGTTCCGGGTTCACCGATTGACTGGGCGGCGATGATACCAACTGGCGTACCGATCGTTACCAGGTTCGACGTAGCGAGGTCAAGTCCGTAACACTTCTGACATACTCACTCCTCCGTTTCACAGGTGAGAATAGAACGAACCGAAACAGAAGTGGCTCCTGAATCAAGGATTTGCGCAAGAACTGCCTTGTTGATAAGGGTTCCACCGACTACGATGATCGTTCCATCCGACGCAAAGACGTCTTTGGCAGTAAACTTACCAAAAATCTTATTTTCGAAGGTATCACCAAAGAGTGACTTCTCAGATTTTGCATCAAATGTCTCGAAGTGGATTGTCCCACAATCATATTCACGAGAGAGGACATTTTGTGCTGCATCGACAAGTCGACGAGTCAGGTATCCTGATTGAGCCGTTTTGAGAGCGGTATCCGCCTTCCCTTTTCGTCCTCCATGGGTTGCAATAAAGTATTCAAGTGTCGTAAACCCTTCCTTGAGATTCGACTTGATCGGAAGTTCGATGGTCTTTCCGGTTGGAGATACTACGAGCCCCTTCATACCACAGAGCTGTGTCACATTTCCCCAGTTTCCTCGAGCTCCTGAATCAATCAGATTGTAGATCGGGTTCTTTGGATCAAAGTTTCGTTTCATCTCTTTCTCTATTCGAGATTTGACGAGTGACCACACCTGGAGTGACTGGAGATATCGTTCGTTATCGGTGACGAGACCATGCCAATGCGCTTTCTGGATTTCTTTGATTTTTTCTTCACCTTCAGCTACGAATATGTATTTCTCTTCTGGAATAATCATATCAAAAGCCGAAACCGTGAGACCTGAGATGGTTGCGTACTTGAATCCAAGATTCTTGATAGCATCGGCGAGGTAAGCCGTTGCCTCTCCACCAAGCAGATCAAATGAACGAGCAAGGATCTTTTTCGCAACATTTTTTCCAACGGTTTCATTCACAAATCTAAGAGATTCCGGAAGGATCTCATTGAAGAGAAAGCGACCGTATGTCGTATCAATGAGATTGTTTTCTACTCGGATCTTTATAGGAGTATGAAGCGTGATAATCTCATTCTCGTAGGCCGCAAGGGCGTCATCACCACTCGCAAATGCGAGAAGAGACTCTCATGTATCGATCTTCGTCAAGTAGTAACACCCGAGAATCATATCCTGTGAAGGGGCTACAATTGGCTCACCATTCGATGGGTTGAGCATATTCTTCGATGTGACCATCAGATTCGATGCTTCGAACTGTGCTTCGATCGTGAGTGGGAGGTGGACCGCCATCTGATCTCCATCAAAATCGGCATTGAACGCCGTACAACAGAGTGGATGGAGACGGATTGCCTTCCCTCCAATAAGTACTGGACGGAATGCCTGAATACCAAGACGGTGAAGGGTCGGAGCACGGTTGAGGAGTACATACTTCCCTTCTATGACTGTATCGAGAGCATCCCAAACTTCTTTGGTTTTTTCTTCGATAATCTTCTCGGCATGCTTCACATTGTAGGCTTGTTCGAGTGCAATGAGACGTCCGATAACGAATGGCTTGAAGAGCGTGAGTGCCATCGTCTTTGGGAGACCACATTCATTCATCTTGAGCTCTGGACCAACGATGATAACGCTGCGGCCAGAGTAGTCAACTCGTTTACCCAGGAGATTCTGACGAAAGCGTCCTTGTTTTCCCTTGAGAACGTCAGAGAGTGACTTGAGTTTTTTCTTGCTGGCTGTTGTGTAACCTGGACGATTCGAGCGAACATCTCCATTGAGAAGCGTATCAACGGCTTCTTGGAGCATACGTTTCTCGTTCTTGAGGATAACGTCTGGCGCACCCAGTTCAGAAAGCTTTCGAAGACGATTGTTACGATTGATAACTCGACGATAGAGATCATTGAGATCTGACGAAGCGAAGCGACCACCATCGAGCTGGATCATTGGACGAAGGTCTGGAGGAAGTATCTGGAGAGCCGAGAGAATAAAATTCTCTGGACGCTGACCTGACTTAAAGAGTGAAGATGCAAGCTTGAGTTTCTGAAGGATCTTCTTGTGTTTGCTCTTTGGTGAAACCTTGAGTTCTGCCTGTTCTCGAGAGATAAATTCCTTGAGATTGATACGCTCGAGTAGGAGCTTAAGATATTCAGCACCCGTTCCTCCCTTAAATACGTGAGGAAATTTCTCGTAGATAATACGATAGTCGAGTTCTCCGATTACCTCTGCTTCACGAATCACCTTGAGGAGATCCTTGAGCTTGTTGTATTCCGCATCGAGCTGATCAAGCTTGCTCATATGCATCATTTCGAGTTCATGGAATTCTTTTTTAGAGATCTCCTTCCCTTCCAGCTTGAGCGTGAGCTCATTCATAATATTCTGGAGATCCTTTTGAACGGTAATTTTCTGATTTTTGTACGCATTCTCGAGTTCTGCAATTGCCTCTTCTCGCTTGTCCTCAAATACATCAGTTACAATATATGAAGCAAAGTAGATCACTTGTTCGAGCTTCTTAACCGAGATATCGAGCATCAGACCGATACGAGATGGGACTGACTTCAGGTACCAGATATGTGCGACCGGAGCCGCAAGTTCGATATGTCCCGTTCGTTGACGACGAACCTGAGATGTAGTCACTTCTACGCCACACCTTTCACAGATAACTCCCTTGTAGCGAATACGTTTGTATTTCCCACAGGCACACTCGTAGTTCTTGCGAGGACCAAAAATCTGCTCACAAAAGAGTCATCCTCGTTCTGGACGTTGGGTCCGGTAGTTGATTGTCTCAGAGATAAGTACCTCTCCATAGGAGAGTGCACGGATATCATCCTTGTCGGAAAGCCCTACGGAAATCGCTCTGAGATTATCGAGTGATTTTCATTGCGTGATGTCTCGTTTTCCGGCGTGTTTACCGATTTGAGAATAGTCAGTGATCTTGTCATTGAGGAAATTTTCAAGATCTTTTGTCATTGGAAACATATGTCGTAGGGATTAGATATTAGAATTTAGGTTATCGAAACCAAATTCACTTTTTGTGTCCGTATCATGTAAGTGAAGAGGGCAAAGGAGAAATGAATTCTCTTTCTCTTGGCAAGCCATACGGAGGAAGTGGTGGGATGTTGAGAAATATTATTATATGTATTTGGTAGTTTAGAATCTATGCATTAGGGATATTTAAGTAAAACTATAAGTATCGTCATGATTACAGTTATACTTACTATTGTCTGCAAAATTAATTTCATAGGAGTTTTTCGTATCCAATTAGTCAATCGCGTATTTATCCACGGAAGTAAGAGAATAAGCGTAGATATAATGACTGAAAGAAATCAACCGAAAACTTCCGCTCTTTCTATAAATGTACGAATTTTTTTATCTATTCCGTTATGTGTATATTCATTATGTCCATCTAAATGTAGTTTGTAATTTTCGTCGCGATATCCATCAAATACGATAAATCCTGCTAGGGTACTATTATACACAGGTTGTAAAATCATTATTGTAAGACCATTTACGACAACTGACAGAAGTGGAAAAATAACAATAAATCATAATCTCATAAAACTCCTTACTGCAAGCTTATATCATCTAGATCTTAATGGCAAAATACATGCCAATATTATAAAAATAATGAATTGCAAAAATAGAAATAAAAGATTACTCATATCTCATCCAAATCCACTACCTGCAGCGAAAACAAAATCTGGTACTATTATGAGAAACAAGATGTATATGAATTTTATCATAAATGGTTTTTTCGAAATGACAGGAACCAAGTGGACTTTATCACTTTTTGTGTCCGTATCATGTAAGTGAAGAGGGCAAAGGAGAAATGAATTCTCTTTCTCTTGGCAAGCCATACGGAGGAAGTGGTGGGATGTGGGAGTATTTATTTTGAAAGGAACTGTATAGACTTGAGTATATTTTTCCAGATTTCTACATCAGTGTAGTTATTATTATGTGGTCAGTAGAATTTGTAATTATATTTCTTCCCGATAAACCAAAGAGAATAATTCGTACTTCCATCGAATTCCCAGATGTTCTTTGTTACTATATATGGATAATTATTTATTACGCCCGTTTCATATACAATAGTTCCTCCAAATAGTGTTCCTGATGCAAGACTTGGTGCATTTTCATCGGCATAAAGATTATATCGTTCATTATCTCGCAATTCAGTTAGCATTTCTTCATAGGAAAGTTTTTTATTCTTTGGATACTTCCCAATTTCATAGGAAATTTGAGCTTTTGTGAGAGAGTATACCCTTTCTGGATAATGACATGGTCATCCGTCGAGCCATCCACCAGTAGACCATTTTCAAAAGCCTATCACATTTCATTGTCGAGAAAAATAGAGATTACCAAAATCAAGAGAGGAAATATCAAAAGCTCTGTTTCTAAGCACAAAACTTCATTTATTTTTCTCTTCATTATTTTTTTGTTTTACGATTTTTTCTATGATTCTATAGTCAGTATTCGAGATATTCTTATTCGGATCGCATTTCTCTGTTGCAAAAGTAGAAAATGGAAGGAGGAAAAGGAAAAAGAAAAGAAGTTTTTTCATGTCATTAAATTTATAGAATATAAATCTAGTCTAGCAACCATTATTACCAGGTATCCTTATTCGTATTTTTCCTCGATACTATTGATGATTGGAGCTTCTTCACTCGTAACCTCAGTTGGTTCTGGGAGATCGATCTCGACATCGAATTGTCCATCGAGTTTTTCGAGTTCTTCATATCGTTCCTTCATCACTTGTTCAAACTCAGCTACTTCTTCTCCAGAGAGAAGATCGATATTGAGATTGAGTGCCTGGAGTTCCCGAAGGAGTACATTGAACGACTCTGGTACGTTTGGACGCTTGATACGTTTTCCTTTTACTATTGCTTCGTAGAGTTGTGTACGACCATTGATATCATCTGATTTCACCGTGAGCATCTCCTGAAGTATATTGGCAGCACCATATCCTTCGAGCGCCCATACTTCCATCTCTCCGAGACGCTGACCACCATTCTGAGCCTTACCTCCGAGTGGTTGTTGCGTCACCATAGAGTATGGTCCAACACTTCGAGCATGGATCTTATCTTCGACAAGGTGATGCAGTTTGAGCATATACTTGACTCCCACCATTGTACGTTCCTTGAACTTATCTCAGGTTTTACCATTGAAGAGTTGTACTTTTCCATCAGCTGGAATTCCGGCTTCTACCATCAGTGCAGAAATCTGTTCTGTCGTGAGACCATTGAGGATCGGTGTGGCTACCTTGATACCAAGCTTACGAGCTGCACCACCAAGATGCGTTTCGAGAACCTGACCAATATTCATACGAGAGAGTACTCCGAGTGGATTGAGTATAATATCTACAGGAGTTCCATCTTCCATAAATGGCATATCAGCGACTGGAACAATTCGAGAGACGATACCCTTATTTCCATGACGACCCGCCATCTTATCACCTACTTCAATTTTTCGAGTTTGAGCTACGTAGACCTTAACTTGTTTAAATACTCCAGTTGGAAGATTATCTCCATCCTCACGACGAAGCGTGTGTACGGCAATCACCTTTCCTCCTGAACCTGAAGGGAGTATGAGGGACGAATCCTTCACATCCTTACTCTTATCACCAAAGATCGCTCTGAGGAGACGCTCTTCTGGAGAGAGC
Organism: Candidatus Altimarinota bacterium; assembly: GCA_043722085.1. Classification (GTDB taxonomy): domain Bacteria; phylum Patescibacteriota; class Gracilibacteria; order BD1-5; family UBA2023; genus JABFSX01. The sequence continues at coordinate 6,219 of JAYSPL010000138.1, read as the reverse complement.
TCTACTTCTCCCTTTGGAGTCACCTTACCAACGAGGATATCTCACGCCCTGACGTACGCACCGACACGCACAAGACCATCGACGTCAATATCTTGGAGCTTCGTCGTTGAGATATTTGGGATATCATTGGTTGTCTGCTCAGGGCCGAGTTTGGTCTCTCTGACGTCCATGGTATATTCATTGATATGAACCGAAGTGAAGTAGTCATCTTGCATGACCTTTTCAGAGATGATGATCGCATCCTCATAGTTATATCCTTCCCAAGGCATGTAGGCCACGAGAAGATTGCGTCCGACGGCAAGCTCACCATTGTCAATCGATTGACCATCAGCGAGAATCTGTCACTTCGTGATCTTATCACCACTATGGACTCGTGCCCATTGATGTATGAGCATATCATGGTTGGACCGTTCGAATGTACGGAGTGCGTAGGTAACCTTTTTACCATTGGCATAGAGAACTGAGATATGCTTCGCATCAACTCCAATTACTTCTCCGTCATCAGTGGCCTTCACGACATATCCTGAACCTTCTGCAATGAGACGCTCCATACCCGTACCAACAATTGGAGCCTCAGCGCGAATCGGTGGAACGGCCTGACGCATCATGTTCGTTCCCATTTCCGCACGAGTCGCATCATCATGTTCGAGAAATGGAATGAGAGTCGTCGTCTCACTCATGAGTTGTTTCGGGGAGATATCGATATGCGTCACCTGACGAACGTGTGAGATAGTTGCCTCTGACGCCTTACGAGCCGAGAGCCTGGTTTCCGTAAAGTTCCCGAATTCATCTACTGCGGTATTGGCTTCCGTGATAACGAGATCTCGCTCTTCATAGGCGTCAAAATAACTATACGTCTGAGACAGGAATCCCCTGACTTCGATGGTATCAGTTTTGATATTTTTAACTATATCAGCTGCAACTCGTGGAGTAATCAGGGTCTTTTCAGAAACAACTACTTTTCCACTTGCGTCCACCACGTCATTGAGGGTAATACGATTGAGAAGATCTCATTCGTTCACTTTTACCTCATGGATAATATCCCTGAATGGACTCGTAATAAATCCATATTTATCAACACGAGCATATGACGCAAAGTGGAGAACAAGACCTATATTTGGTCCTTCTGGAGTTGCAATCGGACATATGCGTCCATACTGAGTCGGATGTACATCACGAACTTCGAATGAGGCACGCTCACGAGTGAGACCTCCAACCCCGAGTGCGGTTACACGACGCTTGTGGGCAAGTTCTGAGAGTGGATTGGATTGATCCATGAATTGTGAGAGCTGATTCGTACCGAAAAATTCTCGCATCACCGCAATCATTGGTCGTGAGTTGATGAATGATCCGGGAACCGCTTCTTCGAGATCAGCAATGATCGTCATACGATCCTTGGCAATCTTTTCCATACGAGCAAGCCCAACCTTGACCTTATCATACACCAGTTCACCCACGGAACGTACACGACGATTCTCAAGGTGATCGATATCATCCGTGTGGAATCCAGGACGACTGTCACAGAGTGAGAGGAGGTACTTGATACCGCTCATGAGATCCTCACGAATGAGAAATTGTTCTCCCTCAGGAATATCTGACGCCTTTTTGTGATCGGCAAAATGTTTCGAGAGCTTTCGGTTGATTTTGATACGAGCAACTGGTCCGAGTTCGAACTTTTTTGGATCATAGAATGTCGTCTGAAAGAGTTGTTCCACTCGTTCATCCGTACCAAGGTCTCCTGGACGCAGGAGCTTGTAGATCGTGTAGAGCGCTTCCATGCGAGTTTTTGTCTTATCCTTTTCGAGTGTGAGTGCAATATGCTTGGTAATCCACTCATCTTCACCCTTGAATTCATTCAGAATATCGGCATCTGACTCATATCCCCAGGCCCTCAGAAGGACGGTAATAGGTATTTTACGTTTTTTGTCGATTTTTACATTGATCACGCCTCGTTTTTCGATCTCGATCTCGAACCAGCTCCCCCGTTGAGGAATTACCTTCATCGCGAAGAGTCCTGGATTTTTCTGATCAGGGGTAAAAAACATTCCCGTTGAACGGATGATCTGATTGACGATCACACGCTCGATACCATTGACGATAAATGTTCCCATCTCCGTCATCAGAGGAATACCACCGAGGTAGACGTCCTGTTCTTTGATCTCACCGGATTGTTTGTTGAGCATCTCAAAACGGGCCTTGAGGGGCGCCTCGTAGTTGAGGTTTTTTCGTTTACAGTCTGAAACTGAGTACTTTGGCTCTTCGAGTGAGTATCCCTTGTAGTATACCGCAATCTTCTCTCCTGAGAAGTCTTCGATTGGAAATACCTCGTTGAACGCCTTATCGAGTTTGGTTTTGAGGAAGTCAGCGTAACTATCGAGTTGTACCTCGATCAGTCCCGGAAGCTCTAGGATGGTACGGTCATCATTGAAGAAGTATCTTCCCTGATCACTATAAATCTCCCCAAGTTTAGATACTTGAGGTGTAACGGAAGAAACATTCGTTTCTTGTTTTTTTGCCATGTAAAGTAGATGTTAAAATGTAGGGTACATTCTTTCCGCAATGTCTAGCGCTCGAACCGCTCCATGACAAGAAGGCATATTCAAGAAAATGAGACTAGATTGACGGAAAAACTCAGGACAAATAGAATAACAAAATCGGATATCCGCCTGAGTGAATGCCTGCATTGTATGAAAAAAATGAGAAAGTCAAGGCTAAATCAGAGACGTTGTCACTTTAAAAGCTAAAAACCTTACGATATTTCTATTTTAAATTGACAGTGAAATACTATATATATCTAAGAAACTCCAATCTCGGAGTTTCTTATTTTTTTGTACGTATCTCCATCGTGGCAGCAATACCATCATGATCACTCTTTGATTTCACAGTACTTACTCTATTAACTGTGAATCACCGAGTAATGAGTACATCAGGTTGAAAATGAGACAACTCCATTGCAATACGATTTCATATACCATTTCCAGGACGAAAGCCAAACGTACGAGTTTCTGAATCAAGAGCACTTTCCCAATCTGGAGTAGCAAACGGTGGATGCGTAAGTACTTTTTCTCACTTCTTTACATTCATATCTCCGAGAAGGATATATGGTTTATCTGAGATACTCTCTCATATTTTTTTCACAACATCTGCATTAAGTTGATGTACATGCCCGGTTGTAAGGATAAATTCATCAAATTCAAAAATTGAAATCGCTCCATCTAGAATGCCATTCGCAAGTCTATTATAGATTTTTCTGGCTTGTTGTATTTCAGGACTCTGATTGGTTTCTCAGTTAGATAAGTTTCAAGTCAAGATATTCTTCACTCTACTTCTGACATGTCCAAGAACTTTTCCTGTGTTTCCATTATTTGGACTATATGGCAATACTGGAAAGAGATAATTCATAGCAAAAACTACACCTTCGAGTTTTCTCTTATTTCGGAATTCATGATGTTCTACTCTTGGAGTTCAGAGTTTTTCTGCTTTATATCCTACCACATTATAGAGATGTTCACCCTCAACTGACTGACTCCACATCTCAAATGCATCAGTAAAATCTACAATATACCCAAGTGATTCGAGTTTGTTCTTAATATAATCTCTTTGTTTTGTACCAAAAACTTCACTAAAACTCACCACATCAGAATCTTGCGATAAGATCGGGTCAATCATCGGATCAATATGAGTACGAAAATTATCGTATATCTCTTCTGGTGATTGGGAAACAAAAAACTGCCATGACCCTTCAGTAGTGTATCTGGCACCATCATTGAGTCATGCTGCTATGTTTTGGAATTGTACGGTAAGTTGATTGGCTGACATTGTGGAATAACTCTATCATGAATATCATCTTTTTGCAAATATTTGACATAAATCATAAAATAAAGTAAAATACCAGTATTCCAGTCACAATTGGCTGGGGAATTTTCGGGCATATTGCCCAACCGCTCACGCGGACTATGTGAGTTCTCCCAAACAGAGTGAGCTGGATTGGGAAAGGAGTAGACTATGCCTGCTGGTACTGGTGATGTTGCAATCGTATTGACACTCCCTATTTTGCTGGTCGGTGGTATCACCGCTGGCATTGTAAGCTACTTCGGAGCTCCTAATTGGGGCATTTCGGTAGCAGGGATAGTTGGTTCTGTGATAACCTTGGCATTTATAGCCAAGTGGATTCCATACAATAAGGAGTAGAATAATACTTCTTTTCCTAAAAAGAAAACGCTCCTCTCACGAGGGCGTTTTTGCTGTCCATACTAGCATTCCACGATATCCTCTTCTTTTTGAGTTGTCGCATATTTCCACTCAATATTGGCAAGCTTGCGATCCAGGTGTATTTGGATTCTTGCCATAACTATCCATAGAGTTGGCTGTGAGTTCCTATATCAATGAGCTCTACGAGTTCATATATCCCCTCTGATCGCTCAGCGAATACGATGCGATAGTCTCATGTGACATCGATACTCCGATAGCCGAGATATTTTCACTCCAGAGGATGATTCCTGATTTTCGTGTGAAATGGATCTCCTCGAAACAACTCAATAGCATCCTTGGATTTTCCTTGGATATAGGTGTCGAGTTGATTGTAGTGCTTCTGAAACCGTTTGGTATAGAGTATCTCCATGGATTTAGGCGTCAAGTGATGCAAAAAGAGAATCTACACTTGTAAATGGACCATATTTTTCATCCGTATGTATACCTACTGTAAGATATTCATCGAGGGGCATTTCTGATTTTGGCACTACAGATATTGTGACACAATACTTTTCAGACTGAAGAATCTCTTTCATATTGTTCATCTGAGATGCTATATTGCGAGATGTGAGTTCGAACGTAGACATATTTTTGATAAAAGGAATACCACAATTATATACAAGAGCTTTTGGGTTGCAACTCTTTTTTAGCATTCCACGATATCCTCTTCTTTTTGACTCGTTGCGTACTTCCATTCGAGATTTGCGAGTTTTCGATCCAGGTGTATTTATCGGATCAACAGATCTGTCACAACTCGTATATCTCACTCATCTTGCCATGCTATGAAGAGTGTCTTGGATCGCCATGAGAGAAAGAGTGTATTCTCTATAGTCCGTCCGAGTACGATATCAGGACAGAGTCTTTGCTCGATGAGATTATATATCTCTGTCTGTCGATCGATAGCATTTTGTAAATAGAGATCTATGATCTGCTGCTCTCCGTATACACCAGTATCTGAGTAGAAATCTTCATAGTATTCTCGATAGTGGATCGTATACATATCGATAGCATTGATAGGATTTGTTGTATATTCTATCTTATACATAGTTGAGTTCTGATAGTTTTCTCTTATTGATACTGACTATATTTTGTTCGAGTATCTGAGATTGCTCGATAGCAGTCTGCCGAGAGTGAGCCCGAGCTTCTATTGATGTATATCGTACTTTTGACATATTTTTTCATAAATTGAATACTTCCCATTATATGGAAGTATCTCTTTGTTGCAAAACTTTTTTCATTCGTTCGTCATTCACTAACTGTAGGGATTTTTCTATAAATCTGATTTTCTTTATTTTCTCTTATGATCTTGCCGCTCTCCACTTTCGTCGGAGAGTGGAGAGTTTATTTCTTTACTGTCCCGTCCAAACACATCCTTTCACTAAAATAGATTACTATAAATATGCCATATCCTATATATGCAACTATTTTATATACATCATAAAATCAAGTAAAATACTACTCGTCCGGTCATGATTGGCTGGGGAACTCGGTCTAGCGCTCGAACCGCTCCATGACAAGAAGGCATATTCAAGAAAATAAGACTAGATTGACGGAAAAACTCAGGACAAATAGAATAACAAAATCGGATATCCGCCTGAGTGAATGCCTGCATTGTATGGAAAAAATGAGAAAGTCAAGGCTATTTTTTTGGGAAAGCTTTGGTATATTCTGATTCTCAGATTTGGTAAAATCGCTCTATAGTTCAAGGTGAGAATGCATATCACTCTCATGAATCGAGTGGCATATCAATAACAGGTCCTCCTGCTACTGAAATACGAGTCTTAGCGAGTGAATCACGAGTATTTGCTGGAGTAAAAAGCCTACGGACAAATGGACTTCCTCAATTCTCAGATGAATATCCTGCATCTATAGAGTCCGTCCCAAAAACTCTCACTCAAAATCTCATTGCCCATAAAAAATATCAGAAAGTTTACTTTCTGATATTTTTTTTAGGAAATATGCTCCATA
>JAYSPL010000137.1:0-3312 GCA_043722085.1 Candidatus Altimarinota bacterium | reverse complement strand
ATCCCATATGCGCCTCCATCGTTTTCTGGGTTCGAGTATGAGACGATAGAGCCACTCGAGTCAGAATTTTTGAAATATTTTTGGTGCTCTTTTTTGGAGGCCTAATAAGAAATCTATCGAAGCTCCGACACCGAGTCCTACTACTCTCGTATTTTCTGGCAGAACATCCCATATCTGTACGAGGAGGGATTCTTGTTTTTTCATACCAATACAAGAAAATACATAAGAAATATTCTCTTCTTGTATCAATGTTGCGATCTCTTCGGGGGTTTTTTCTCCATCAAAAATAAGCCGAATATGCAAATTTGGGAATTTTTGCCTAAGAAGCTCCTGTACATTCGATTGAATTTCCTTTTTTCGGGTCTCAAATGAATTCATAGGATGCACAATCCTATAGCTATCTATCATGAGGATGCGTCTCCCTGTTTTTTCTGAAAACTCAAATAGATCACGAGTGAGGTCACTCCCCTTGATGAGTTCTCCATATTTTTTCTGAACTTGTTTCTTGTGAAAAAAGGTAGTCAAACCCGCACGAAGAAATCCAAAACCTTCTTGTATCATCGCACCTACATAGAGTCAATTTGCATCGGGAGTATTATAGGTTGCTTTCCCTAGGATTTCTAGGAATTCCTCATCCCGAGAAGCATGCACCAATATCTCTGGATTTGGAGTGAATACTAGAATTTTTTGAATTGGCTCCATTATACGATCCAAAAAGTTTGCATAGGATCACTCAAAGATGGAAAGTCAGAGAAATTGCATAATTTTTTATTTGCGCCCAAAATCATCATCGTACCTCTCGATATCGTCCTCACCCGTATAGTCACCACATTGTACCTCGATAATAACTAAGGGTTCAAGGCCAGTATTTGCCAGACGATGAAGGTGGTGAACCGCAATATGACAGCCCTCATTGGCACGGAGCATACGGATCTGCTCTATCTCACTAAAATCTGGATGACGGATATCAATCGTTGCCACCCCAGAGACCACTGTCCAATGTTCACTTCGCTTCGTATGCGACTGGAGAGATAGCCGTTTTCCAGGATTTACAATCAGTTTTTTGACCTTATAGAGAGGACTATCTTCGAGAACATAATACACTCCCCATGGCCTATTCCCGATTTCGAGATAGTGACCCTCTGTGAGTTCTTTGGGAAGATCCGCAATCTTGGCTTCGAGCTCCTTCTCATCAGCCTTGTTCTTGAGCTTGTTGACGAGATCTGATGAATTGTGCGTTTTAGCACCGAGTCCATCCACAATCCGTACTCCATGTTCACGAAGGATTCCTGCTTCTGGAATTTCTGAAGCAAATCGATCTCAACCTTTAGTAAAAATAATTTCTGCATATTTTCCACTTGATTGAGCCTCCCGAATAAGCGTATCCAGGCTCTGACAAATACTTCCATCCTGATCAACCGAGAGGAATACTCGGTCTACTCATTGTACCGAGGCGGTAATCTGCATTCGAAAGATCTCATCCTGAAAACTCTTCACTCCCCTCTTCGCTTCTGCTTGTCGGTCATTATTGACGATGACCCAGAGCTCATCCGCTCAGGCCTCCGATCGAGACAGTTCGAAGCATTCGATATGTCCAGGATGGATGGGATTGAAGTATCCAGACGTGATGGCAAGACGAGTCATAGTATTTTATAGTTTAGATGAATAGAGATGATTTTAGCTTTTTTTCGAATGCGTCAAGAGAAAAATCTTGTGTTCGGAGAATACATGCATCTCGCATGCTTACCCATTCTTCTTTTTTGGTATGTTGTATAATATTTTTGAGTTCGGAAACTAAATCCCCCCTACCCCCTTTATCAAGGTGGAGTCCCGAATGTATACCTCATATCAGCTTCCCTGTTTTGTTATGCACTATTGTTTCTCTGAGTCCTCATTCATCGACTCCGATCACGGGTGTACCGCAAGCCATACTCTCAACGGGTGACATACCAAAGTCTTCATCAATCGGAATATAGATTGTGGCGGTGGCTCCCTGGATAAGACGAATGAGCTCATCATCATTGGGCGATTCGATTGCCTTGATATTACTTTTTCATGCAATCTTTGCGAGGATCTCAGACTTCATCGGATCATTTTTTCCATAGGTAAATACCAAGTTCTGATCTGGCATCTGTAGGAAAGCGTCCACTATGAGATCTACGCGCTTGGGTGGAGAGAGTCTGGCAAATGAGAGGAAATATGGCTTGGATATTTGTTTGTTACCTGGACTAAAATGGTTCACATCGGTCGGCGGATAGAGAACCTCACTCTCTACTCCGCAAAAACTCATAAGGCGCGTATGAACATTCTCTGAATTAGTGAAAATATGATCCATCTGCTGCAGTTGTGTCGTGTAGACATGTGCCTGATGATCGAGAATCTTATCAGCTAGGCTATGGAGCCACTTGGGAAACTTGGCAATATAGCGTTCTCTGAAGTCGAAAATATATCGAGGAGGGGTATGACAATAATAGATTTTTTTGGTATTTTTACCGATATTTCAGACCGCATCGAGACAATTTCCGGAAAATATCACAATATCATATTCACTCAAGAATTGCGTTTTATTGATAAAACGATATTTGAGAACGGCATGCCGGAGTCCTTTCGCAAAAACGGGTGAACCAAGTGGGATCATCTTCCCGGTGAATCCAAGTTCCCTTGGATCAAAACTACCGTCTGAGAAAAATCCAGATACGAGATCGGCATCCAGTGCCTTGGCCATCAGTGTTACGAGTCGTTCGCCTCCTCACCTATAGAGGAATGCATCATGGAGGATCGCTATTTTTGGTTTTTTATCAGTCATGCAAAAAGAATATTGAATTTTTGGGAAAAAACAATAGTATCATTATACTTTATTTTTCTTCTAAATTTATGAAATTTTTCTATTTTCTCTTTGCTATCCTTATCTGCTCAGTGACTGAATCTATCTACGCCTCGACACTTTCTGGGGATCTTCTGGAAATACAGAACAAAATATGAAAAAACTATACAGTTCAATCCTATAATACTAATCAGATAGATAATGATATAAAAAAGGATATTAGTAATAATGATCAATGACCTTGACACTCTTTCAATAGCATTCAAATTAGTTCAAAGAGTAAAGAATGGAATAAAGGACGTTTTCTTTCTTTTCTAAAATCCCCCCAAAATTTCCTATTTCCTCCTAGAACCCGAGGCTTAACTGTGCGGAAAGATGAGGTTTTTGAGTTACTTTCTCAAGATTCCAGTGGATTTTCCTCACTTTTTTCATATAGTCTCCTATGAAGCAGATGATTGAGTTTCTGTTAAATGTCTTAGAAACTCGAG
>JAYSPL010000136.1:0-36200 GCA_043722085.1 Candidatus Altimarinota bacterium | reverse complement strand
CATACTCAGTCATCCTCTGAGCCATGATCATCCTCTGAGCCATGATCATCCTCTGAGTCTAATGATCCAGTATCTTCTTCACAAAGCATATTCAATACCCCAAGTGTCAACCTTCCTCTTGTTTTTTTGTTTGAAGACACTCTGAAAACTTTAAGAATCATTTCACCAAAATAATGGACCTGAGTACAAGAGAAGTCATTCTATTGTACTCAGGTCCAGATTTTTCACCATAACTCCAAAAAGTTTGCTTTATTTTTGGAGTTATGTATAATTTTCTGGAATTAATAAAAAATATGAAACGCTATCTAGAATCATATATCCAGACAGATCTCAAGAAAAAAATGGTATTCATCGGGGGTCCCCGTCAAGTAGGTAAAACCACTCTTGCAAAAAATATTGCTACCAATTATCCAAATCCCACATACCTCAATTGGGATAGTCGAGATGATAAAAAATCAATTCTTTCAAACACTTTTGTCTGAGGCACAGAACTCGTAATATTCGATGAGATTCACAAGTATCGAGATTGGAAAAATCATATTAAAGGAATATATGACACCCGAAAAGATGATTTTGATATACTCGTCACGGGGAGTGCACGACTCGATCTATATCAAAAAGGATGAGATTCGTTATTGGGGAGATATTTCTACTTCCGACTTCACCCACTCTCCATCGCAGAACTCATCGGAAAAATCTATACGAGAGAACTCGGAATGCTCTACGCTGATACAGTAGATCGAGTAATATGGGAAAATCTCATTCAATTTGGAGGATTTCCCGAAATATACTACTCAGGGGATATGCGTGATCTCAAAAGATGGCACAATGATCGAGAAAAACGACTCATACAAGAAGATATCCGTGATGTGAGCACGATTCGTGATCTCTCTACACTCGAGATTCTTGCGACTATGTTACCAACAAAAGTTGGATCACTATTTTCTATTAACTCAATTACTGAAGATCTCCGAGTCAGCCATAAAACGCTCTCCCATTGGGTAGATATGCTCGAACAGATGTACTTCTGTTACCGTATCTATCCGTATCAATCCTCATATATCAAGTCACTCCGAAAAGAACCAAAAATATATCTCTGGGACTATACTGGCATCGATGATATCGGATCGAAGTATGAGAATGTTGTTGCCAATCATCTCCTGAAATACACTCATTTTCTGACAGATGTGTATGGTATACATGCAGAATTATACTTTCTCAGGGATCGCGAACAACGTGAAGTAGACTTTTGTATCGTATCTGATGGTAAGATTGAGTGTATTATCGAAGTTAAGGCCAGTAAATGATCTATCTCTCCGCATCTCAAGTATTTTCGAGACAAGCTCCAGGCCCCGGCATTCCAGCTCGTATTTGAATCTGGTATCGATGAAGATCATGACGGTATCCGTATGATGAGTGCCGATAGGTTTTTATCAGGATTGGTATAAAAGTATACAATAATTAGACTGCTTTTTGGAGATGAGGGTGAGGTTTTAAACAAGCAAGACTATATAGCTATTATTTCGGTAGTTCATATGGTTCTTGTCAAGGATACGTTGCAGCAAGCCATCAAGCGAGTCCGAGAGCTCATAGTCAAGAAGTTCATGCAGCTATAGTGAGCGGATCAATCTTTTTAATCCAACCAATTTTTGCTAAAAAAGGGATTGGATTAATCTTCTTTTTTATATTAGGCACTACTAAGTAATATTTATACCACGATATCAATCTCTGTATAGCCAATTCATTTGAGAATAGCCTCAAGTCACGTGCGGTGGTGCGGAATCATTGGTTCTGGAAGTTCAGAAATTGGAAACCAAGCGAGATCAGTAGCAAGTTCTCTCTCAATAATTTCTGGAGCATTTTCGTAGTGCTCAATCCGTCCAAAATATACCACTTTGGTTCCTTGTATAGAGCGGATCATTACAGTCGTTTCACCGGTAATATTGCGAGCGTCACCTATGATTCCGATTTCTTCTTGTGCTTCACGGAGTGCTGCTTCTCTGAAGAATTCATTCGCGTCAACCTTTCCTCCAGGAAATGCCCAAAAATTTGGCCAGACGGTTGTTTTGTTGGATCGTTTGATAAGAAGCACATGGGATCCATGTTGGCATATGAGATTGGCGGCCGCGGGAATAAGCACACGAGACATGAGTAGAAGTTAAAAATGAGGAAAAAATTACCCGAGATCAATGTGATCTACATCGGCCTTGAGGAGCATTTCATTTTTTACCCGAGGGTTATAGTAATTATATATGAGCTTTACGAGTTCGACCTTTTCTACTTCATCAGCCTTGAGTCCGATAGATTCGAGAGCCATCTTCACGGTGGAGAGGCGTTCATAGTTTCATTTTTTGAGGCGGGTCATACGAATACGATTGGCTCTGATATCCGCAATTGATTCTTCCTGGGAGAGGGATGACCAGAATGACTTAAATACCCCAAATACATCCGTCTTCCTGACGCTTTCATTATTCTCCAGATCATACGGAACGACAATATAGAATTCTTTTTTCATAATCTGAGCGAGATCAATGAGGGTAGTCAGGAAGTCTACATACTTGTAGGTTTGTTCTTGGAGCATGGGATTTTCTTGTTTGAGGGCGAGATTTTTGAGCTTGTTGATATAGGTTTCGATATCGACCTTGAGAGAACGAATCATGATCTGGATGGGAAAATTGAGCGCATTGAGAAACCTCTGATAGCTCATGAGTATGGCGTCTTGTTCTTCGGTGCTTTTGAGATTAAAATTGAGCGCGTGAACCCTGAGTACCATTCGAGATGATCCATCCTTCATCATTATCATATTTTCTCGGATTTCTGAAAAAGGCAAGTACCGTTGTGTACTCGCGTCTTTTGCGGGTTTTTTACCTGTTTTTATCGTATCATTGGGGGACATAATATTGGGAGTTTATAGTTTTCCGATATTGCTTTCGAATTCATCACTCCGGACTTGTTCGTAGGTTTTATTGGCTTTTGTTTCTTTTTGAGTATTACTGGGTGCGATATATCCGACATCCATTTCGCTGTAGCTGTCGGCTCATTGGGACCACATTCGAGACCGAGCATTGAGTGAGAGTCGTAGAAAATTGAGAGTCATAGGGAGAAACGTCATCTCAGAATAGCGAACGAGAGCAATGATGACACCAATGAGTACGAATGGTCCACCAAGCCAGAGTCCAATGTCGGCTCCAATCCTTACCTCCGCGTATTTAAATACGCCATACCCAATACCACCCCAAATCATCATGATAAAGAGTTGGCGCAGTGAGAGTCACGCGACAATGACATCCTCGTTTTCAATCTGAATCGGTATTTTATATTGCATACGAATATGAGTATATCCTAAGCGAGCTAAAACCGCAAGCACATTATCGACATTTCTTTTGACTTTTCATACCTTCATCGTATAAATGGTGGGATAAATTTCCTCTATTAATTTACTATTATTTCCTATGTTCTCTTTTGTAAAAAATCGTTACTATTTCTACGTACTAGCTTTTGGTCTCTTTCTTTTTTCACTCTCCACTCCATGGACTATTGGACTCAATCAGGGTATTGACATGACTGGATGAGTTCAGATTGAGTATAGTATCGATGGCGTTAGCGGAGCGAGCGCTATCAAGTCACTCAAAGAAGACATTATTCCACGAGTGAAGGCCTCACTTTCGAGCGATCAACAGAAAATCATCACGGACACGCTCGTCTACCAGATTAGTGGCACCAATCATATTGTCGTGGAGGCTGGAATCGATGAGAGTATGGCACAAAAAGATGGAAAAGCTGACTTCGCTCGTATCGAATCGGCAAAGGCGACCTTCAATATGGCTACCAAAAAAGAACTCGGTACACTCGTGGGTGCGACCGTTGTAGAAACACAGTATCGCAATGTTGGAGCATCATTCGGTGACTATATCAAAAAATCAGGATACCTCACTCTCATCCTTGCTATTATCGCGATCTCTCTCTATATACAGTACGCATTCCGTGGATCAATTGCTGGTATGGCAAGTTGGCCATTTGCGGTAGTAACAACGATTTCGCTCGCCCATGATGTGGTGATTGCATTTGGTCTCTATGTAGTGGTTTCTCACTTTTTCCCAGAATTCAAGATTGATACCTTTTTTATTACCGCGATGCTCACGGTACTGGGCTACTCGATCAATGATACGATCGTAGTAATGGATCGCATCAGATCCAACCTACAGCATCCAAAATCTAGTAAGGGATCATTTTCCACACTCATCGATACGTCTATTTGGGATACAATGAGACGCTCACTCTTTACCACATTTACGATCATCATCGTTCTCGTTGCGATGTTTATATTTGGTCCTGAGAGTATCAAGGGATTTTCCCTCGCACTCATATTCGGTACGATAGTGGGTGCATACTCGTCTATCTGTATTGCCTCTCCGCTCCTCGTAGATCTCACTGGAAAGAGATAATTCTGTACTCTAATCAAAAAACCTCTCAATATTGAGAGGTTTTTTGATTAGAGTCCTTTGTTCATGAGGTAGAACCACTTCTGGGGATTATTCATATTTTTCATAGGGTCATCTTCTTTTTTTCGAGCTTCCGCAATGACTACATTGGAGTCAAGGTCCTTATTGCTATCGACTTCATCAGGTTGGATAATATTGATCGCTTCTTCGCCGGGGAGTTTTTTATTATGCGTGGCCTTGGCGATCTGTGTCTGATATGCAGCAGTATGGATATACTGTACAAGAAATTCTTTTTCGAGATTGCTTTCTGTGGTACGATTGTTTGCGTTTTGTAATCCATCCATAATATTCATCGTCTGAAATTGTTGTATGGTATAAAAACTGATCAAATAGATCAAGTATACACTCATACAAATGAGCAGAATAAGAATGTAGTGAAAACGAGAATACATATTAGTGCCGTGGAGTATATTCAGATTATTCAAGCAAGCAACCCGAAGAATTACTTTGGAGTGACAGTTCCACTTCGTTCCAGCTTATCCCAACCGATGGCCACTCATTTGAGTGCATTCCACAGTGCCTTGATATTGATATAGTACATACAGTATCGATAGGCAAGCCGCTGAGGAAGAAAATAGTAGAGAAGCTTCCAGCTCGCATTTTTTTCAAACGAGATGGCAATACAAGCAATACAAAAATCAAATATGAGAAATACGAATGAGTATAGAGCAATATGGATAAGCGTCTCCATATAGATACTCGAGCCATACATGGTATAGCTAACGATATTCGTGATCAAAAGTCCAATTGTAAATATATCAAATAAGGGAGCAATCACTGGGACAATAATCTGAAAGATGATAAAACTTGGGAAAATAAAAAATCTGAGGAGTGGGGAGGTTTTTTTCTGAAAAAGTGCCTCAATATGTTTCCAAGTGACTTGAAGTACTCAGAAAGACCACCTGAATCGTTGCTTGGAGAATGCTGACCAGGTTGAAGGCGCTTCGGTAAAGGCATAGGCGGATTCCTCGTGGTGAATGGTATAGCTATTTCTCAAAAGCTGCATCGTCATATCGCTATCTTCAGCGAGGGTGTCTGCTGAGAATCATCCAAGCGCAAGGAGCGCCGTTCGTCTCCAGGCTCACACAGCACCAGGAACTACGGTAATCGTATTCATGACGTCATAGGCCCGTCTATCAAGATTTTGACTCATATTATATTCGAGTGCTTGAAAATTGGTGAGTATATTCTCTCGATTTCATACCTGCACATTTCATGAGACGGCTCCAACTGACTTGTCTCCAAAGTGGCGAGCCAACATACTGATCGTATCAGGTGCAAAAATAGTATCAGCGTCGATGACGATAACAACATCAGACTGGGTATGGGTAATAGCATAGTTCATGCTTTCTCCCTTTCAGGAATTCTTTCGAGTGAATAGTTTGATACGTGGATTATCTCCGTAAGCAGATTGTACAACCGTACTGGTTCCATCGGTAGAGCCATCGTCGATGACGATAATATCAAAATATTGGTATCGACTCAGTAGCAATGAGTCAATGGTCTTGCGAATGACCTTGGCCTCATTATATGCTGGTACAATGATAGATACCGAGATACTACCAGTAGTATCATAAGTACGTCGAGGGGTAAAGTGATATTTTTCTAAAAATGCGAAAAGTATCACGATACAAAGGCGGACAATTCCAAAAATCAAAGTGATAATAAAAATATAGTAAGCACCCCAAAGTATCACTGTAAAGAAGCTGAATGAGGCATGGTTGATTTTTTTAAAAACCGCATCATTTCCAGTAACAATGGGCATCATCTCTTCTCGTGGAATATTGAGTAGTGTATTGACTCCAACGAATTCATACCCGAGACTTTTGAGTTTTCGGATAATAATAGGAAGCGCCTGTATGGTTTCGATTCGGTCTCCTCAAGCGTCATGAAGAAGGATAATGTTTCATTGTCCAGACTGTATCTGCTCTATCGTGCGCTTCACAATGGTGTCAACTCCTGGATTTGCCCAATCATTGGGATCAATTTTCATTCCGACGGTTATATATCCAAGTTTCTTAGAATTGATGAGTGGCTGCATTTGATCCGGTGTCTCAGGTTCAATATCTTCACCATATGGTGGACGCCATATCATTGTCTGGTGTCATGTAATGCTTTCGATAATACGCTCCGTAGAGATGAGCTCCATATCCGTGCGGAGTGAACCGATTTTTGAGATATCTGGATGCGTAAAACTATGATTTCAGAGAAGGTGTCATTCTTCATAGATCCGCTTGATAATGCCTGGATATTTTTGTGAATTTTCTCCAATCACGAAGAAGGTAGCGAGAATATCTTCCTTTTTCAGGATATCGAGTACCTGTGGAGTATAGTTGGTATCTGGGCCATCATCAAATGTGAGCGCAATTTTTTTACTACTCGGATTCCCATATCGAGCTACCACGAATGGATGAGGATAGGTATCAATGATTTCATTGGTGATAAGATTCCCCGAGAGTGAAAAGTGCCGCTTTCAAATGATTGGCTCACTTTGAAGCTTGTAGAATTCACCGGTTCCATTATAGTCTATATCATACCCATAGGTAAATTCCTGAAGGCTTGTCGTACTGTCTGGTGTTGCGGATTTTTCGATAATTTTCCAGAGTGATGGATCTTCTGATCCGAGGCGCCAGAGGGAAATATTGCCGATTCCAAGTGTTGCAATTCCAGAGATTTGATTATAGGCAGTGGCTGCATCGAGATACCAGACTTCATGTTCCTTGTTCTCATCATCTTGGTATGAGTACATGGGATTGAGACTCCCTGTATCAAATATCAGGGTGGTTTCTGATTCTCGCATAATCGTATGCGCTTCCTGAAAGGTCAATGCACTCGATTGTTTTTTTCAGATCGTCCAATCGTATCCATAATTTCAGATTGTGACGACAAGTTTTTCTCTAGGGACATCATGAAGGGCTGATGCTACTCCGTCGAGAAACCAGTCTTGTGAGGCAATAGGTCCAGGGCTCGCACTCGACCAATGTTCGTCATAAGCCATCAGAAAAATCAGATCTACGTATTTGGCAATTTCTTTGAGATCGAATTGATCATTGGAAAGCGGGACATTAACGGACACGGTCTTGCCTATAGTATGCAACTTTCCACTCAGTTCTTTGAGAAATTCAGTATAGAGGGGATATGTAGCGGTATCGAGTTCCTCAAAATCGATATTGATCCCCTCAAGATGATGCTCTGTTGCAAAGTCCACCAATCCGGTAATAAGTCGCTTTCGGCTCGTCTCATCCGACAATATCCCATAGAGTAGCTTCGTATCCCAGACTCCACTAGACTGATTATAGTTATTGATCAGGGCATGAACGGGAAGATCGGGATCATTGGCAGTCAAGTACGCTAGAGTTCTCTTGAATTTCTCAGGAAAGAGGATGTACATGTCACTTCCAGCGAGTGAGAGCTCCTCGAGAATGAGTGCATCAATATGTTCCTTATTTGTTTCGAGTGAAGCAAAACTTGCATCATCCCACTCTACTCCAAATGCATATATCTTGCGATCAGATGCAGAGACTACCCCAGTATAAGTAAAAATGCGTTGCTCTCGATGGGAGATAGGCTTTTGAATGATGGGGGTACGGAGAATAGATTTATGAAAACCAGAATGACTCGCGATATCACGAAATACATGTGGCAGAGGAAGAACCGGATGCAAAAAGAGACTGAGTGCAAATACAAAGAGTCAAAATACTATTGCTACAATAAGTAAAAATAGTACTTTCTTGGTTTGTGGTCTTCGTGTTTCTGAGGGATCGAAAAAAATAGGGTGCTTCATAGTGGAATCGAATTAGATTATTATGAGTCGTAGTGTATATATAATTGCAATTATTACAATCTATGGAATGTTGTTTGTGACAGTGATCGTGTAATGAGAGAATCTCTTGTATTCAATTTATTTTTTGATAGTATAGGTACAAAAAATCATTTTTTGTACCTAATTTTGTATGATTTTTGTAACCGAGCATTACTCGGCACTGAAATATAAGGTATTCTCTCTTTGTTATATATTATGAAAAAAATACGCCCAATTACTTGGCTCGATGTTCCAGAGGTGCATGACTATCCAGCGGCTGAGTCGTATTTGAGCTTGATGTTCCCAAGTGACCGGGCAAAGTGATACGTTGATGCACTTCAAAAAGCCGAAGTCGTAACTTTTAAGGCGAAAGATATTTTTCGTGCATCACACCTGAGTCTTCTTGGCGTGAGCAATTCCCACGTCAAAAAAGATCAAAAAAAGATAAAAGAAAATATCCCACTTTCGCCACTTCTCCTTGTTCGTAGTCCAGATAGTGCTACCGTCATTATCGCGGATGGATACCATCGCCTGTGTGCTGTATATGCATGCTGCGAAGATGCCATGATACCTTGCAGGATTGTAGGCTAGTCCTTTTTGAAACTACCATATATCTCGGTAGCTCTTATTCTCTCATGCTTTTTATAGTGAACAAAAATATCATCTCTATCATACTTATCATTCTTGCTTCGATTTTTGTCATAGCCTTTTCGATGACAACGTATCGGTATTATCAGGCGATTCATAGTGATGATCCGATCAACCCATTTCTTTCAGTAGAACAATGAAAGGCCACGATTACTCGAGGTAACATATCGATCGATATGACAACACCAGAAATATACGATATTCAGGAATGAGATAGTATTATGACTCGCGAAAATTCGCTCGCGGTGATTGCTTGGCCCGATCATTCCACGACACGATTGGGCGCCAACTCAAGACTGACGATCGAAAAAATGCGTGTCGCAGATGACTATTCTCATATAGAACTTGTCGCCGTTCTCGAAAATGGTAAGGCGTGGTCCAATATCGTTCGGACACTCTATCCTGATTCTCGCATCGAATTTAAGCTCCCGAAGTCTGGAACTGTTGCCTGAGTTCGTGGAACCGTATTTGAGATCAATCTGGACGCGAACTATATCCATTCGGTTGACCATAGTGTGACGCTCGAGAACTCTTTTGGAAAACTCGTGACCCTCCTGCCCGGGGAATCCGTGATGGCAAACGATATCTTTAAAAAAATTACCCGAGACTTGGATGATGCTTGGATTTCAATCAATACCATCAAGGATAACACGTATACAACGCTTCGCAATACAGAATTACGCCAAGCCTACGGTAGGCTCACTGGAAAATCAGGCATCACACAGGTTTGGGATCATATCGTACGGTGGATTCTCTCTTGGTTTACGGCATTCCGAGATATTGACATTGTCTCATCTCTGCGTTCTGGAAATAGAGACTCTCTCGCAAATTTCCCACAGGAAGCAATCCTCAAGTGGTATCAGGCATTTCAGAGTACAGATTTTGTACAAGAACGAGATCAATTTCGCTGAACGATTAACGCACTCTCTCATGGATTCACGAATGGAGATCAGATCATAGAGAGTCTTACCCGATGAGCTATTTGGGATTTGCGGAGTGCCTCAGGGAATACTCTTCAGAATGCGAAAAATCTCATCAATATCTACGCTCAAAAGAGTGGAACCACGGTCGATTCTATCATGTCGAGTATCAAAAAAATAGATACAAGTACGGTTAGTACTGAATCTCGAATTCTCTTTGAGAAACTCTTTCAATAGTTTCTTCACAAAATCTTTTGACATTTCCCCCTCATTCCATATGATGCCCCTACTTTTACTCCCTTTGGAAGTATCTGCTTCGGCAGATTGATGTTGCTCGTCCAATACCTGTTCATACAGAGTATCCGAACAACCTCTCATTATTTATATATCCCCTCTATACTATGGCTGGAATACTCGGCAAAAAAATTGAAATGACTCGTGTTATTCATAACGGAGCCTTTACTCCTGTGACACTTATTCGTGTCCCAACTCTTGATGTCGCTCAGGTAAAAACTGTAGAGACTGATGGATACTCAGCAGTCGTCATCCGTATGACTGATGGTAAAAAAATCACTATGCGAGAGTTCGATCTCGATGGTGTACTCGCAGGAGTGGTTAAGGGGGATATTGTCTCGCTTGATATATTTGATACTATCACAGAAGTGACGGTATCGGGTATCTCTAAAGGTAAGGGTTTCCAAGGGGCTATGAAACGTTGGAATTTTAGAGGAGGTCCTGCATCTCACGGTTCCAAATTTCACCGCGCACTTGGTTCTATCGGTAAACGCAAGCCTCGTCGTACCAAGCCAGGTCAAAAGATGCACGGTCATATGGGTCTTGATGGAATTACTCTCAAGCACGTTCCTCTTATTCTTGTAAACAAAGAACTCGGAGTTGTTGCTATCAAGGGACCTGTCCCTGGTGCTCGCAATTCACTCGTTACTCTGACATTCTAGATCTCTCTCAGGTATCCGCTCAATTCCAAATTTACATATACCCCCCCGGGTACTAAAAATCAAATTCTATGAAAGCTCCTCTCTACGACACTCTTGGTAAACAGTCTGGTACTGTTGATCTCGAAGTATCATACTTTGGTATCACCCCGAATCTTCCTCTTATGCACCGTCTCCTCGTTTTGCAACAGGCAAACGCTCGTATCAACATTGCTCACACCAAACATCGTGGTGAAATTGCAGGTTCTACTCGAAAGATGTTCAAGCAAAAGGGAACTGGTAATGCTCGTATGGGTGATCGTCGTTCTCCAATGCGTCGCGGTGGAGGTGTGGTATTCGGTCCTCGTAATGATAGGAATTTTTCTCTCTGCATGAACAAACAAGAACGTCGTCTTGCGCTCGTTTCTCTCCTTTCCACTAAGGCTTCTGCTGATCAGATCAAGGTAGTACAGAACTTCACATGATTCGGTGAAAAAACTCGATCTATGACTGGATTCCTTGCAACTATCACGGCTCGAAAGCCACTTCTCGCCATTACTCGTGAGGAAAAAGTATCAGTAAATGGGGCTATGAATATTCCTGAATCTCGTATCGTCAATGTTGAGTATCTCAATCCACACGATCTTCTCAAATATTCTGATGTTATCTTCACTGAGGCGTCACTCAAGCATATGTACGAGCACTTCACAAAATAATACCCTGCAGTTCGAATGCCAATTCCCACTTGCAAAATCTAACTTCCCTCTCTATGAATTCCCTCTATTCTGTCATCAAAAAATTCGTTGTTACTAATAAAAGTACTGACGGAGAACTAAGCGGAGTCTATACTTGTATGATTGACGATGCTGCAACAAAGATCGACGTAAAAAATGCAATCCGCGCACTCTACGGTAAAGATGTTGAAAAAGTCAATATCCTCTATACTCGCGAAAAATTCCACAATACTCGTACTGGAGTACAAAAGAAAAAGGGTATCGAAAAGAAGGCGATGATCACTATGAAAGCTTGAAATCGGATCAATAACTTTGAAGTTATTCTATAATTTCAAGCCGAGACCAAAACTAAAAACTAAAAACTTATTTTTCTCCCATGCCAATCAAGAAGTACAAACCATATACCCCCTCTCGTCGTTTCATGACAGGTCTCACGTATGAAGAACTTACGACAAGTACTCCACACAAAGCACTTACGAGCTCTATTCAGAGGCATGCTGGTCGCAATAGTGCTGGACGAATATCTGTTCGTCATCAAGGTTCTGGACACAAGAAACTCTATCGTCAGATAGACTTCAAACTTAATAAGTTTGATATTCCTGGAACAATTGAGACGGTAGAATACGATCCATACCGAACGAGTTTTATAGCACTCGTATGTTATCAAGATGGAGAACGTCGCTATACTCTCGCTCACGCGACGACCAAGGTTGGTGATCAGATCGTTACTTCTAATACGGCAAAGCCTATTCCAGGGAACCGTATGGAAATTGGACTCATTCCTACTGGACTGATGGTTCACAATGTAGAGATGATTGTTGGTCATGGAGCTATTGCGGTTCGTGCAGCTGGTGCCTCAGCACTCGTTCTTTCTCAAGAAGGTGAATATACTCAACTCAAGATGTCTTCTGGTGAGATCCGTCTCGTTCATAAAAAATGTTCAGCGACCGTCGGAACCGTATCTAACTCAGATTGGAATCAGGTAACAATCGGTAAGGCAGGTCGAAGCAGATGGATGGGTAAGCGTCCTACAGTTCTTGGTTCTTCTATGAATCCGGTTGACCATCCGCACGGAGGTGGTGAAGGACATCAATCAGTTGGACAACGAAAAGGACCAAAGACTCCATGGGGTCGTCTCGCTCGTGGTGTCAAAACTCGAAGTCGAAAAACAACAGATCGTTGGATTCTTCGTACTCGTGCTGGAAAACTTCAGGGATAATCCCATCATATTTGATGGCTGGTACCTGATCTTCAAAACTAAATCCTAATTTCCCCTCTTATGACTCGTAGTCTTAAAAAATGACCATACATCGATCTCCGTGTTATGAAAAAAGTTGAGGCCCTCAACGAGAGTGGTCGAAAATCAATTATCAAAACTTGGTCTCGTGCCTGTACGGTAGCACCAGAATTTGTTGGACATACATTTGGTGTTCACAACGGAAAACAACATGTTCCAGTGTTTGTTACTGAAGATATGGTTGGACATAAACTTGGTGAATTCTCTTTTACACGTAGATTTACTGGTCATTCTGGTAACAAATAATAGATTCTAGAATACGCCTCTCCTGGAGAGTATTCTGATCTAAAATATAACCTCTCAAATTTTATGAAAGCTTCTGTACGAAATATTCGCATTTCTCCAAAAAAACTCAACGTAATTGCCTACATCGTTCGCAATATGCTTGCTAAAGATGCCATCGATACGCTCCGGTTTATGCCAAAAAAAGGGGCTATCATCATTCATGATGTTATCAAGAGTGCAGTTCACAATGCTGTACACAATGATAATCAGAGTATGGAGGGCCTTCGCATCGCCTCTATCTCGGTGAGTCAAGGTCTGGTTCACAGGCGTATCAATCCAATCTCTCGAGGACGCGCTCATCGTATTCTCAAGAGAACAAGCCACGTTGATCTCACTCTCTCTGCATAATTCTTACTCAATCTTAAGTTTTTCACCCTATGTGACACAAAGTTAGCCCCATCGCATTCCGTATCGGATATATCAAAACTTGGAGATCCAATGGATACTATGACCGTAAATCATACGGACAAAATGTCTCTCAAGATGTTGCAATCCGCGCTATGGCAACGAAACACTTCAAAAATCTTCCAATCGGAAATCTTTTCATCAATCATTCTGGATCTCAGAATGTATCGATTACTATCTATACGTCTCGTACAGCTCTGATACTCGGAAACAATGATGAAAATATCAACGCGCTCAAAGATAATCTTACAAAGACATTTAGTGAATATACATTTACGCTCGATGTTAAGGAAGTCAAAAAACCAGAGCTTTCCGCACCTATTGTTGCTGATTCTATTGCTCGTCAACTCGAGAAGAAGATGCCATATCGTCGAGTGATCAAAAATGCTATCGCTAAAACCCTTGAAAAGGGTGGTCTTGGTATCAAGGTAAAACTTGGAGGTCGTCTCAATGGTGCAGAGATTGCTCGTCGTGAGACATTCAAGGATGGGAGTATTCCTTCTCAGACGATACGAGCTGATGTTGACTTTGCTTATGAAAGAGCCGAGACTCCATCTGGAACACTAGGCCTCAAGGTATGGATCTACAAGGGTGACGTCTTCAAGAAATAAAACTTGCATTTCTAAAATTTTCTTTATAATTCTAACGATTTTCGTATGTTACAACCGAGTCGAACTAAATATCGTAAAGCGCATCGTGGTGTCATCAAGGGTCTCGCTATGCGAGGATCTGACATCAGCTTTGGTGAGTATGCTATCAAGACTATTGAGTCTGGATACCTGACTTCTCGTCAAATTGAGAGCGCTCGAAAGACAATTGTACGATATCTCAAAAAGGGTGGTAAACTCTGGATTCGTATATTTCCTGACAAACCATTCACCACTCATGCAGCGGAAGCTCCGATGGGATGAGGAAAGGGAAGTGTTGAAATGTATCGAGCACCAGTAAAACCTGGACGTATTATCTTCGAACTCGGAGATATCTCTCCAGAGATTGCTCGTGAAGCTCTTGAAAAAGCGGCGTACAAGCTCCCACTCAAAATGAAAGTTGTCCTCTCTCGTAATGACTTCTAGTCAATTATAGTAAATTGATAATGGTAATGAAAAATTGACAAACATATTTTCAAAAAAATATCCATATCACCTCCTTTCATCACTCGCAATTCACAATTAAATAATTCAACCATCCATATTATGGCACCAAAGAAAACAACATCTAAATCAACTACAGCGGTAACACAACATAAGGGTCTCAATGATCTCAAATCACTGGAACGTACTGAACTCACCCGCGAGCTTGAGTCAGCTCGTCGAGAGCTCTATATTCTCAACATGAAAAAGAACCTCGGAGAGCTCAAACAACCGCATGTTCTCAAAGGACAACGTCGTTATATTGCACAGATCTCCACTTTTCTTACGAGCTCTATCTAATTCTCTTACCACTCGCCACATGCGTACAAAAACAGGAACAGTCACCAGTACTAAGATGCAAAAAACTATCGTCGTTTCGGTAGAAACATCTAAAACTCATCCAAAGTATAAGAAACGCTATATTGTTACGTCAAAGTTTTATGCTCATGATGAAAACAGTCTCGCAAAACTCTGAG
The DNA here is from genome assembly GCA_043722085.1 of Candidatus Altimarinota bacterium. Lineage (GTDB taxonomy): Bacteria > Patescibacteriota > Gracilibacteria > BD1-5 > UBA2023 > JABFSX01. Next base: position 21,069 of record JAYSPL010000136.1, on the reverse strand, counting down.
ATACGGTTACAGTATCTGAAACACGACCTCTTTCCGCTCTCAAGCGCTGGACTCTCGTAGAGGATTCTATCGTTTCTTCAAAATAGTTCTCATATGAAACAGAAATTTTTGGAAATCCAAAAATTTCTAAAATTCTAAAATCTTAAATCTCAATTCTATGATTCAGACAGAAACCAGACTCGCCATCGTTGATAATACTGGAGCAAAAGAAGCCCTTTGCATCAAAGTACTTGGTGGTTCAAAACGACGATATGCCAGTGTTGGTGATATTATCGTAATTGCTGTTAAAAAGGCACTTCCTAATGGAAACGTTAAGAAAAAATCGGTATGTAAGGCAGTAGTAGTTCGTGTAGCCAAAGAGCTCCGACGTGCTGATGGATCATACGTTCGGTCTGATGACAATGCTTGTGTGATTATCGATGATAAGGGAGAACCAAAAGGAACTCGTATATTTGGCCCAGTATTTCGTGAGCTCAAGGCTCGAGGATATCAGAAAATTATCTCTCTCGCTCCAGAAGTCGTATAAATACAGCAAACTCTCACTCTAATTCTAAAAAAACTTCATTGTTATGAAAATCCACACAGATGATCAAGTCATCGTCATTGCCGGAAAAGATAAAGGCAAGACTGCAAAAGTCACTCGAGCATTTCCTACTGAAAAGAAGGTTCTCCTGGAAGGTATCAATATGGTGACTCGCCATATGAAACGCCAAGGGTCTACTCCTGGTCAAAAGGTAGTTTTTGAAAAACCTATTGATGTTTCGAATGTGATGCTTATTGACCCTAAGACGAGTACTCCAACACGAGTTGGATACCGTATCGAAAATGGAAAAAAAGTTCGAATTGCCAAGAAATCAGGCACAGTCCTCTAATTCTCTGATTACACTAATACCCTGCGCGAGCCTGCCCAGAGTACCAAATAATCTAACCACTCCACCCATGACTTTCAAAGAACACTATAATAAAAAAATTCTCGTAGAACTTGCCAAAGAACTCGGAATCAAAAACCCTATGCAAGTTCCTCATATCGAGAAAATTGTCCTTAATATGGGTATTGGAACCTATGTTGCATCAGGAAACAAGGACTTCTCAAGTCTTAAGAATGATTTTGCACTGATTGCTGGTCAACTTCCTCGTATTAACCACGCACGCAAGGCGATCTCCAACTTCAAGCTCCGTGAAGGGATGCCAGTTGGTATGATGGTTACGCTCCGTGGACAACGTATGTATGACTTCCTCGAGAAGCTTATCTCTATCGTCCTCCCTCGTGTTCGTGATTTCCGTGGTATCTCGGCTCGTTCATTCGATCAAGAAGGAAACTACCACTTTGGTATCAAGGAACACACCATATTTCCAGAAGTTCCTCAGCTTGATGTGGTCAAATCACACGGTATGCAGGTAACTATCAAGATGCGTACTGAATCAAAGGATCATTCTAAAGCACTCCTTGATAAGCTCGGATTCCCATTCTCAAAATAATTTCAACTCCTTTTTTTCCACTTTTCGAAATCTAAAAAATTCGTAATTCGTAATCCTACTCCCTATGGCTCGAACAGCAATCGTACACAAATGTCAGGAAGCTCAAAAAAAAGCAGAACGTCAACGCGTACTCGGAAAGAAACCAGAATTCTCAACCAGACTCTACCATCGTTGTTCCAATTGTGGTCGTTCACAAGGATATATCGGTAAGTTCAATCTCTGCCGTATCTGTATCCGAGAACGAGCCAATGCTGGAGAACTTATGGGTGTTCGTAAGTCAAGTTGGTAATATATATTTTGTTCCCTCATTCAAATCTAATCCCTAAATTACAACGATTATGACTACCGATCCAATCGCAGATCTTCTCACTCGTATCCGAAATGGATATATGGCTCGTCTCCACGAGGTAGCTGTCCCATGCTCGAATATGAAAGCCGAAATTTTGCGAATATTTAAAAAAAATGGATATATCATAGACTACGTTATCTCTGAAGACAAAAGAACTTTCATTGTTTCTCTTCAAGATGTTCGTAAATCAAAGTACATTCCTTCATTTCGAAGAATTTCTCGACCTGGTCAACGTATCTATATCAAGAGTGGCGATATTCGCAAATCTCGAAATGGAGTCGGTATTTTTATTCTTTCTACCCCTAAGGGTGTAGTTACTGGATATGAAGCACATGCACTTGGTGTCGGTGGAGAACTCCTCTGTGAGATCTACTAGTCTCTTTCGGATACCGGCCTACTCTCAAAAATCTAATTTCAATCTATTATGTCACGAATCGGAAAACAGCCTATTACTATCCCATCAGGGGTAACCGTCGAGATCGGATCTGATCTCGTTACGATCACAGGTCCTAAGGGAACTCTCAATTTTAATATCCTTGAAGGGGTACGCGTATCGCAAGATGCTGGTATTATCACCGTAACTATTGAGAATCTTGAAAACAAGCAACAAAAAGCTTTTTGGGGTCTTACTCGTGCCATGATTCAGAATATGATCATCGGTGTCTCTCTAGGATACACGAAAGCTCTTGAGATTATAGGCGTGGGGTACAAATTCGATATCAAGAGCCCTACAAAAATGGAACTCGCTATTGGATTCTCTCATAAGGTTCTCGTTGACGCGCCAATGGGTGTCACAATCGCCGCTGATCCACAAGAAAAAAACCGTATTCATATTTCCTCTCACGATAAGCAGCTGCTTGGTTACTTTGCTGCGTATATCCGCTCTCTCAAAAAGCCAGAACCATACAAAGGAAAGGGTATCAGGTACGCTTGAGAAGTGGTTCGTCGCAAGGCTGGTAAGACGGCTGGTAAATAATTGTAAAAATCGTTCCTTATACACTGTTAATTTTTTCTTATGTTAAAAAAAGTTCAAAACCGCCTCTCAAGAGCTACTCGAGTTCGTTCTCGCATGACTGGTACTGCACAAAAACCTCGTCTTTCCGTGTTTCGAAGTAATACTTCTATCTCGGCTCAAGTCATTGATGATATTACTGGAACTACCCTCTGTGCTGCGAGTGATCTCATGACAAAATCAGGAACCAAGACAGAAAGTGCTACGATCGTTGGTGAAATGATCGGTAAGGCTATGATCGCCAAGGGTATCATGACTTGTGTATTTGATCGTGGAGGATGTCTCTATCATGGTCGTGTCAAGGCACTTGCTGAAGCGGCTCGCGCTACCGGTGTTCAATTTTAATATTTCTTTCTCATATATTTTTCTATGTCAGATACTCAAGTTACTCCAATCGCAGAAGGTCAAGTAGAGGCATCAGCTCCTACTTCAACTCCAGATATCTCGAAAGATGCACCAAGAGGTGATCGTCGTGATGGTGGCGCTGCTCGCAAGGGTGGTCCTCGTCGTGATGGTGGTCGTGGTGGAATTCGTGAGGAAGCCAAGGAATTCAAAGAAGAGATGCTCGAAATTGCTCGAGTTACTCGTGTAACAGCAGGTTGACGACAACTTCGTTTCCGTGCATCGATTGTTATCGGTGATGGAAAAGGACGAGTTGGTCTCGGTATCGGTAAGTCTGGAGAAGTCCAGGGTGCTATCGAAAAAGCAATCCGTGACGCTAAGAAAAACCTGGTTACTTTTGATATCTCGGGTGGTACGATTGCTCATGACGTGTCAGTCAACTTCAAGTCATCTACACTCTTTCTTCATCCAGCGCATCCAGGTACTGGTATCATTGCCTGAGGTGCGGTTCGTAAGATCTGTTCAGTTTCTGGACTCAAAGATGTTATCGCCAAACAACACGGTTCATCAAATCCTATTACCAACGCTCGCGTTGCTATGAAGGCATTTGCAGCTCTCAAGCCAGCGTCTCAGATCAAGTCATTTACCAAGATGGTTACTCCTCTTGCCAAATAATCCCGTCATACAAAACTAAACTCTCAATTCTATGTCAAATCTCACAACTCTGAGCCCATCTCCTGGTTCACAAACTCGAAAGACCCGCCTTGCAAGAGGTCGAGGGAGCTGAGTAGGTGGTACTTGTGGTCGTGGTATGAATGGTCAGAACTCTCGTACTGGTACTGGTAAACGCTATCCTACATTTGAGGGGGGTCAAACTCCACTCTTCAGGCGTACTCCTAAGAAACGAGGTTTCACGGCGTACAAGCCAGATCAATATGTTCTTGTGAATCTCGATCAGATCGAGGCACTCGCACTCGATGGAATTACGGTAGTTGACTACGCGATTCTCTATGAACGACGTATCATCCGAGAAAAAGGTAAACTTCTTAAAGTTCTTGGTCGAGGTGAGATCCAGTCCGCTATGACGATCACTGCTGATGCCGTATCTGCAGGAGCTCGAGCCGCTATCGAGAAGGCAGGAGGTACAGTCACTGTTGCTGAGGCTCCAGCTGCTCTATAATCATATATCTTCAAAAGAAGATCTCCCACGCAAATGGGGGATTTTTTGTTTTGGCAAAATGGGAGGAAATACATAGAATAACAGAAATACATTTTCCTAAATACACTGATATGAATGAATCCAAAAAAACTAGAGTAGTTGCGTATATTGATGGTTTCAATTTTTATCACTCTATAGCGAACAATCTCCCAAACAAATATAAATGGATGAATTATAGATCTATTGTAGAAAAATTTCTATCTGAGAATAATGAAATTACTGATATTTTTCTTTTTACTGCATTACCAAAATGGGATACACTCAAAATACAACGGCATAATACATTCATGTGAGTGATGAGCAGTCTCTGAATCAGGATTATCAACGGGAACTATACATCGGTAACCAAAAATTTCTCTGCTATTAAACATAAAGTACTTGATCCATTGGATGCTATTGTGAGTCCTCAAAGATTCAAATATTCTACATTCGAAGAGAAACAAACGGATGTGAATATGGCTCTTTATATATTCGAATGAGCAGTCATGAATTACTATGACAAGGCAATTATATTCAGTGGAGACAGTGATATAGCACCAGCCATACATATGGCAAGATGACATTTGCCGAACAAAAAATTCATGTGTGTATTGCCATTCAAGTGAAAAGGAAGAGTGATAGCATCTTCTTGTGATATGAGTAAAACCATCACATTCCCTATACTTGATAATTCGCTCCTTGGTGAGACGATCATGATCGGTGGTCGCAAGATCTATAGTCCATACAAATAAAAAACCCAATCTTGCGATTGAGTTTCTGGAGGTGAGGTTCACTCACCGGGTGTACGAGCATAGTATCATATACTATCAAAAAGTCAAAATAAAATACCAAAAAACAATTATTTGCACTTGACGCAAGCGTACATCTGTTCACAAAAAGTTATCAAAATAAGTAAACAATACTCTATGCCCGTACACAACGACTTCGATCTCGAAAAATGGAAAGAAATAGACCTTAATAGGTAGGGGAATAACAGATTTTTTAAAAGTATAAATTATGTCCGATATAACTTACTCAGATGCTATAGAACAAGTGATGATCCATAATGGATTTTATGCTCCACTCAAAACTATTTACCAGGAAATCTGGAAATATAAAGATAGATCTCAAATTGTAGGAAAAACTCCAAATATGACTATACAGGAGCGAGTACAGAGGGATCCAAGATTCACGAAAATAGGACTCTGAGTCTACGCTCTTACAGCTCATTTGAAAAATCTCCCTACAGAAATAGAAGCAAAAACAGTTGTAGAAAAAACACTGCGAATGCACACACATATTCAGGGAATGCTCATTGAGATTGGGAATATGGAATGATTTGATACTTATACGCCAGATCGAAATGGAATATTTATTAATAGAGAGCTTGGGAAGATCGCAACACTTGCAACGATTCCAAGATTTACTTACGACAATATTATTGATGATTCCATTCGTTTTGTTGATGTTATCTGGTTTAATTCAAGATGATTTCCAGAGAAATTATTTGAAGTAGAAAATAGTACTGATTTTCGAGCTGGTTTTATCAAATTCAATGAAATCCAAGATTTCCGTAGCTCCTTTCATTTTGTAGCTCCTGAAGATCGAAAAATAAAGTTTGAAACAGAAAAATCAAAGGTAGCATTTTCTAATATTAAGGATCGATGTGGATTCTTGAATTATGATTTCATCGATAATTGGTACAAGAATAGAGTGGAAGGGAAAAAATATAGTAACTTTGCATAGTACAAAATATTTGGGTAAAAATGATACTTATAATCTGTGGATTTCATGAAATATTCATGTACTATAGGAATGCTTGATCGCATCCTAATCATGAAAACTCATGAACTATATCGGCTCAAAACTTTCCCTTCTTGATTTTCTCTATACTTCGATCACTTCGGTGGTGGGAGATCAGAAATATATGTTTTCGGATCTTTTTGCAGGGACAGGGCAGGTCGGGAGATACTGGAAGGAGCGAGGGCATCAGGTGTGGGCAAACGATCTCCAGTACTATAGCTATGCACTGAACCGTCACTACATCGGTAATCATCATGATCTCTACTTCGTAGGACTCACGAGTGAGATCCCAGAGCTCCTCGTTGCGTCAGTGAATGAGACCAAGGAGATCGTACTCGCATACCTGAGTGGGTTGGAGCTCACGAGTGGATTCATCTATCAGAACTATTGTTCTGGTGGGACGAGTGGAGATACTCACGAGCGACAATACTTCTCCGATGAGAACGGCAAACGATGTGATACGATCCGTACACAGATAGAGATCTGGAAAAATGAAGCAAAAGTGACAGAGGATGAGTATTTTTTCCTCCTCGCATCTCTTCTGGAAGCCATCGACAAGGTGGCCAATACCGCATCGGTGTATGGAGCATTCCTGAAAAAACTCAAAAAATCAGCCGAAAAACCACTTGAACTCAAGCCAGCAAAATACCATCTCAACGATCATGATCATATCGTGACGAATAGTGATGTCGGACTCCTTGTGTCAGGGAGCAAGCACGATGTTGTCTATCTCGACCCACCATACAATCATCGTCAATATAGCGGGAACTACCATATCCTGGAGACGATTGCGAGATATGACTCACCCGAGATCCATGGCAAGACCGGGATGCGAGACTGTCGTGAACAAAAATCAGCATATTGCAGTAGAACCAATGTCAAAAAGGCATATGGTGAACTTATCGACAATCTCGATGCGAGGTATATATTCCTCTCGTACAATGATGAGGGGCTCATGAGTCTCGATGATATCCGCGAGATCATGAGTCGCCGTGGCAAGTATGGAGTATTCGAGCGAGAATATACACGGTTCAAGGCAGACAAAACAGAATCACGCAATCACAAGAAAGATAGTGTAATCGAATATCTCCACTATGTAATTGTAGCGTAATCTAAGAGCGATTCTAGTAACACGCATGCTAGTTATATACCAATATCGAATGATCTCACTGCTATGAAGCAAATTCATACTTTCTGTGTTTGTTACCGAGCCTATTTAAAACTCTACTTCCTATTTTGATTGAATTTTATAATTGTATATTGGATTACTAGAAGTATGAGCAGTGGACTAGCCATATAAAATATTTTTCAATCTGTTTATATAGCGTAATATCCTCATAAGGGAGATACTATGGCTGTATCAAGAATGAAATTTTCAGAATTTCTATTCAAAAATGGTAATTTATACAAATTATTTATTTATAATAATTGATTACTGAGTATATGTACTTTTTACATTGCATATCAGATAAATATGAATAGTATGATATAACTTCCTATGTATACTCATTTTTCTATGGATAATTCATATCTCCTGCAGCTTCTCGTGGAACAACAAAATCTTGCTGATTTCAGAGCAAGGGCATATATTCTTGATTCTAGAGATCAGAAACGTCCTGAGCGAGATGTATATGTTCCGCTTTTAGCTCATTTTGATGATTTTATGGAATCGGATACGAGTCCAAGGTGGATTACGCTTACCTGAGTACGTGGTACTGGAAAGACAACACTCCTATTTCAGCTCTATAGCAAGATTCGCAATACCGATTGTTATACACTCTTTCTATCACTCGACCATACGTATGGCATTCTCGCTGTAACACTCGAGGAAGTCCTCATATCCTATGAAAAATCAATCGGTTTGACGTATGAGACACTCGATAAGCCACTAGTATTATTTCTTGATGAAACTCAGTGTGATTGAACCTGGAATACGACCCTTCAGGCACTCATGCATCGTTCAAGTCAGATTTTTATATATATGGTCGGGTCAATGGCATTGCAACCGAAAGAGGGAGTAGATAGCAGCCATCAGATAGTTCATATATCACTATTACCACTGAGTTCTCCTGAATATATCAAGATCACCAAGCAAAAATTCCAAATTCCAGGACTCTGAGAGAGTATCCGTGATGCTATCCTCTATTCAGAGAGTAGTCAATCTCTCTACAGCGCCCTCCAAACGATTGCACCAGAAGTGAATACCTTCTATAAAGGTTCTTTGCAGTCAGATGTTTACAAGTACTTTTTATACGGATCACTCCCACACCTTCTCTCCTCTGTAAGTGAAGCTGAGACATATGAGCAGATACAGACGACTATAGACCGCATCCTGTACCGGGATCTTCCAGCGTCCAAGTTTCATCCTGATACCGTATCGGCTATTCCGGCTATGCTATTTGCACTCTCTGATATGGATCATTGCAACGTCAAAAAAATGGCAGAGAAGTTCGCACTCAGTAGGTCTAAGATGAGTGATATACTCGATGCACTCGTATGAGCCGGTCTTCTCAGGCGAATATATCCTCACGGACCCTACGCGCAAGAAGTGGTTTCACGAAAGTCATCTAAGTACCTCTTTTCTACTCCCGTATTTAGAACTCTCTATTATCGTCTACTCTCAGATCTTATTTCCAATGAACACGCGAAATGAAAGATTACAGAGGATTTTATTGCTATGTATTTTCACGCTCTATTTGACACGATGGGAACGGGTACTCTCCTCTACGATAGGAGCAATGGATGAGGCAATTTCATTGTTACGATCGATGAGGTATCGATCGTTGTGCAAGTGGGATCATCCATAGATTGATACAATCAGATCATAGAGACACGCAGTAAAATCCCATCAAAATATGGAATTATTATTACTGAGAATCAACTCGATGTTGATCCTCTATCGGGAATTATTCGTATTCCACTTCGGATGTTTTTACTCATGGCACCGAATAAGGCTCAAGCTTAAAACATTTTAAAATAGGCTCTTGGGAATGAAAGGTGGTGCTCTACAAAGTTTTCTTTGAATTCCGTGTATCCACGTTGATCCTTGGGGCCATGCGGATTTCGCAGTTGATCAAAGGTAATATATTTGATACCCAGAGCCAGTGACTCACGGAACCAGGTATCGATGAGGGCGGTTCATCATTGGATTGGATAGGATTCTTTCGCTGTAAAGGCTACAAAATGCACACTATGATTCCCAATATAGTCAATACAAGCTAGTCCCGCTACGGCCTTACCCTCATGGTATACAAGCCACTGCCTGACCTTCTCTGGTGCAAATGAACGAATCCGTTCATAGTTGCGTATATAATCACTCTTATACCAGTGTTTTACTTTGGTAGCTCGAAAAGCCCGTACGAATGTAGTCGAATCAACTGCCTGGACTTCAGCACCAGATTTTTCATATTTTTTGAGGGCTCGTCTGGCTCGATCATTCCATTTTGATCTATAGTGTTCATCGAGAATATTGACGCTGGTTTCTTGAAAATGATCCGTAAGCCAGAGCTTTCTCCATCCGAGAGGGATGTCCGTGCGACTATAGGGGATCCACGTGACCATCGCATGTTTCACCCCTGATTGTTTCAAATAATCTATTTTTGGTTCCATATCCGTCCGTTCATATTTTATAATATGCACTCGATTTCCAAATAATCATTTTTTCCAGGCATATTGTGGATCGTTTCATATCCCGAAAGTGGTAATATTCCCACAGGATTCGAGGTAAGGATGATAGATCTCAGCACTGGTACGATGGTAGAAGAAATCCTTTGGATATTCTGAGGTAGGAATGAGCTTCATGGGAGGAGTCGTTAGATGCGTACAATTATTTCTTGATTCTGCAGGTCTCGAGTTGTAGGAGTATCTCTCGGAGCGCATAGAGGAGCCCAGCGGTTCCCACTATCTTGATTTCGAGTCAATTATATGGAAGAAGTGACAGGAGAGGAAGGAGTCCGAATGACGCAGCAAGGGTAGCACCACAGCAGGATGCACCAGATATAATGGTTCATATAACTCCTCAAATCATTCAATTGATCGATTTTCAATCTATATCTGCACGTTTTCAATACTTCCAGCTTCTATAGAACAGTGCCATGATAAACACTGGGAACATGGTTATCATAATTCATGAGAGTATGATATCGGTATAGGTGTGGATATTTCCATAATTACCGAACATGATCGCTATATCGGTGGTATACCACCAGAGAAGTGCTAGAGCAATTATGAGCACAATGCCCATGATGAGTCTTTTGGTTGATGAGAAGAGATGTATGAGATTTTTGAACATATGGTATAAATGAGTTTATTCTATGGCTTGTGCCATCACCTCAATACAACCCAGGGTCAGCCATACGGTGGCAATCAATCTTGGCTCATAGATATGAGCGCCATAGAGTGCAACCATCATGATGCCACCAACGGATAGTAAAATAGCCTGCCGGATACTCGAATGAATAGTACTGATATTGACATCACCTCGATAGTAGATCTTTTTGATAAAAAATAAAATAAGGGAAAGTGAGCTACTCGCGGTAAGAAATACCGCCATACTCATGAGCGAAAAAGCCATCATCAGTGCCGTATTCGGATCCATATAAAAATAGAGCATGGCGACTGAAGCACTACTGGCTGAAAATATCAGAAATAAGATGAAGAAATATGCGCGCAGAGGCATGATAATTTGACAAAAAAAGGAAATCAGAGTAGACTTGCAATAAGATATCCATTTTCCCTTCTTTATCAAGTCTCCTATGCAAAAAACTATCAAAAAAACAACTGACTTTTTCTCACTCTACAGGTCTAGCCAAATTCGTAAATACTGCCTGTCAGGTGGTATTGCCGTATTTACAGCATTTTCTCTCGTGAGTTTCTCTCATGGGGATATCGATATGCAGGGACTTATGGCCAGTGTTGCCAATGTTTCGGATACGAAGCACTATGATGCTGATCTCATTATGTCACGAAGTGGTTCTATACTTTCTCTGACCTTTGGAACAAGAGCGAGCAAAGTAGACCAAGTAGCGTTCACTCTCCTTTCCGATCCTACCAAATTTACATCACTCACCACGACGAGTCCATCGGTACATATCATTGGACAGCCTGAGATGGGAACATACCATATCAGCATCGATATGCATGGTGCGGATATTGCCCCTGGAACTACCATTGCAGAATTGGTAGCCGGTATTGTTCCAGGTACGCCTATCGCCCTCACAGATACAGAATTCATGAGTGCGGGGCAGCGCTATAGTATAACGAGTAAGTGAGAATAAAATGCATGCAACTCATTAGATATCACCAGAACATTACGGATATTAGACTGAGATTGCACTCCCATTGCCAAGTATAACTGCAACGTGCAGAGTAAGCTCACACAATACGTCAAAAGTAAAAAAATAAATTTCTTTTTCATTTTTTCTCTCTATACTTCCTGAACTCTATAGTTCAGGATTTTTGGCTTCTGAAACCAACTTGAATATGAGGCCTTGCCTCTTAGTTCTGCATTCCATTCGTAAAGCTAAAATTACATTTTATTTTCCTCACTCCATTTGAATATGAGGCCTTGCCTCTTAGTTCTGCATTCCATTCGTAAAGCTAAAATTACATTTTATTTTCCTCACTCCATTTGAACTATGAAAAAAAACGATATACTCCAAAATATACACATAGAAAAGCTCATATTTGGAGGGTCATGACTGGCAACCGCTTCTGATGGTCGTAAGATCATTGTTTCGGGTTGAGCCATTCCCGATGCTATCGTCGATCTCAGGATTACCAAGTCTAAAAAGAATCACCTAGAAGCGCAAATCTATAGAACAGTGAAACGGTCACCACTCGAGCTCGATATTCCTTCCAATTGGCAACTCTATGGTGGTTGCAAGTGGCTTCCGATCCCATACCCGAAACAACTCGAGATCAAGCAACAACAGATCACTGAGGCCTTTCATTCACTGCGTGAGGAAACAGTGGGTACCACTTGGCATACGATTATCAGATCGCCGGATTCAGAGCACTATCGAAACAAAGTTGAGTTCTCATGGGGAAAGTATATTTCCGACAGAGAATGAATACACGATGAGTATCGATTTGGATTTCATGTTCAGGGACAATTTGATCGAATTGAAAATTGTTGGTACTGTGTGCTGGCTGATGAAAACACGAATGCGATCTACAAGGATATAGATACCTTCGCACGCGATTCACACCTGCCAACCTATGATCCAAAAACTGGGATTGGATTCTGGCGACACCTCGTTGTCAGACGGGCCAAAAAGACCTGAGAGACGATGCTTATATTTTCAGTAAACGGTATATTTGATGCTTCTCAAGTGGCGATCTATGGAACAAAAGAACATTTTTTCACTCAAATAGTTCAACAACTGTCCGAAAAATATAATAATGTTGCTTCTATCCACTTCTTAGAAAATACTGGACGAGCTGATGTGGTCCAAGGAAATCAAGTATTACTGTATGGAAAAACAACGATCACCGATGAGCTCTTGGGTTTGACATTTGAGATTCAACCGAAGAGTTTTTTCCAAGTCAATACGCTCGGCGCGGAGAAGCTCTATACGAGCGTGATGGATTCGATCCAGTATAAGGGTGGAGTTCTTCTTGATCTCTATGCCGGCACTGGGACGATTGGGATTCTCCTAGCAAGTGCTTTTAGTCGAGTATATTCGGTAGAACTCGTCGCATCTTCGAGTGAAGATGGACTCAAAAATGCAGACAGAAATAAGGTCGGGAATGTGGAATTCGTAAATGCGAAGGTAGAAGACTTTGCCAAAAAATTCTCAACCGAATGAGGAAGGGCTGATACCATTGTATTGGATCCTCCAAGAGATGGCCTTCATGCCAGCGCCATTCCTCATATCCTCGCATTTGGCGCTCGTGAAATTATCTATGTGTCTTGTAATCCAGCCACACTGGTTCGCGATATTTCGATCATGCTGGGTCGAGATATGAGTCACCAGACGACCGATTCTGATGCCACAGAACTAGCACCTCTAGAAATACATCAAAAAAATATCTCAAATACACCATGTATTGCTCAGTATCGGATAACTGATATTACGCCAATGGATATGTTTCCTCATACGCATCATATCGAGACGGTGGTGAGACTGGAACGAATATAATTTTCTGATATCATATATCTTCTTGTATTTCACTCAATACAATGAGTAGTTGCCAGTATCGTGCCTTATAGGAAATCTGATAATATTCGCAATCGAGATGTCAATTTTCCATTTGAGCAATCATCTCATTTTTTCTGTATATATGGTATGTCAATTCTACGTGTCATACTGATGATAGCTTGATCAGAATTGATTCTCTAGCGGGATTTTGCACCTGAAGAATATATATCGATGGGATATATCAAGCTGACTGACCAATACACGTGGGTTATATCAGGAATCTCAGATATCCGAGACCACCAAGGAATTCGAGGAGAGGATGATTCTCTATTGATGGATACTGCATATGAGCAATTCCTCTCAAAAACGATTTGAAAAAATCAGGATTCCACATATAATGGCAATCCAGTATAAGTGATTTGTACAGTGTTATACTAGAGCCTTGCGTGGTAATGGGGTGCATAATTCATTGTGTATCTCTCATAGACCACTTGATACTTTATTTTTTTTATTATATAGCTTATGAAACTTTTTACACTGATTGCTGGATATGCTGTGGGACTTGCGGTTGCTATGAAATATCGCAAAGAGGCTGGCACGTTAAAAATGGACACGAAGCAGTCAAAACTGAATTCATTTATTGATGAAGTAGTAGATATTCATAAGACCGCTTTTGGAGATATGAAGGGTTTTGTGAAAGAAAACTTCGAGAATATTGAAAACTTTGACGACCTGCAGTCTCAGGTTTCTGGAATGATTTCAGACTTTTCATGATCTCTTGAGTCTCGAATGGAAGATGCTAAAAAAGCAGGTATCATAAAAAAAGATGAACTACTATGAATTGCTCAAGAATTCTATAAAACACATGAAGTAACATTGAATGCTGCAAAGTCAAAAGCCGCCTCATTTACTGGTATTTCAGAGGATACGATCGATGTATGGCTAAAAAATGCACGCACAGAACTCATGGCTGCATATACGAAAATCCAGTCAAAATTCTCAGAAACATTTCCAGAAGAGCCTCAAAAAGATCTTTCGGTTAAAAAGCCCGTAGAAAAGAAGGCTCACTCAAAAAATGCTGAATAGATTATCCTTCCCTAAATACTTATAATCATACCATGACTATACCAGATCCAAAAGAACCAGAGTCAACGATTCTCGATAGTATCGAGGCAATTATAGAAGCCCCCAATGACGATACTGAGAACATTGGTGAAGACGTGCCAATGAATACTCTCGAGCAAGTATCTATACTCCATGCCGCACTGGCTCGATCGCAAGCAGACTATCAGAACCTTCTGATGCGAGTTGAACGAGACAAGGTGGATATGGCCTTTTTTCTCTCGACGAAGATGCTCATACCGCTTCTGACGCAGATGGACAATCTCGAACGTGCCGTAAAACTCAAAGAATGAGTAGAAGGGGATGCATTTGTGGATGGTATTCGTTTAGTACTCGCTGGATTTCAAAAATTCCTCGAATCACAGTGAGTAACAACATTTGTTTCTCTGGGTGAAGAAGTAGATCCAGATCGTCATGACGTCATGACACAAATACCGGGTGAAGCGGGTCGAATTGTATCAGAGTTTGAAAAATGATACCTTTTGAGAGATAGAGTCCTCCGTCATGCGAAGGTAATTGTCGGATCAGGAGATTAGCATTCCGTATGAGCTTCGCTTTCTTAGGATTTCACTATTTTTTAGTACCATGCTATGCAATCAAAAATTCGAGATATTCTCTTAAAAATCGAAGCCCTCAATAATGATCTCAAGTGAGAATATGAACGATTATCTGACAAATATGGTTTTTTCTTTCAGCAAAAAAAAGTAGTGTTTCTAGAGATATTCGCTCGGTCCAATAAGACCAAAAAAATCCCACTCTATCAGTATCTCATCCCGAGCAAGTGGCGTCATGTTCTCTATATTATCGCGATTCCATTTATCTACGGCATGATTATTCCAACGGTATTGTTGGATATCTGTATTACGATATTTCAACGGATTGCTTTTTGGCTGTATGGTATCCCATTTGTGAAACGGGCAGATTTTATTATTTTTGATAGACGCTTTCTCGACTACCTCAATCCGCTTGAAAAACTAAATTGTCTCTATTGTAGCTACGTCAATGGAGTATTTGCCTATGCCGTTGAGATTGGCGCTCGTACTGAGCGGTTTTGGTGTCCACTCAAAGCGGCTCATAAGCCACGATTTTCCCATGGCTGGTATCGTGATTTTGCAGATTATGGTGATCCAGAAGAGTGGAGAGAAAAGATGAAGTATGATGAGAAGATGTTCGTTGATTCTTTTGGTGACAAGTATTCTATACGATAGATGAGTATAGAAAAGTTGCTTTTCTGAGAATTTTTCTCATAATAGGAGACATGCGCACCCATCAATATCGTGATATCATCTGTGATACGTGTACCTGTCGTCATCTTTCGGCTGATGATATTTTTGATGAGATTCGTATCCGAGAGCCAAAGATAGGGCGAGCCACCGTGTACCGAAATATCGAATCCATGGCGGAACAAGGGATACTGAGGCGATTTCCAGGTATCAATGGTAAGACCTACTATGAATGCAATAATCTGACTCATGCTCACCTCGTGGAGGACGCATCAGGTATGTTTTGCGATTTTCCTATGGAAAATATTGAGGTGTCGGGTATCCCAGTGGGATATGAGGTTGCAGAGATACGTATCCAAATCAGAAAAATATAATATATATTCTCCCCATCTTTGACATATGAACACAGTTATTTCTCTCAAAAATATTTCGAAAACTATCGGAAAATCGGATATTCTTTCAGATATTTCTCTCACGCTCCATTCTGGAGAAGTATTTGGATTTCTGGGACCCAATGGTGCCGGAAAAACAACCACCATGAAGGCAATTCTTGGTATCATACAGCCAACTGAGGGGAGTGTAGAGATATTCTGACTTTCTCCAATGGACCTGAGCGTGCAACGGCGGATTGGATTTATGCCAGAGAATACTTACCTCTACAAGTACTTGACGGGTGATGAGTTTCTGGATTTCAATGGGAAATTCTATGCGCTCAGTTCTGATGAACTCAAATTGAGAAAGGATTGGGCACTAGAAAAAGTTGGATTGAGTGCGGCTCGAGATAAGCGACTCAATACCTATTCCAAGTGAATGCTGCAACGAATCGGACTGGCCCAGGCAATACTTCATGATCCTGAGATCATATTTTTGGATGAACCTATGAGTGGACTCGATCCAATAGGGCGAAAGATGGTAAAAGACCTCATGATAGAGCTCAAAAAACAAAAAAAAACAATATTTTTTAATACCCATATCCTCTCAGATGTTGAAACGATTTGTGATAGCTTTGGAATTATTTGCGAAGGAAAAATGATCGCGAATATGAAGATATCAGAACTTCATATTCCACTCGAAGACTTTTTTATGGAAAAAATAAATGAAAATAGTACTCGTAACCATATCCAGTAATGCTTCCAAAAGATATCTTCAAAAAACACCAACATATTGGGATTGATCTGGATGAGACGCTCGCTAATACATTCTCAGGAATGCTCATGGTTGCGCATAGTATGTGAAAGTTGCTTCATTGCACGAGTATCGAACAATTCTATGTGCACGATCTGTATGAAGATCCTTCATTTTTGATCTCGAAAGAAGAAATGTATGATATCTGGCATGAATACAATCTTCGTACCCAGAAACCCGAAGATGTAACGGTAGCGGAAGGAGCTATCTATGGTGTAAGGCGCCTCATGGATACTGGAATCAAGTGTTCCATCGTAACTGCCAGAAGTGGGAATGACGCCCTAAAAAAACAGATAACACTCAATTGGGTGGCATGTTATTTTCCAGAAATTACCATGGATAATATCTACTTTGTGAATCACTATAACGAGGATGCACTGCCAAAATCGGTAGTTTGTAAAAATAAAGGAATCACCCTTCTCATTGATGATCACATGGGCAATGCTCACGATATGGTTGGTGCTGGACTCTCCATGATCCTTCTCGAAAAGCCATGGAATAAAAATATACTTGATGAATACTCACAACTCTATCGAGTTAAAAACTGGCAAGAAATAATTGATAATCTGCAATAAAAATAATGAAAAAAATCCTCGTATGACTGTCTTGAGGGGTTGATTCTGCCGTTTCAGCCTACCTCCTCCAAACAGAGGGATACGAAGTGTCTTGTGGGTTTATGATCAATTATCTCGATGAAGATAGCGCGAGTTGTCCTACGCGTGCTGATCTTGCAGAAGCTCGTGCTGTAGCAGATTTTTTGCATCTTCCATTTTATACCTTTGACTATCGAGAGGAGTATGAAAAACGAATTATCGACTATATCTATCGTGAGTATGAAAAGGGAAGAACCCCAAATCCTGACGTATTTTGTAATAACTTAATCAAGTTTGATCTGTTTCTCGAAGAGGCGCTCTCACTGGGTTTTGATGGTATTGCGATGGGACACTACGCCCGAACGATGGACGCGAAACTCCTCAAGTGACTTGATCCTACCAAGGATCAGTCCTATTTTTTGGCACGCCTTTCCTCTTTTCAACTCGAGCACGCACGCTTTCCAATAGGACAGCTCGAGAAATCTGCAGTTCGAAAAATTGCCTCAGAAATCGGCCTTCCAAATGCATATCGTAAAGATAGTCAATGACTCTGTTTTATTGGGAAGGTTTCGATGAAAGAATTTTTAGAGCGGAGATTTGCTAAAAAACCCGGAAATATCCTCAATACGGTGGGTAAAATAATAGGGAAGCATGACGGTGCCTTTTCTTATACAATCGGCCAAAGACGTGGCATAGAAGTAGGATGAGGGCCATCTCTCTTCGTGATTGCCAAAGATACTGTGCAAAATACCATTACTGTAGGATATGAGGATGAGAAGGCCCTATTTTCCTCTGAATGCACTCTTACAGATTGGATATGAGCAATTCCAGAAGTAGGGAAGGTATATGGAGCCAAGGTCAGGTATCGTCAAATAGATCAGCCTTGTACTCTCATAAAATGAGACTCTCATATAGAAGTCTTATTTGAAAGTCCGCAGCGTGCGATGGCCAGTGGACAAATTTGTGTGATCTATGAGGGAGATAGAGTTATGGGAAGTGGAGTGATTGAGTAATTAGCGTATTGACTCTTTTTCTCAGAGTACCGTCGCTTCAGTTCCAGACCAGGCATCATAGAGGGCAAGCCATCGTGCGGGAATCTCACGGATATAGGCGTAGAGTCCATATTCGAGAGACACATTTGCCGCCCCATATCCGATCGCATCGATCCTGTTTGCCTGAGCCAGAAATAGTGCTCGCTCTACGTGGAATGGCTGTGATATGATCGTGAATCCTCCCGTGAGTGAAAATACCTCACTTGCCCTCACGACCGAATCGAGGGTACGAAATCCTGCAAAGTCCATCGTAATCACTTCCTCAGGCACTCATGATTTCATGAGTGCTTTTTTCATAAATTCAGGCTCATTGTAGCTCTTATCACTATTGTCTCCAGAAACGATGATATGATGAATACGTCCACGTTCATAGAGCTCCTTCGCGGCCTCTATGCGAGTTTTAAAAAAAAGATTGCTGCCATTGACTCACGGACTGGTACCCAGGACAATACCAACTTCTCGATTCGGAATATCTTCAACGCTTCGGTAAATATGTTGTTGTACTGACAACGAGATAATCACCCATGGAGCCATGAGGAGTATTGCGAGTGCAATGATGAAGAGGAATATTTTACGCATCATATGGATGATTTTATATATGAGATGATTTGATTATATCGTTTCAAGTTCGATCTCTGCATTACTATCAGTAGGTCACGCAACACAAGTTAAAATAATATCATCATTTGGATCAGTAACCATATCATTTCATTGTAACTCTCTATTTATAAACTCCTTTCACTTCTTAATTCTACAAGCACAGGAAAAACAAAATCCATTTCTACAAGAGAAAGGAATATTAATTCACTTTTCTTCTCATGCTTCCAAAAAAGTCTTTGAAATATCATTCTCAAGGCTATATTCCTCTTTTCATATTATTATTTTCGTAGTCATTTCTCTATATCTAGTTATAAAATATTTTCCTGACACCATTTCCATTTACTTTTTTGCAAAAAATAACAAAATTCACATACGGAAGAAACCATCTTAATACAGACTAGATCATCACAACGATCATACCATCAGTTTCGGTGCGCTTCTTGAGTTCATAGCCTCACTTTTCTAGAGTTTTATCTGATACAATAATACGATTTGGTATCCCAAAGAGATCTGCATCTCCGGCCTTTTGTCCAAATCCAGCGGTTCGGTCATCTATGAGAACCGTGGCTCATGTTGATTCTAGGAAAGTCGCGAGTTTTTTGGCCACTTCAAGATGATCACCAATAACAATCATAATATGAGAATATGGCGCCACCTGTTCTGGCCAAACGAGTCATTTCTCGTCTGAGAATTTTTCCGCAATGAGTCCCATGAGTCGAGATATTCCAATCCCATAACATCCCATGACGATATTTTTGGATTGTCCATCCGCATCCTGGTATTTGAGTCAGAATGTATCAGAAAACCGAGAACCAAGCTTGAAGATATTCGCGACTTCCGAGACAATCTTTTGCTCACATTCCGTATTTCCACATTCTGCACAGATAAATTGATGTTCATCGATGATCTCTTTGTTATGAGCTTGCCCGCATTTGTTGCAGATAAAGATCTCATCTTCACCAATTCCGATCTCAGTCTGGAATTCATACGAATATTTCGAAAAATCTCCACCACTGGCAAATGTGTAGTATGTAGATTCTGCGAGTCCAAGTCTTTCAAATACACGATCATAGGCACCATGAACTACTTCGAAGTAGGTATCAAGTTCTTCTTGAGTCCGATGAAATGAATACATATCCTTCATGAGAAATTCTCGGCCTCTGAGGAGTCATGATTTGGCCCGTTTTTCATTGCGGAACTTCGTCTGAATCTGATATACTGAACAATTTTCGAGGTCTTTGTATGATTGGATGAATTCTCCCATAAGTGGAGTAACCACTTCTTCATGAGTTGGATTGAGAGCATATTCGCGTCATTCGGCAGCGGGCAGCTTGAACAGGATATCGACCGTATCCCAACGATCTGTTTTCTCCCAGTTTTCCTTTGCCCCGAGTGCTGTCAAGAGCACTTCACTAGAACCGATTGCATTCATCTCTTCTCGCACGATATTCTCGATGCGCCTGAGTGTTTTGAGTCCGAGTGTCGTGTAGTTATAGGCTCAAGCGAGGGTCATACGGATAAAACCCGCCTGAAGGAGGAGCCCCGTACCACGATTATCAGATCCTGATGGGATTGATTTTTGAGTTTTAAAAGGGATTTTTGAAAGAAATAGCATAATTGTATGGAGGGTAATGCGAGTAGTATAGAGAAAATATTATTATTCCAAAGTGGAAAGTTCCTAGTGGGGGTCGTTCAGAAACATAAAAATCCCCTCAAAGCGTAAGACTCTCTGGAGGGAATTTTTAGTATTTACAACAAAATTACCGTCAGGGAGTCGATAGGGGAGGGGGGACAAGGTATGTGAGGAGGATTTCCTTGAGATTCATAAGATGATAGTATGTATGGGAGGAGTTTTGTCAAAATTATTTTCTGTAATCACTCACACTACCCACATTTCCGCTTGACAAAATTCCAACAAAAACCATATCTGCTCTAGGTTACTCTTGGTAAGACGAAGCAGGTACTGCGT
>JAYSPL010000135.1:0-7139 GCA_043722085.1 Candidatus Altimarinota bacterium | reverse complement strand
ATGGTGGGCCGGGTAGGGATCGAACCTACGAAGGCGAAGCCAAAGGATTTACAGTCCTCCCCATTTGACCACTCTGGAACCGACCCATATATTACGGCTCGCCATTCGAAATTTTAATGAAGAATGGAGCCACCTATCAGACTTGAACTGATGACCGCCGGTTTACAAAACCGATGCTCTACCAACTGAGCTAAGGTGGCGTGTGCGGTATTGTATAAAAAATGGTTGTCTTGTCAAAATATTTTTATACAATAGTATTCATGATTCATATAATTCACATCTCAGACGGCGAGAAGCACTTCTCTGAAGCCGTTTCGGAATATACAAAAAGACTCGGAAAAAACATAGAAGTTCATACTATCAAGCCGGTCAAACATACAGAAATCGCCTACATCAAACGCGAAGAAACAAAGAAGTTGATCGAGAAAATTGAAAAAATCAAGTGAATAACGATCCTCTGTGATGAACGATGAGAAAAACTGGGTACGATAGAATTCTCAGCCCTCATCCAGAGATCACGCAATGAGGGAGAACACCTTATCTATATCATCGGTGGGAGCTATGGTATAGATATCGAACTGCTTCGTGTTTCCAGGAAATACACACTTATAGGTCTCTCTCCGCTCGTTATGCCACATGGCCTCGCCTATCTGGTTCTTATCGAACAAGTATACCGCGCACTTGAGATTATCAAGTGAAGTGGATACCATCATATATAATACAACTCGACTATGATTACTACTATTTTAGGTATTCTCGTATGAATATTTTTCATACTCAGCGTATTTCTTGCAAAAGAACTCTTTAAAAAATTTGGATTCTGGAAAGCATTTCAAAAAAATTATAGTAATCAATTAATTTGGTTATACGATGGCAAGAAAAATCCAGGAATGTATACCTTTCAAATGAAATGAATGAGAGCATTTGATATATTAATATGATTCGATCTGGATATTGGTTCAGTAAAAAATATTTGATATGATATCTTTTGATATATGCAGTCATCCCATGATGGTACTCTTTATTTTTCTACCTATTTAGATACATCAGTCGTGGAATTCATATTCTTGGTTCAAGGGATAGATTCCAAAGATATATCGATACTTTGTATGGAAAATGCCAATTGAATAATTGCAAACTATATATTTTATCCACATTGGTGGCAAAAAATGTGACTCTATAAATAATGCGATAAAAAATCCCCGATTCTTGGTAGAATGGGGATCTAAGGTTGGGAAGATTGTGCGGCACCTCGAGGACAACTAGGGTACACTCATATGAGGGCAAACAACACATATCGTGTATTTGTTGAGTTCTCACACTCGTCCCGATTGAACGGGAACCCAACTGGCCTTTTGAGGTTTTTTTGAAAAGGACTCTCAGTCCTTTTATTTTGGTGGGGACCCATATACTCTCGCTGAATAATCAGAAAGAATATACGGGCCCTCATCCGTGTTTTTTGTTTTTGTATACTGATAGTATTTGTTCTTTTTGTATGAGTATATTTGTAAAACTGTGTTTTTGGATTTGCAAGCAGGAAGGTCTCTTGAGTAGAGTTTCCTATGATCGGCAAGTCAGGATTTTATTAAGGATCATTCCCTTTCGAGAAGACATAAGCAGTATATCAGTTTAGCGAGAAACTTGCGACAATATATATATTGCTATACATAGAATATAGTGAATACTCTATATCTATACCCTTGTGTTCCGCTACACAAAGCCATTATTCAATGTATAAATAATCGTACAGTTATAGAACCATTTCTGTATACATATTGTATCTGTGTATATCTATTGTGCACACCGTAACCCTGTATAGATATACCATACCTATAGTATTTACTCAAAAATATACATATCAAAATAGAAGGGGTCGTCAGAAACATACGAGCACCACTATATGTAGTGGTGCTCAATTAATATCCTGTATGGTACTACTATAGATAGCTCGGTAAGACTCCCTTAGGTGTTGATAAAGCCAAACGCAATCACAATACCAGCTGTTTCGGTTCTGAGAATACGCTCTCAAAAACGAGCAAATATAAAACCATTATCTTGCATTTCTGATCGTTCTCTATCTGACCATCCTCATTCGGGTCCTACCCAAAGAGCAATATACTGAAGATTATCATATCATGATAGTCGCTCACTCTCACCGAGAGTATCGAGTACTATCGAAGGCATATGAGTATCTGCATTCGCTGGGTTGGATATATCTGGAAATCCATTCACGAAGAGTATCTCAGGCAGTATCGTTCCACCACACTGTTCGAGTGCCTCTCGGGCAATACTCAAGAATCTCTCTTGCTTGGCTCCTGACATAAGGAGCTTCTGGGAACGATCAGAACGAAAAAATACAAATCGAACTATCCCAATCTCTACTCATTTCTGAATGATATATTCGATTTTTTCATACTTATTCGGAAGTGCTTGGTAGAGTGATACCCGTTTTGTTGATTCAGTATTGGGCGTGCGTATTGATTGGCCTCGGAGTCAGATAGACTTCTTATCGATAGAGAGAATCAGGTATTCTGTCTCTGTGCCATCTCATGAAAATAAGATAATATGTTCACCCATTTGAATTCTCAGTACTCGTGTCAACTGATGGACAATACCCATATCAGTGATACACATATCGATAGTCAGTGGAAATGTCACAAAAAAACGTTGCATATGCACTACTTGGTAAAATTTCTATAGATATCGCGTGGTAGAAAGAGGAGATCAAGGAGGATCTTCCATGCGATAATAATGAGAATAGCACTTCCTTGAATGACAAAACCGTACAAAAATCAAACTAAATCTGTTCAAATTGAATCACCGAGTCGGGTATTTTCCAAGTATTGCGCCAATCTATTTTGTGAGAATGGTAATCTATTCGGATCAATCATTCCTGTTTCATGTAGGATATTTTTTTCTCCATCAAGTGACGCAATCACCGTATTATAGGTATCGTGGGATATTGTGCCATCAGTGAGGGCATTTTTTATCTCAGATTTGAGAGACTCCAGGGAATTCCCAGCTTCAATATGACGTTGCAACTCTCGCACATCAAGCCCCTTCTTGTTTCTAACACGCGATTTTGACGTTTCGAAGTCTTCTTTTTTTGATTCCGCCAATAGTGTTTCTCTTTCTTTTTTTTCACGGATACGATCTCGGGACTCATTATAGACTCCTGGGTTTTCATTTGGCATGATAGTACTATAAAAAATCAAATACTAAATCTATTATCTATCTCAGCAAATTTGGAAAAATTGGTTCTCGTATTGCTTCTTATTTTGTTGAATTTTTGGAATCTGTAGATGAGATTTTTTGGAAAAATTTGGAACTGTTTGACGACGATAGGAGGAGTTTTTCAAATTTTCAAAAATGAGTCTATACAGATACAAAAATGAGACAAGGAAAGAAGAACTTTTGGTACTTTTAGTTATAAAAGTACGGAAGAAAAGATCTGAAAATATAAAGAAGGAAGAACCAAGAATCAGAAGATCCTGAAATAAATTCAGGATGACAGGAACTATTCTACATGCCTTCCATTTCCATACCAATGAGCACATTCATCTCAGCGGCATATTCGAGTGGGAGCTCTTTGAGAAGCGGAGACACAAATCCTCGTACAATCATAGTTTTTGCCTCCATTTCAGCGATACCACGAGACATGAGGTAAAAAAGTGTATCCTCATTGATCTTCCCGACACTCGCCTCATGTGCCACCATCGCATCATCAGTCGCCACTCGAATATCCGGGATCGTATCCGATCTGGACCTTGAATCAAGAATAAGGCCATCACAATCCATCTTTGACACAGCGCCAAGGGCTGATTTTTTGATATCAACCAATCCACGATAGATCGACACTCCTCCATTCTTCGACAACGACTTCGACACAATCTCTGATGAGGTATTCTTTCCGATATGGATCACTTTGGCTCCGGTATCAGCTATTTGTCAGGCATTGGCGAATGCAATACCAAAATGCATCGCCTTGGAGTCGTCACCCTTGAGTATGGAACAGGGATAGAGCATCGTGACTCCAGAACCAAGATTGCCACCAATCCATTCAATAGATCAGCTTTTTTCGACAATAGCACGCTTCGTATTGAGATTATAGGTATCAACTGACCAGTTTTCTACTGAAGAATAGCGCATCTTTGCATTTTCGCCAACATATATCTCTACACAACCCGCGTGCAGGCTCGCCGTTCCGTACTTTGGTGCGCTACATCATTCGATATAGTGTGCTGAAGCCCCATCTTCGATGATGATAAGCGTATGTTCAAACTGTCCCCCTGATTTCATATTCATACGGAAATAGGCCTGCAGAGGGGCATCAATCTGGACTCAAGCAGGAATATAGAGGAATGTCCCACCAGACCATACGGCTCCATGGAGGGCCGCAAACCTATGATCACTCGGAGGAACTACTCTCATAAAATGTGACCGCACGATATCGGCATGCGTATGGATCGCTACTGACATATCTTCGAATATCACCCCTTGATCCTGGAGATCCTGACGGAGACTGTGGTATACTACCTCACTATCATACTGAGCTCCTACTCATGCGAGTATCGCTCTCTCAGCTTCGGGAATACCGAGTCGATCAAATGTCGACTTGATGGCATCAGGAACATCGTCCCATGACTTATTATCTCCTGATCATTCTGCTTTACCGAAGTAATAAATAGAATTGAGATCGAGTTTCGCAAGGGATGGTCACCAGGTGGGTGTTTTTGATTTTTGGAATGTATCGAGGGATTTGAGTCGGAAATCGAGCATCCAGTCTGGTTCCTTATTCGACTCCCATATCTGTCTCACAACCTTCTCAGATATTCCCATCTCGAGTTCAGTTTGATAGGTAATGGTATCACTGCGATCCAGTGTTTCACGTGATATATCCCCGAATGGTTGTATTGTCATAGTTTTGAATTGTTATCGTGTTATTTGTATCCCTGGATTCGAATATCGGCAATCAGAGATCGGTCACCTTGTCTCTCTATGAGACCATCCTTCATGATGATGATCTTATCTACATTGATAGTATCGAGAAGGTGAAAATTGTGGGTGATCAGTAGTATTGTTTTTCCAGCAGCATGCCATGTGTCGATCTGTTGGCGAAGTATGTCGATGGCGTCAATATCAAGTCCAGAATCCACCTCATCGAGGATGATCACGGAAGGATTCAATAGTGCAATCTGGAGTAGTTCAATACGTCGTTTTTCTCCACCAGAGAATCCAACAAAGAGATCACGATCCAGAAAAGTAGTATCCAGTCCGAGTGGAGGCAACAGCTTCTCTACCATACGACGAAATACAAATGGCGATGGCAACTTGGTGTCGATATGTTGGCGAGCAAAGTGAGCATTATAGATCGTACGAAGGTACTCAGATACCTTTATCCCTGGGATCTCTGGGATATTCTGAAACGAGAGAAAGAGGCCAGCAATATGTCGATCTGTTGGCGAACTAAGCGAAATATCCTTGTTATAAAATAGTATTGTACCTGTTGTTATATAACGAGGATGTCCCATGATAGACAGTGCGAGTGATGACTTCCCTGAGCCGTTATGTCCGAGTATTGCGGTAGTCTCACCTGAGAGGAAACTATAGTCAAAAGCGTGAACGATGGGCTTGTTGTGGATTGAAACAGATATATTGGTGAGTGTAAGCATGGGGGAAGTATAGGAGAAAATAGTCAAAAATCAACACAAAAAATCCCAGAAATGGCTCTTGTATGCATTGACTCGAACTACATGATCCATATACTCTACTCGCTCTCACTCGTTGAGAGTGGGAGGTTTATTTTTTTGACCTTTCGTTATATGAGGAACCTCCTCAGATACATTGGTGCCATATTTGGCTACCAAGTCATCATGAAAAAGATGACAGGGCGAGATCGTCGGAAATTTTTCCGAGGTGATCGCTAACAATAAAAGACCTGCTTGCAACAGGTCTTTTATTTTGGGAGATTTATTCCCTCTCGTTATATGAGGTTCGTCTTTCGACGACAAGAGTAGTATATCTCATCAAGGCAAAAATGCAAATATAATTGTGTGAAGAATCCCTACACACAAAAATCCTCCCTCCACCGAAGTGGAAAGGGGGATCAATAGTGGATTAGTTTGCTTTCATCCTTCGTAGTAGTACTACTATGGAGAACGGATTGATTTCTGCTCGATTTTTCATATACTGTCTCGGCTCCTTGTTCTTCCAGTCTTGGGGCAACAAGGGGTATTTATCTCCTAACCTTTTTCTCCCATGAAAAAGTACTGCATAGAACTTCCATACTGGAAGCATCGTAGTGTCAAGATAGAGTTCTCTCTCCTATACAAGCGAGTTGTGAAGCAAAAACGCTAGACCAATAAAGAAAAATCCCCAGTGACATGGGGATTTTTCAAAGGAGCATTTGTCCTACTTCTGCATAGAAACTAAGGAAATTATATCCTACTTTCTCATAATTGCAAATTTTTTGTTACTTTCCATTAGATTTCTTTAGTTTTTTGTCTCAGTCTATTGGTGTTCTATCTATGATTGTGATCTCAATATGGAACTCCGTAATTAGTACTACTATGACGACAAGAAGTATGGGTAACCAGATATGTTGCATACTGTATAGTTGGGAACGAATAAAAGGAGCCAAAAATAGTCTATCTCACTCCTCCAAAAATGCAAATATAATTGCGTGAAGAGTCTGCAAAACACAAAAAATCCCCCCCAAAAGGGGAGGATTCGTTGAGCGGGGAATAACCAAACTTCCGAGGAAGGTGGATTATTTAGTGAATGTTGCGCTAGCACCAGTAGTACCAACGTATGTTTCAAGGTCTGAAGCACCAGCAACTGTATAGTTGAGCTGAGTGAGTGCCACCTGAAGCTGAGCACCAGTAGGAAGAAGACTTGCAGAAGTAATGTATACTTCGAATTCAACGAACCCACCGTTTTTGTCAGCCGTCATATTAGTGGTAAGACCAGTTACCGCAATTGTTTGAGCGAGAGCTGGAACATTAACGCTTGCAGAAGTACCAGAACCTCCACAGGTGTTTGTATTACCAAGATCTCGAAGACATCCACTTGCAGAGTAGGCAGTGCTACCAGGAAGTGCCGTCTTGAAGTCGAACTTAGCTCCAGTAAGAGTAATACCA
>JAYSPL010000134.1:0-2793 GCA_043722085.1 Candidatus Altimarinota bacterium | reverse complement strand
ACGAGTCAATACTACTGAAACAAACATAGCCACCAATACGGCGAGTATCTCTTCTCTCTCCGGCTCTCTCAATACTACCAACACCAATCTCTCTTCTCTTTCCGGTACCGTCAATGGACTCTCTGGTACCGTTGCTACCAAGATCACACTCACATCACTCTCATCTATTGGTGGTATTGCATATAACAATATCTCTGGACAATTCTCTGATCTGTTCACTTTCTCAAACTGACTCGCGCGTGTAGGAAATAGTATAGGAATTGGAACTCTCACGGGTTGACTTCTCTCTGGATTCACAGGAGGACAGCTCACTTTCGGATCTCTCTGAGGGGCACTGATACAATCCGCATGACTCTATTGGGATAATAGTCGACTTGGTATTGGAACGAGTAGTCCTACCGCTACACTCACTATTTCGGGTTCACTTTCTGCGAGTTCCGATGCAGTCATCAATGGTATCACTGTAGGACGAGGTGCTGGTAATATTAACAGCAATACCGCCAATGGAAATGCATCATTGGGAGCCAATACTACTGGTTCCAATAATACCGCCAATGGATCCCTCTCTCTTGCGAGTAATACCACTGCTTCCAATAATACCGCCAATGGATCCTACTCTCTTATGAGTAATACCACTGGTTCCAATAATACCGCCAATGGAGCCATATCCCTCTATAGCAATAGCACTGGATCTAATAATACCGCCAATGGATACATATCCCTCTATTCTAATACTACAGGTTCCTATAATACCGCCAATGGATGATCCTCTCTTCTAAACAATACCACTGGTTCCAATAATACCGCTCTCGGGTACAATACGGCTCAGGGAATCACAACCGGATCAGCCAATACTATCCTCGGTGCTAATGTCACTGGACTCTCACCAACGCTTTCGAATAACATCATCATCGCAGATGGAAGTGGAAATAGACGAATCAATGTGACGTCAACTGGTAATGTCGGTATCGGAACCACTACACCCAATTACAAACTCGAGGTGAATGGGAGCGTCAGAGTCAATGGAGCCTTTACGCTAGTAAATGGATCAGAATGAGTGGGTAAAATACTGACAACAGATAGTACTGGTCTCACTACATGGATCACCCCAACTACCTCCATTATTCCAGAACTTACCAATCTCTACTATACAAGTGCAAGATTTGATGCGGCATTCGCTCTCAAGACTACTGATCTTCTCACAGAAGGTGTTACCAATTTCTACTTCACGAACGCGCGAGCACAGAATGCTCTCTCAGGAACTATAACAGGAATCAATACCAACCTTTCCACAGCAACTGGAAACATAGCAACTCTTTCTGGACGAGTCAATACTACTGAAACCAACATAAGTACCATTTCAGGTTCCCTAAATACTCTCTCAGGAACTGTATCTACTCTCAATACAACGGTAGTCACTCTCTCCGGTTCTCTCTCGTCTCTCTCCGGTACCGTCAATGTACTCTCTGGTACACTGGCTACGAAGATATCTCTCACATCACTTTCTGTACTTGTACCACTTACGTACAACAACCTCTCTGGAGTATTTGCTCTCTCACAAGCCACAGCATCACTAGACGGATACCTCACGTCAACGGATTGGAATATGTTTAGTAACAAAGAGAATGTACTCACCTTCAATACTTGACTCGCGCGTGTAGGGAATAGTATTGGTATAGGAACACTCACTGGAGGACTTCTCTCAGGATTCACATGAGGTCAACTTACCTTCGGATCTGTCTGAGGGGCACTGATACAATCCGCATTACTCTATTGGGATAATACTACGAGTCGACTCGGTATTGGAACCAGTGTTCCTACGGCTACACTCACTATCTCGGGTTCACTTTCTACCAATTCCGATGCACGCATCAATGGACTCACGGTATGACGAGGAGGTGGAAACATGGCTAACAATACCGTCAATGGATACTGATCCCTATCCGGCAATACTACTGGTGATGCTAATACCGCCAATGGATACTGATCCCTATCCGGCAATACTATTGGGGCCAATAATACCGCCAATGGATACTTATCTCTTGCAAGTAATACCGCAGGGTCCAATAATACCGCCAATGGATTATTCTCTCTTGGGAGCAATACCACTGGTGATACTAATACCGCCAATGGATTATCCTCTCTTGGGAGCAATACCACTGGTTCCGATAATACCGCCAATGGCTCCTTCTCCCTCTATTCCAATACCACTGGTGTCTCCAATACGGCCAATGGAAACTACTCCCTTCAAAGTAATACCACTGGTTCCAATAATACCGCCAATGGATTCGTATCTCTTTGGAGCAATACCACGGGGTCCAATAATACGGCTCTCGGGTATAATACCGCTCAGGGAATCATAACCGGATCTGGCAATACTATCCTCGGTGCCAATGTTACCGGACTTTCTCCAACGCTTTCGAACAATATCATCATTGCTGATGGTGATGGAAATAGACGAATCAATGTGACGTCAACGGGTAACGTCGGTATCTGAACAACCAATCCTTCCTATAAGCTCGATGTGAATGGGAGCGTCAGAGTCAATGGAGCATTCACCCTGGTAAATGGATCACAGTGAGCTAGTAAAATACTGACAACAGATAGTGCTGGCCTCACTACGTGGATCACTCCAACAACGTCACTGATTACAGAAGGAACGAGTCTCTACTATACGCAAGCGAGATTTGATACGGCATTCGGACTTAAGACAACGGATCTCCTCACAGAAGGGACTACCAATCTCTACTTCACGAATGCACGAGCACAGAATGCTCTCTCAGCAACGATTAA
>JAYSPL010000133.1:0-29038 GCA_043722085.1 Candidatus Altimarinota bacterium | reverse complement strand
TCGATCCACATTGGCAACCAACACTCACATAGAAATCCATCCATTTACGACATTTCTATTTTTAAAAACCTTACGACATTTCTATTTTAAATTGACAGTGATACTATGGAACTTTCACCGACGCGCATACATATCTTGGTACATATTGTCGACAATTATGGCGATATGGGATTTATATGTGAATTGATTGAGTCTTGCCAAATTGAATTTGGCGACAGATTTAAGTATGTAATTTGGACCAATTCTCCTGTATTGATGCACAATTTTCTTACTATGGCTGGTATTGAGAATGTAAGCGTCCATGATAGTATAGATTTTGGTTATATGCAAAATATCGCAATTTGTATTGTTGCCCTCCATGCGCCACTTCCTGTCCTTGAATTATTTTCTGACCAAGCATTGATCCTGCGGATTGACTACGTTTCGTTGGATCCAATTTGGATACAACAGAATGAAAGAGAACATATTTGTTCGACAGCAAATCGCCAAATTATTGAACTCATTCCATCGCCACTACTTGGTTGAGCTGGACTTATTCCGATTCATACAGTGGATAGTTCGCCAGTATTACCTAGAGGTCGACATATTACGATATTTATCTATCCTGATACGATTGATCGCATTGATTGGTCTTCATTTCCAGATGAAATCCACGTTTTTGTATTTGGTAAAGTACAAGTTCAAAGAAATAATATCACAGAGGTTGATTTTCTGCCAACCTGCGAGTACTATTCTCTTTTGGATTCGAGTGAATTTGTGATAGTACGCGGAGAAGTGACATTTGTGCACGCTATTCAGTCGAGAGTCCCATTCTTTTGGAATCTCTATTCGGATATTGGATGATTTCCGAATGAGCAAAGTCTGCAATATCTCGATCTTATTACCGCGAGTTGATCATATAGAGAGGTTCATGCTGTTCTCAATGGACAAAAAACAGGAAAATTAACGTATATGGATCTCATACAAGCCTTGTCAGATACTCCTTTTTCACTACGCGCTACAACAAATCTCATCCATACAATGAAAAAACATATTGACAGATTCTATAATTCTATATAATCAGCTGACATCAGAGAATATCTGATATGAAAAACGGACATCGTCTACGGATGCCTTAGTTGATTCGGTTCCAATACCATTATATCGCGGAGTAGAGCAGTCTAACTCGCAATAGTGGCTCATCTCATACCATTATATCGCGGAGTAGAGCAGTGGTAGCTCGCAAGGCTCATAACCTTGAGGTCGTATGTTCGATTCATACCTCCGCAACCATATTATTATCAAGTATCCGCCAATGTAGCTCAGCTGGTTAGAGCACGGGACTCATAACCCCGAGGTCAGTGGTTCGAGCCCACTTATTGGCACCATGCAACACTCAAAACTCACCTTGAATTCTTAGGGTGAGTTTTTATTTTTGCAATGCTCTAGAGTGGGCGAGAATCCGAATTGTGCTCGAGACCTGACTGAAGTCAGGCCTCTACGATGAGGAGAGGCGGGTCGCGGCCGGAGGAGCGACCGAGCCCACTTATTGGCACCATGCAAAATCCAAAAAACCTGTATATACGTACAGGATTTTTTATTTGTTTTTTTTCGAATTTTAGGATAGAATGCAAAGGAAAATAACTGTTACTACATATGACTTCACCAAACAAGCCAGGATCGGCAGAATCCGTAGAGAAGATCGATCCAAAAAAGACTCAAAAATCTCTGAATTCACTCTTGAAAAATTCGGTCCAAAAATCTCTCTCTTCATCTTCAGGAGTCATTGATCCTGTCAAGCTCGATACCATCAAATATCCGAGAATCGTTGAGTCAATAAGATCCCAGATGAATACTATCCGAGAATCAGATGATGAATATTCTGAAATAGATGAAAAAACTATACGAGATATCTCCGACTCATTGATCCGATCAGAGATTATTCTTATCTGACAACCCCTCAAAAATGCTCGAAAAAATCTCAAATCATATATTCAGAAGAGATTTCCAGATATTGAGACACATATTCCTGGATTTCATAAGAAGTATGATCAAGTCATATGATATATGAATGAAGATGAAATTGCTCGTATGATATGAACCGGTAAGAAAAGTCTCACAAATTTTCTCTCACAAAAATTCAGTATTCCTAAAGATATCCTACTCTATACTGATATCAATCTAAAAAAATGCCTCGATCGCACGAATCTATCCAAAACATCGCCTCTCTATAAGAAAGTATCACTCCAGTGAGCGACCTATATCAAGAATGGTTCACCTCCAGATATATCGGTGATCGAGGATCTGCTCGCATATATTTGAGATCAAAATGTAGAACTCAAGAAAGATGTCTGTATTTTTTTTGGTATTACTTTTTCTCTCAGAGAAGCTCTCGATCTCCATTTTGTCGATGAATGAAGGATAAAAAAAATTGTTCGTGAATCAGTATGAGATACTTGGGATAATCTTGGACCTAAAGAACAAAAAAAAATTCGAGAGGCATTTATCAATGATGACAATTTTATTGTCTCTATGAATGATATTGACTCTAGTACGATCGAACAACACTTCAATACTCCTGAAGCTAGAAAAATCCTGACTTCTCTCGTATTGAACAGTATGAATCTCCCAGAGAGTGAACGAGTCGATCTCAACTCTACTATGGACATCATACCAAAGATAGATATAGATGGGAATATATTGATGCATGCAGGATTCATTGAAAAAATAGCAAGAGAATCGTGAGGACGGATCAAAAATATCGAAAAATTCACTCCCAATGCAGTCATAGTATTCGAAAATCAAGATGGTAATATCGAGTATCTGGAATTGCAGAATGTCGATGTACCAATGAGTGATACTGATGATATCGGTACCCCAGGATCTCGTGTTGGTATACGGTTGGCTCTGAGAACAGGTGATAAAAACGAATCTGCAGGAACTATCAAAGATACAAAGGTGCTATCCTATGATCATGCGAATGAATGGCTCCTCAGTCCTCATCTCAAATGAGCCCGAGTATGGACTCAGGAAGAGTTTCGCAATAAACTCACCAATGATGAAATGTCCCTCTCTGATGGTAAAAATCCTATCAATGATGCCGATGCTCGAATATTTGATGCGAGTGGC
This sequence comes from Candidatus Altimarinota bacterium, assembly GCA_043722085.1. GTDB lineage: Bacteria > Patescibacteriota > Gracilibacteria > BD1-5 > UBA2023 > JABFSX01. The sequence continues at coordinate 25,930 of JAYSPL010000133.1, read as the reverse complement.
GAAGAAGAGGTTCTCACAATGCAAGATCTCAAAAAGCTCCTCGATGAGATCGATCCAGACGGCAAAGATATCACTATAGAAGAAGGGATGACATTCTCGGCAAAAGCACTTGCTGATGATGAATGAAAAATAAATGATGGAGTATGGAAAATCGTAGCACTGACAGGAAATAATATTGCAGTGAAACATATTCGTTCGTCGGATCCAAAAGATATCGAACAAACTTCATTCAAGAATTTTGTCGATGCAGTTCGCGGGCAATCATTTCATCGTATCGGAACACTTGATACTGATGAGCAGCTCCTTGCTGGACTCAAACTATATGGTGTCGATGATCATACGAGTATCAAGGGATCAGATCTCACGATCCATGTAGAGGAAGATGATGGACATGGGCACCATACACATGTAGACAAAAAATATGAATTCTTCCAGTCCAAAGAGGGGTGACATATCCGTATCGGAGGTATCAAGGATGGATTTGTTACTTTTGGTGAATTTAGCTCGAGTCTCTGAGTTGCTGAGGTACAAAAACGCTGAAGTGACAATAAATTGAGCGAAAAAGATAAAAAAAATATCTATACTTGGCAGACGATGAGTTATGCAGAATTTCTATGATACCTCAAAGCACAAAAACTCACTGCTACAACAGATAACCTCCTTATTCTCGAAGCAGATAACAAGTACAAGCCACAAGATGCTCATATGGGAGGGAGTCTTTTGAGTAAATTATGACGTTCCTGGTCTATTACAGATATTATGAAGGGGTTCGGTAATCTCACTCATGGTATCGAACACTATTTCGAGAAATCATCCAAACTCAATGCATCTCGATTTGCTCTCGCAATGGGAAAAAAACTCTGACTCCCACTCGATATCATGGCTCAACTCCAGGCTGATGAAGTCGGTAGTGTCAAGGAGATTATCGAGAAGTATGTAGAAAAATTCCGTAATCTTAATGGACCGCTCGCTCGCAACAAGATTCTGCATATTATGCATAATAAAGATGCTCGTCCTGAAGAGACCGCTGCTGGTATACTCTTTATGCTCAAGGGATACGGGCATCTCTATGCAGAGGATATCAAGCATGCCCAGTGAAGTGAATCATTTATTAATGGACTCCTCAATTCTTGTGGATTTAAAACTGATGCAGCGAGAACAGCCATCAAAAAAGAGGCTTGGTCAAAGGCTCGTCCTACTCTTGGTGATGAAGCAAATGCAAGCCCTACTGAAGAAGAGATGATATGGGCATTCATGAAACTCATGGACGGTGGCTATGAGAAGTATCCGATCGCAGGGACAATAGTCAAGGCTATGGGATGACCGAGTGGCTATGAGAATGCTTGGAGAAAAGATGGATTCGAGTGAGCGTATGATAAGGGTATAAGACAAGCAGGAGCCCTCGTAAATGCCAAGGCTCGAGCAGATCACGGACTCTCAGCTCTGATGACCCATGAATATCATACTGCTATCGGATCTATGGAGAGTGCAGCCGGAAAGGCTCCGAGTAGTGCTGTATCACAAGTGATTCCAGTAGTCTGGGCACTCGGATGATATAGTCAGTATATATCATCTGCTGCAAGTCAAAAAATCAAATGATTTGCTGATGAAAAATGATATTCTTTCCATGCATTTGGATTCCTCCGCAATCATGCTGATAATGAGACCTATCGTCACGTATTCCTCAAGGCACTCGAGAAAGTGGGATCAGCAGAAGAGGTCACTAATACAAAAAAATGGATCCAAGACCTCCAATACCATGGACACGATCATAGTGATGGAGAAGCAAAAGGTAAAATAGTCAAAGCAGCGGTTAACGGACTTGCTGCGATCTGGAGAAAGCATTGTGATTGAGGACTCCATGATATGCTCCAGGGCAAGGATATGTGGCTCACAGAACAAGCCAATAAGGATCCTAAGGCAGACGAATACTTAGCAAAATTCAGTGATATCAACCAGACTGCAAGTGGAAATGATATACCAAGTAATGCTCAATGATGGAACTATGAGAATGGATATGTAACCAATCCGATCATGAGTCGTGTAGTTGACAAAAAAACTGGCAAAAAACTCAGATCTCTTGATCGTACTCTCAAAAAGGTAAGTGTGAACTCGCATAAGTTTTCATTTGATCGTGAAGATATGCAAGAACGATTTTGGACACCTACAGTCAAGCTCGTACAAGACCTCAAAGATAAGAGTACGGATCCTGAGACTACACGAGCACAATATCTCCAATACCGCAAGGATATACTCGAACACTTCTCTAAGGCACTTTCGGCACAAGGTCGAAAAGATAAATGATGACTGAATGCCCTCAAAAAACAAAAATACTATCGAGATTTTGATAAGATGGGTATTGATATCAGTGTGATATTCGATGATGGTAATATCGATGATATTGTAGAGCGAAGTGCCGAGGCTGATTACCAAAGATGGGCTAATAAATGAAAAAACACCACATCAAAGGTCAATACTGTGGAGTCTGCAGTGATGGGAATAATAGACCCCAAAAAACCCCGTCCTCGAACTCCTTCTGGTTGATCTACGAATCCTGACTTTCATGATCCTGATATATCTCGCAAACCAGGCCAGTCACCATCAGAGATCAATCCAGATTCATCAGGGTATGATGGAGACTAGACCTCCACTCCTCTCACATGCCACACCCGATGCCCTCATCACTCATTCGGCATGATGCCAATAAAATCGATCCGGACTTGTTCTGGATCGATTTTATGTTTATTGATGTAGAGCATTATAGTGCGCTTCATCGCTCGACGTTTTGGAATCGAAAAGGTATCGAGCGGATGTCCATAGTTCTCAGTCTTTCGGTACTTTACTTCTACAAATATTGTAAGTTGTTCGTAGTTCATAATGATATCAATCTCTCCTCCCTTGATTTGATAATTGCGATCTATCGTCATGTATCCCTTATTTTCCAGATATCTCACGGCGATATCTTCTCAAGCGTCTCAGATGCTTCGATGCGCGTGGGGTTTCATGATTATATATCATTAGTGATTCTCTTTTTTAGGAATTCCATCAGCTGTGGCCCGAGATCCGCGCGGTCTAATGCGTAGTCGATAGTCGCCTTGAGAAAACCAAACTTGTCTCCCGTATCGTAGCGCTCTCCCTCCATCTCGAGTCCATATATTTTCCCACCATCCTGCACCATTCGTTCGAACGCATCGGCTAGTCTGATCTCTCCATCTTTACTCGCGGTAGCACCATCTTGTTCGAGATAATCAAATATTTCCGGCGTAATGATATATTTTCCAATAACTCCAAGCCGAGAATTCGTCTCTTCGGGTTTTGGCTTTTCGAGAAATTTGGCTACTGTGTGAAGATTCCCTTGTGATTCTGCCGGCTCTATGATTCCATAAGAACTCACTCGTTTATCAGTTACGCGTTCGAGGGCTATTATGGGGGCATTTTTTTCGTGGAAAGCGGCAACCAATTGTTCGGCTCAACTGCGTTCTCACTTGATCAGATCATCTCCAAAGAGAACGAGACATGGTTCGTTCCCAATAAGGGCACGAGCCCGAAGCAGTGCATCTCCATCACCCCGAGGGACCGGTTGTCTCACGTAGGCAATACGTGCGAGATTTGATATTTTTTCCACTTCAGCGAGTTCCTTGATCTTTCATTTTTCTACGAGTGTTTTCTCGAGTTCGAATGACATGTCAAAATGATCTTCAATAGACCTCTTTCCACGACCGGTAACAATGATAATATCAGTGATTCCTGCTGCAACCGCTTCTTCAACCAGATATTGAATCACTGGCTTATCGACAATCGGAAGCATTTCTTTTGGTTGTGCCTTGGTTGCCGGCAGAAATCTTGTGCCAAATCCTGCTGCAGGGATGATACACTTACGAATATGGACCATATGAGGATATTATTTTTGTACTGAAGGAGTTGGTATTGAAGGAGAATGAGCAGGTGCCGGTATTGAGGAAGAATGAGCAGGTGCCGGTATACGCTTTATTTTTTCTCGAATCATCATCTTACACATAAGGAGCTGTGAATCATCCAGTATTTTCTCACAATCGATCTCAGTAGCACTCGGGCTATTCATAATAAATTGAACGATACACTGATCCTTTTGTGTTCCTATTGCCATATTAATCTCTCCAGTATTGGTTGACTTCATTATGATGTCAATCTTATCACAGAGGGTGATATCATTCTTACGGATCGCATCCTGCTTCTGTAGCTCCATCTTACATTGTTGTAGATACCTTGCGTTTGTCAGAGTATTACAGAGGGTAATATCATTTTTTTCTTGGGCATTAATCATTGTAACTGCGAATTCACAACTGGATCGTTGATCAGTATTTTGGAGTTCTTTACAGAAGCTTGCATCCTTCGATTTTTGTGCTATTTGCATTCCAGTAGACTGGATACACATACTCGATTGTTGTTTCATACAGCTTTCGAATTCGGGGGCACTTTTTATTTTTTGAGAGGTACTATCTATATCTTGTTGATAGGTAGTACTTGCTGTACTTGCGGATTCGACTTTTACTGCAGTATTCGTCGGGTTAGTTCCTATTGTCCCCATTGTACAGGATGACACGAGGAGGAGCATCGATAGACTCAAAATGAGTTTTTTCATAATTGGAAATATAAAAGTGTAAATTAACAGATGAAGTATATGAAAGAGCGTTGATCTGGCAAGACAATTCCCTTGATTTTTATCTTATTTTCATCGTATATACATTCCATCTCCAAAACTATAGAAACGATACCGTGATAAAATTGCGTATTCGTAGATTTTTTTGGTATGTTCATATCCAAGGAACGCTCATACGAGAACCAGGAGTGATGATTCTCAGAGGTGAAAATTGGTAATAATATCGTTCACTATCTTGAACGTAAATCCTGGAGTAATATAGATCGATGTTTCAAAACAAATAGTGTGTTCCCCTGCTGATACGTCAATACCTGCTATCCACTCGGTCTCTTCGATATCACGCGTCATACTATTCCAATAAGAACACGTGTTTGTATCAATTGTTTTTTTGATATCAGCACTGAGTTCTTTCCATAAGTACGGAAGAGATTCCAGGGTTCGAATCGCCGTAGTTCCGACAGCTACAATTTTTTGATTAGTCTCGCATATATCGGTTATTTTTCTGAAAATATCTTGAGATACCTCTATTTTTTCAGCGTGAATATGGTAGTCTCGTATATCGGGAGTTTGTATGCCTTTGAAGGTTCCGAGTCCCACATGGAGCGTAATATACTCTTTTGGACACGTTAACTTTTCCATGAGTTCTTTGGTAAAATGGAGTGACGCCGTTGGTGCCGCAACGGATCCATCCTTTTTTGCAAAACTGGTTTGATAATCCTTCTCTTTCTCTTCGCTATAGGTAATATATGGGGGGAGTGGAAGCGCGCCATGGCATTCCAAAAAAGTAGCAATTGATCCTCCATCGATTGCTAGTATTCGGCCACTTTCGCTCATTCCAAGCACGGTAACGGTAAATGCTCCTATGGTAAAAATATTTCCAATAGGAAACTTATTCCCGGGTCTCACGAGGGCAGAAATGGTATTTTCTGATAGTTTTGAGAGGTAAAAAATCTCACCATTCGTGATGGTTCCTCCTTCTCCTGTTGCTTTTTGGTAGGTAATATTGCGTAAGTTGACTCGTGATCGCATGACCCGAGAGTCATTGAAAAACAGCACCCGATCGCGAGCAAGGTGTGTATCCAAATCCCAAAAAGTGGTTTCATATTCCAGATTTCCACTTTCCTGATCGATGACCATCATTCGCGCATCATGGTGTGGATGTATGGCTTCTTGCGCAATGAGGTCTTCTGGAATACTATACTGGTAGTCGGAAAGGGAAAACATAGGGAGTAGATGGCAATGTCAAATAGGAAAATATATATAAAATATATAACAGAATGAAGTATATAAAAAGCAATAGAAAAATCAAAAAATAGAGAGCATCTCTCATTATTATTTTGAAAAAGTATCTTTTTTGGTACTATGGGGACTGATTATCATTCCACTCTGGTGGCTGATTATCGATCCGTATTCGTTCAATATGTATTTTCTATAATTCCAATGTTTCGTATTCCTTTTTGCATTATTTGTCTCTTATTTTTTCTCACGTCTTGTACGGAGAGCGTTCCTCAGAATCAGAGTCAATCTGGCTCAATCAGTCCTTCAATACGCTACGCTACTGGACTTACGGACGCTGAAAAAATGAATCTTGCCATCGAACGAAAGAAGGAACTTCGAACGATCCGAAAGTGAGACTACATGGCGCTCAAAAATAATCCAGAACAGGCTATTTTGTACTATAAAAATGCTCTTGATACTCTCCCGAATGATATTGTTATCAAGCGAAAACTAGCCCATACGTACTACCTCCTTCGTGATTGGAAAAATACCTATACATACTACTCTGGTGTGCCTATTGCTGACCTTAAGGAAAATGATAGGGCCGAACTGTTTCAATCACTCTACTTTGATGATACGAGGATTGATCGTCTCTCGGAACTGGCTCGTTATGATCTAGACGCTGTGACTCTTGATTACTATAAGGCAGTGGACGTATGTTATACAGGCGTCCATAATTGTATTATCGGTATAGAGGCGTACTCTGGAACCTCTTCACAGGTCATATCGCTTCAGAAAATTATCTCAAAATCCACAGAAATATCACCAGACTACCAATATCGCAATTTCCTTGTGGCCGCAGAATTGTACCAATATTCGATGTATGGCGCTACTGATAGTCTTACCACCGAAATTCTCGCGAAACGACCGAATTACAACGAAGTTCGCAAACTAAAGTGATTCACACTCTATGAACTCGGTAAGTATAGCCAGGCTCGCGATATGCTCCTTTCTTATATGCAAGAAAATCCAAAAGACCTTGATTCAATTATCAAACTTGGTGAGATATATGCGTCTCTGTGAGACTATGTGACGTCAAGCCTCTATCTCAACAATGCGCTTACTGCTGGATATACACATAAGACACAGATCGAACGGCGCCTCGCCTATAACTATGCGGCCATCAATGATCGTGCCAGTATGCTCAAGGTATTGTCCTACCTCATTCAAGAGAAGGATGTGATGGAGGATGATTTTGCAGTCGCCATATCACTCGCACTCGACCAATGAGAAAATACAAAAGCCTACGCTTGGGCCTACACCGGTATTGAGAAATATAAAAATTCAGTTCTACTGATGCCACTCTACCTCTCAGCCCTCCGAATCAATGGAAAATTTCATGATACGATTACCTATGTACAGAGTCTCACTGATGAACTATCGAGTAATCCACTCGTACAACTCGAATACGCTATTGCGCTCTATGAGTCAGGTGATATGAGTCAGGCACTTTCTATATTTACGCTCATTGCATCACTTGATCCACTCTCTGATTGGTCCATTGAAGCGTCACAATATATTCGACTCATTGGATCAGTCAGTAAAAAAAGTACTACTACACCGTCTAAAAAATAACACTACTCGCTATGTTTCGTTCAGATTTTCCTATTTTTTCTACTCATCCAGATTTGGTGTTTCTTGATTCTGCGTCGAGCACCCAAAAGCCCTCTCTGGTGATAGATGCGATATCGCGATTTTTTGCAAATGATTATGCCAATATACACCGGGGAGCCTACGATCTCTCGATGGAATCATCACGCCTCTATGAGCAGGCCAAGTTCAGTATTGCCAAACATCTGGGACTCAATTCCTATCATGAGGTTGTATTCACCTATAATGCTACGTATGCATTCAATCTGATCAGTAGAAGCCTTATCAAGACCGGAAAACTGCATAGAGGAGATATCGTACTTCTCTCCAAGGCGGACCATCATGCCAATATAGTCCCATGGCAGATCCTCGTAGAAGAGTATGGGATTCGTATCGATTGGGTAGAGCTGCATTCGGATGGTACCATTGACTATACGAGCCTTGCAGAAAAATTGAAAGATGCTACAATCCTCTCTATCACCGGTGCTTCCAATGTTACGGGTGAAATACTGGATCTTGAGCAAGTACGAGCCATACTGGATACAGTGAGTGCTCCTCCACTTTGGATTTTGGATGGCTCCCAACGGTTTCCCCATATGGAAACCTCTATGGAGACGTATGGTATTGATATATTTGTAGCGACAGGGCATAAGATTATGGGTGATACTGGTATTGGGTTTTTTGCTGCAAAAAAAGAACTCCTCCAGCTCTTAGTGCCAGCATTTTGCGGAGGTGGTGCCATTTACTCTGTGACGAGTTCTGGCTATGAAGTAGCATGACTCCCGTTTCGCCATGAACCTGGAACGCCACATATTGCTTGAGCCGTATCACTCCTTGCCGCATTCGAATATATCGAATCTATTGGAGGATTCGCAGCGATTGAACAGTACGAAAAAGTACTCGTAGCCTATACTCTCGAAAAAATAAAAACCCTTCCCCAAAGTGTACGCCTTATAGGGTCCTATATGGCTCAAAATCGCCTCTGAGTATTCTCGTTCACATTCGAGAATCATCACCCGAGTGATATCGCAGAGATATTGGCTGACGTGGGAATTTGTGTCAGATCTGGACACCATTGTGCTCACCCGCTTCATGCGTCGATTGGGAGCTTAGGATCACTTCGTATGAGTCTCTATCTGTATAATACACATGCAGATATCGATCGATTTTTTATAGAACTCAAAAAAGCCCTTGCATAAAATATAGGGTAAATAGAAAAAAATGTAGGCTACTTTTTTTCTATTTAGCCAAAATATAAGCAATTATTTGCATAAACTCAACCCTTATGCTAAGCTATTTCTGGTTTATACAAAATAATATTAATATATGTTACTACAACATCATTTTCGTACTTTTCATCACCATAGTAAGCATCATCTTCATCTTTTTCATATCAAACATGGTGTCTCTACTTTTGCTATATGACTTCTCATTGTTTTGGCAGTTCAGATAAATTTGTTTTATTATCTTGGAATTATGCCAACTCAGGCTATGGAGAGTGCTATTCCAATGAGTTTTGCTGGTAGTGTTCTTCCGATGATTGATATGGCAAAAGAAATTATCTTGAGTATTTTTTAACCCTAATGTATAAATACTCTATGAAAAATAGATAATATGAATAGGATACTCCTCATATTATCTATTTTTCAATCTCATGACTTCCGCTGATCTTATTATTGAATATTCTCGTAATCCTTCCAATAAGGAAATTCTTGAGAATGCTACTATACGCTACCGTGAGGCGAATCGTGTCTGCGCCGATGTGGTAGAAGTTTTTCTCATTATCGAAGATAACGTGCTTGTACAATTTGCATTTGATGGATATATGTCGATTGTTGCTACAGCATGTATATCTATTACTGGAGAGCTTCTCGAGGGGAGTAGTCTTGATGATATTCTGACCCTGAATGAATCCTTTATTCATGCCAATATTGGTACCGATATTTCGCCTCGTCGTCGCTATGCGTCTCTCATTGGGCTCCTTGCTATCAAAAATGCTATCTATCAATACCGATGAGAGCGCAAACGAGAAGATTTTAGTGATATTGAGGCCTAGTGATGTCCCCCAATATCAGGAGATACTCTGGTAACGTGGTGAGTAGTATCTCTGTGGATATCGTGATCTCCATGTCCATGCTCATCGTGATGTGCGACTTCGCTATGTCCAGTAGTCTTTTCTTCATCCTTGCAAACCATATAGGCCTCGTACCAGGTTGCTCCAATAAAAATCTCGAGAGTCGAATTGAGGTGGACTATGAAAATAAATAGGACAATACTGATAATTAGAAATATGATCAAAAAGAAGAGCTTGAGTCCGATGATGGTCGGAAGAAATGCGAGAAAACTCGATATTAAAAAGGGAATCACCAAAAATATTATAGCAATAATGATTGTACGAAGGTAGAGGAGAATCATTGTAAAGTAGAGTCGTCCCGTGATCCCAATATTGCGTAGAGCCAACCCAGTTGATGCTGACAGGGACTCTATAGCACTTTTGTGTTCAAAAATAATAAAGAAGTTTGCATAGGAAAAACAGGTATTAATGCAAAATGCAAAAAAGAGGTATATCCCCATTATTATACTGATGGGAACAATAAATTCGCTTCCAAATATTCGAAGGAGGAGTATATAAAAGGTAATGATAGAAAGGGGTCGAAAAATAGCGGTGAGATTATGTACTTCAAATATTGGTAAAAAGTGTCTCAGACCATCAAAAAATCCTTGCCAAGACCTCCGATTTTTCTCTCACTTATGTTGTTTGTATGAGTGCATCATCTCGATAATGCCTCATGTCGCTATCGGCCCCAGGATCGTATAGAGTAGGAATATGCTTGCCAGTATTGTGATGGTTTCCCCGAAGTAGTCATTGTGAATAAATTTTGCAAGTTCCCCCATCACCTCATCTTTTTTGTTGTATATATAAATATATGTAAACGTCAATTGGTAGAATAGTACAAAAAATAGCCAAACCATTCCTATAAATGAGGGAATGAAATTCAGTTTTTTGAGCGAGTGGAATTTTGTAACCATCTCCCAAGCTGAGATTACTATACTTTCTTTCATATTATTTTCTTAGAATTTTGTGAGAATCCATCAGAAGAATCCCGAGATGTTCTTATGTTGCATATCTCTGATATAGTTTTCCTTGATACTTGTACCCATAAATACATCCACGAAACTGGCGACATCGGGGATGATATCCACTCGAGGAATTCACCTGATATTACGATCTACCCAAATTCGATGGTAGGGGCTCGATATTGGAATAAAAAAGCTTTCAGTATTCATAATAGTACTGATACTCTGTTCGATTTTTTCGAGTTTTTTTATGTCAGTGGTTCCACGAAGATCCGAAAATAGTGCATCCAATGATTTATTGTCTACACTTGAAAAATTGATACTATTCGATTTTGGTCCACTACTTGAAAATATTTGTCCAATACTCGATAGGCTTCCTTCGACAGAGATGCCAATGACGAGGAGGTCATACTTTCGTTCACCAGTCGCAATCATAGCTTGCAACTCCTTAGTTCCATACGCAATGAGTTCTGTTTTTATTCCAAGAAGGCGGAGTGCCGTATCGATATGTTTCGCATAGAGTTCTGTACTTTGAGGACCCGTAATATATCATATTTTTATAGTGAATACTTGGTTCTGATTGTTGTAGTAGTACTCATTTGCAAGTTGTTGTGCTCCCTTGAGCTTGTCTTCTTTGAGTCGCTCGCGGCTCGATACCAGTGCGGGAGTATTTTGAGTCGCATCATATTCACTTTGCAATTGTTTCTTATGCTCATCGAGCTTTTTTGTGTCTGCTGAGGCGTAGATCGTCAGTGTTTCTGTTTCGGTTTTTCCACTTGCGAGTGTCACAAGTAGGGTATAGGTATTTTTTCCATCAATAAGTGTACCTCATAGTACCGAAACCTTGTATGAAAAAATAGTATTTCCAGGAATATATTCCTTCAGAGTGTATCCATTGACGCTCACGGATTGTGTATCGATAGGAACATTTCCAGTGAGGATAATCTCTGCGGGAACACTATCAACAAAGAGTGTCGCGATATTGGCCTTATTCGTCCAATATTTGGTTGGCTTGAATACGATCTCACCACTCACACTGGTACTGGATTGTTCAATTTTTGATATGATTTCCGTTTTTTTGGTATAGCCAAGTCCGGATAGAATATCTGAGAATCCTTTGAGGTTCCCAGTTGGAAGAATTGCTCATCCTGATTGAAAAATAGTATTGGCCATTCGATGATCCTCTGCGATATTTCCAGAAAATGAGGTCCCGATCTGCCAATGAATACTATTTCTCAGGGCCCGATTCATGGATCTGGTATTGAGGAACACACTGAAATATTCATAGTTCGTATAGGGATACTCGCGGAATCTTGGACCAATATTCATCTTCCCAGTTTTTACTGGAGGTATAACTATGGTTAGCGCTTCAGTACTCCGTTCGAGGCTTGCTAGGTCACGAAAAAACTTGAAATGAATCTTATCAAGCCAAGTAGACTGTGCCCATTTTTCATTGCGAAATAGGCTAATACGATCAAATCAGTATTCTTTATCCGTAACGACCTCTCCAAGTATATATGGACCTGAGGTCGTGTAATTTTTTATAGTAATAGTACCACTATTGATGGCGGCAATGATGTCTGATTTGACGATTGGATACGTGAGTATTTCGAGCATATGTGGACTCTTTTGTCCTGATTTGAGCTCAATGGTTTCACCATCTTTCTTGATAGATACCGTTTCAAGAAATGCCTTGATATCGAGATCGGAGGCATTTTTTCTAAAGGAGTCCAGAGACGCGATAATATCATCTGTTTTTACGCGAGTTCCATCAGACCATACAGCATCATCCCTGAGGGTACATTTTATAAAAACAATATTCGAGAGATCGCAACTCATAAGATCGCCCTGATAGGCTCCTTGTATCGTATCATAGCGAATGAGTCCACGAAATAAAAAACGGTATAACAGATCGGTTGTATCACTTTTTCCATATTGGAAAGGATTCATCGGACTCGGAGTTGTATCAACAATACCAATACTAATACTTCCTCAACGAACTCACTCATAGTGTCCTCATACGAATATATATACCCCAATTAAATGGAGCATTATGAGGACGAATAGGATACACGAACTTGTCGTGATGATTTTTTTTATCCCGGATCCAGACATTGAGACGAGAGATTAGGAGAATGGAGAGGAACTATGCTATAAAGTAGCTCATCAGAGCGATGATAACAAAGAGTGAAATGAGACCGATAGTCACCCGGTGGAATATAAGTTCACCACCACGACGCTCAAATTTACCAAAATCACCAGACCCAGGAACTATAGAGAGTCCAGTACCCTTTGCCTGAATCATGACGATGAGAATAATAAGTGTAGAGAGCACTAGGAGAACGATGGAAAGGACGGACATAGAGTAAATTATAAAAGGGTAGTAGGGGAAATTATGGAGGATATTGAGCATAAAATTCTGTCGTATTATATAAAGGAATGATTTTTTTGCAAATTCTCATTTTTTTTTGCTTTTTTCACTGTTATAGTATAGGATGGAGGAAATCAATTCCATATGCAAAAAATATTTATTCTGGCATACCTCTGCTTTTCATACTTTGCGATATTATCAGTAACTGTACTTGCAGCACCAAACGATGTGGCACCTTCCGCGTGACCGTCAAACAATGTCAATAGTGCCCAATTCATCGTAAATCTTTCGCAAATGGATCCGCTTCGTGGTGATCATACGGGTGGAACGTCGGAAAGAGGTGTCTGAGCATTTTCGTATATTCTCGGGAAGATTACCGATATCCTCCTCTTTGCGATACCGATGCTGGCGGGAATATCACTTCTCATTGCCGGGTATATCTATATCTTCTCAGCGGGTGATTCTGAGAAGGCAACAAAAGCCAAAATGATCATAAAATGGAATATTGTTGCTCTATTTGTTGGGTTTCTTTCCTACGGAATCGTCTCGATCGTTGCTTCTTTTTTTAATCCATAAACGTATGAAAATATTTCTCTATTCGTGTATTGGATATATCTCCTCTTTCATGTGGTACGCGAGTACTGTGGTTCATGCGGATATAACTATCACTTCTCCTTCCAGGCTTTTGCCAGGAAATCCTAGTACTGATATACTTAATCCTATTATACCTAATTCTAGCACGGCGGGTAATTTTATAGGAAACATTATTTCGCAATTCATCTCAGTGGTTGCGGTACTGACCATCCTTGCGATCACTTGGGCAGGAATCCAGATGGTACTCGCTGTGGGAGAGGAGGAGAAAATGAAAAAAGCACGATATACCATGATCTACGCCTGTATCGGACTCGTAGTATCATGAATGGCGTACGCGGCCGTCAAATTTGTGACCAATCTCAATCTTGATACTTTCCTTTAAAAATATGAAACAATTCCTCTATACTCTCGTATCATTCGTTCTTTCTACAGAACTCATTTTTGCTGCTGGAGTTGATGGGAGGTTTATACTCGATCCTCCAAATGGAAGTATTATCAGTTCACCTGGGAAAACCCCAGTGTATCTCCTCTCGCTGGTCCAATCCCTTTTTCTAAAAGTAGTACTTCCGTTGGTGGTCGTGTGAGCCTCACTCTATATTGCCTATGAACTCTTTAGTGCTGAAGGTGATGAAACAAAAATGAAGAAAGCATGGAAATCTGTGGCCTATACGGCGATTGCACTCATTGCTATTGCACTTTCTCTCGCACTCGTCAGTATTATTGCTACTCTCCAAATATAATCTTTCCTCTATGCTCACCATCAGATTCATATCCCTTGCCCTTGCCACTATAGCCATAGGAATGTTTTCATATTATTTTTCGTATGCGAGTCCGAGTTGTGATGCTAACTATAACGGAAAAGCAATGGATTACCTACAGGGTTGTTCCAGAACTGGTACCAATGTTGGGATACCAGCCGATGTAGCTGGAATCGATAAGATCAAATGACTCGTCAAAAGGGTTGCCGAAAAGGTCATTGCATTTGGCTCGCTCTTTGCTATTGGTGCTATTGTATTTTCAGGGATTCAATATACGACTTCCTATGGTGATGACGAAAAAGTAAAAAAAGCAAAAACAACCGGCATCTATGCTATCATAGGACTCCTTATCTTACTTGTCTCATTCTCGATGGTGAATATTGTGGTTGAATTTATCTATAGTATATGAACTATAGGCCAATAAATAGCGGAGTTCTCAATACGGTCGATTTTGCCTATTTATAGAGAGTAATTACCATTTTATGAAATCTTCTTTTTTTGGTTCATGCATACTCGTATTCATATCAACTATTCTTTCTCTAGGATTGGTAGAAGCGGCATCACCACCTATTAGTATAAAAAATGAACATACGACTTCCGAATCAAGCGCTCGAATTAGTACGCTCAAGGAAATTCTCTATTCGACAAAAATGAACTTCAATTATAGTAAACTTGCCATTATTATCGATGGACTCCAAAAAGAGCCACGAGGGCGCATGAAGGACGCACAGATATCACTGTCTCCTTACGTCATTCGGGATACTGAATTTATCAAACTCTTCATTCATGAGCTGGCACACTATATCGATATCTATACATTGGTTCCAAATACCTTGGGATCTGATATTTCAGATGAATTCTATCGTATCAGTTGGCAAAGTCCCACGGTAAAATGAGCCCGTCAGGGTACTATGGATTTTGTATCTTGATATGCCGCGACGAACCAGTATGAAGATTTTGCGGAGTCTTTTGTATTTTATATCTTTCATAACGCGACATTTGCAGATCGGGCACTCAGGAGCGAATCAATCCGAGAGAAGTATATCTTTTTAGCCAATGATGTGTTTCCTCGTGGGTACTTTCAGGGTACTGATTTTTCTATAGGAAGAGTGCCGTCCTATGTATGGGATACTACCAAAGTAGCATATTCTCTACAAAAATACTTGTATTCCCTCTAAAAGTCTATATACTCCATATAATTCATAGGCAATCAAGAAACAGAGAGAAGATGCTATATTAGAATCAATTCTGTTTCATACTTCTTATACCTTCATATATTATCAACTGTATCTTGTGAAATATTTTCAAGAGATACCGTTGTTCATATACCTCGAGTTCGCGAATATGCCATTTGAGCTACAGACTCGTATTATTTCAGGACGACATATTTTATTTTTGGTGGAAATTCGTTTTTTATACGAAGTGCATTCACCGTTTTATTCTTTTTTTATGGATCATATTTTTGGTGATAGTGATGATATCAGCTTTGGCTCTGCAACTGATGTAGTAGCTTCTCGTATTCCACTCCCGCCTATGCCGTCTTTTTCGGGTAGTGAGCCAAGAGTACCACGGGCTGCTCTAGCGCGTCCAGCTCTACGGCCACTGGCTATTGCCCGTCCGGTTCGATCATCATTTCCAGTTCGCACTAGCACTCGCCTTGAGCCCGCGATTGTCGATACTACCCCAGTGCTTTCTCGCCTTATTGCTGGCATGAAGTCATCATTCCTCCCTCGAGAAGAAGATCCCGGGAGTGTTCGAATTATAGCGTTATCGAGTCATATGAGTATTGATCCGCTTTTTATGGTGCGTCAAGAAGATACGACGATCCTCGTAGGATCAGGATTTGGATCTCTTACTCGGGCAGGTCGTGTATATTCCACTTTTCCAGATATGCGACTCATATTTTCGGAAAAAGATCATATTCGAGCCTGGATACTCACGGATGCCAGTATTGACGTTACTCGATTTGAACAAATATTACCAACCCTTTGATTTCCTCCTATTTATGCGACTCGTGAAGTTATCGCGATGTTTCGCAATAGTATAAAAAATACTCTATTCTTGGAATCTTGCCGCTTTTTTGAGCTATTTGCTGATGGAGCTCATTCCAGGCGGATTGGAGATATCGAATGTATAGTGGCTGATATCGGAATGACGAATTCTCTTGGATTCAAGGCCTGAGGTTCTGCATTTGGATTTGCTCATATCCCACTCGGATCTTCGGATCTTGGTACGACCATTTCTATGGTATGTCATATTGGATCTGATAGTTTTTCTCTTGGTACTGAGTCATTTGGAACCGGAGAAGTGATGAGCTTGAAGTGAGGGACACTCACTCGCAATAGTATGAAGTTTACCTTCGATACCTTTTTCATAGATGGACTCTCTATTGGTGTGATTGCTGGATATGCCCTTGGGGACCGAGAACAGCTCGCCGAGAATGGCGTACTGATCTTCACACTCGAAGAAGACAGCCGGGCCCGTACGATTGCAGGACATATTTTTATTGATTCTCGTGGATTCGTCCACGCGTATGAGATGATGTATATCCATAAGGAGATTCTCAAGGGAATCAGGTCTACCTATGAGAAGATTCTCGTGGATAATCCAAAGATTGAACGAGGAGAGCTTGTCCAGGGCCTTCGTCGTGAAATTACCAAATACTGCTACCTTCTGACCGGGCGAACTCCCGTCGTTATGCCGATTGTAATCGAGAGATAGATTCTATCATTCCTGCGTAGGCAGGAACCTAGATTTTATAGTCCATTTTCCTATTCCTCTGACACCATTCTTCATACTTTTTCGGCCAAAAGTATCAAAAGCATTGGGGGAAGAAAAACTCGTAACGCTCCGCTCATCTTTTTTTATTTTTCTCATCTGACTCAAACAATTCCTTCCACCAAACCCCAATGAGTTCATCCTCCCGACAAGAAACTGTGCGACAGATACTAAAAATTCAGATAACTGAAGAAAAGAACCAAAAAACCAAAATCTCAAACCAAAAAATTTTAAAAATTCATTTCTAACAAATTATATATATGCAAAATACAAGACCTCAAAATAATTTTCCAAAAAAACCACAGCCAGATCGAAAGCCTGGCTTTCGAAGCTTTTTCGATTCTTGAAAAAATATTACCACCAATGTTAAACCAGGAGAAGCATTCATCTTCGAAGATAGCTTTCGTCCAAAGAAATCATTCCCATTCTTAACGCCGAATCAGGCCCTCAAGAAGTATCTCCATATTCCTGAAGAACGCGCGAAGCCTCTTGAAAAGGGAACCCTTCGTATTATACCTTTTGGAGGAACAGAACAAGTGGGGCTCAACTGTATGGGATTTGAGTATGAAGATGAGATGATCATCATTGATATGGGCCTCCAATTTGCTGATCAGTACCAATATGGTATCAACTGTTCGATTCCAGATCTCACGTATTGCCGTGGAAAGAAAATCGTTGGAACCTGTATCACTCACGGCCATATCGATCATATCGGTGCGATCTACTACCTGATGGAACAACTTGGTCGCTCGACTCCGCTCTACGCGACAGCGATGGCCTACGAGCTTATCAAAATGAAGCAAGGGGATATGAAGGCTACCCTCACACACCTTTCTGAGTACGTCAGATATCGTCCGATTCAACTCGGAAAACACTTCCAGATCACTCCATTCGTTGTAGATCATTCAATTCCTGATTCGGTTGGACTCCTCATCGAGACGCCAGTAGGGAGGTTTGTCCATACGGGAGATTGGAAATTCGATAAGACACCACTTCCTAATCGTCCATCGACGAACTATGAATGGATTGAGGCACTTGGAAAGCGTGGCGTTCGAGGACTCTTCTCAGACTCTACCAACGCGCATCTCATTGGCTCTTCTATTTCTGAATCCGCTGTAATCCACTCGATTGAAGAAATTGTGGAAAAATCTCCAGGTCGAGTTATCACTGCAACATTTTCATCGATCATCGATCGCGTGATGCTCATTATCTCGACATCTGAGAAATATAATCGTAAGGTTGTACTCTTGGGTCGCTCAATGAATAACTATATCGATATTGCGATCAAGCTCGGCTACGTCAGGCCAAAGCCAGGTACTATCATCTCCATGTCGGATGCGGCGAAACTGCCAAATAACGAAGTGACGATCTGTTGTACGGGGGCGCAAGGAGAGCGATATGCGGCTCTCATGCGTATTGTTACCGGTGAATCCAAGGATACGACTCTCAAATCAGATGATGCTATTATCTTCTCTTCTTCCGTAATTCCTGGAAATGAACGAGCGGTTCAAGGGCTCTTTGATCTGATTACCCAACAAGGTCCAAAAATTCATCACTATAAAGAGTCAGAGATCCACGCTTGAGGACACGCGAAAGAAGAAGATACTAAAAAGATGATCACACTGCTCAATCCTGAGTTTTATATCCCAATCTATGGATTTCCCCATATGCTTCGTGGGAATGCTCGAAACGCGTATGATCTTGGCTACGCCAAGGATCATGTACCCGTACTTCGCAATGGAAAACTTCTAGAGTTTACCAAGGATGCCATGCGAGAAACCGATCAATATGTATCGAAAAAACTCATTACGATCGATGGCCGTATGGTTGGATATACGGGAGAACAAGAGCTCCATGATCGTTTTCAGATCTCATCTCAGGGGGTTCTCGTCGTTGGCATATCAAAAAAATCGGCAGGATACAATATCAAGTATGATACAGTAGGTCTTCCTCCAGTTGCCAATGTTCCAGGACTCGAAAATGCTCTCGATAATGCGATCCGAACGATCCTCAAGGATCTCACATGATTCAAGGATGCACAGGCATTTGAAGACTATGTGGAACGCAAGACTGTCGATCTGATGCTTCATGAGACGGGCAAAGAACCAAAGGTGGTAGTAGTAGTACAGTAAAGGTGCCCTTAAAAATGGAATTTCCCTCGAAAGAGGGTTTTTTTGTGAAACACTGTTCTATATTTGACAGCGCTGCGTACATAGGGTATTGTACTTTTGGCTTCATATTTATTTTTTATTTTCTTTTTATGAAAAAATTATTCTTAATCCTCATTTTTATTTTCTGATATACGTCAATATCTGTATTTGCTAATGAAAGTTTAGAACATTTCCGTACCAATGATTGACGACATATGTGCTCTGTTTTCATGAAAGATGAGTTCAAATCTTGTGCAGAATTTGGAGTTGTATATGATGGTGATATTGTGGTGAAATGAGAAAAACCATTCTTTACTGCTGGATTCCCAAACATTGAACTCATTACAGTTGATAATGAAAAGTTTTGTGTTGAATGAAGTCCATGAAAATGAGATGAGGTAGATATGATAAAATGTGATTGAATAAAAGAAAAACCTCAAAATATATCACAAGAAAATACAGGTATGAATTCATGAGCAATAATAGTTAAATGAGAATGAC
The DNA here is from genome assembly GCA_043722085.1 of Candidatus Altimarinota bacterium. GTDB lineage: Bacteria > Patescibacteriota > Gracilibacteria > BD1-5 > UBA2023 > JABFSX01. The sequence goes on along the minus strand of JAYSPL010000133.1, from coordinate 6,193 downwards.
ATAATTTAGAATCTAATGCTACTTGTACCGTGAACTGAAAAAAAGTTGATTGTGCGAAGGCAGCAGAACAGGTTGGAGATTGGATCAAGATGGGACTCTGGGGATTTCTGATTTTCTGAATTCTGTCTCTTATCGGAGGTATATTCTGGATTATTCTCCTGATCCATGCTATCGCCAATCCTATTCCAAACAAGATTCTTTGGATACTTGTGATATTTTTTCTCTCCCCAGTGGGCATGATTGTCTATTATTTTGTGATCAAGCGAAAGTATATCTCGGTACTCACTCCAAATCCAAGTAATCCACCGTATCAGATGAATGTTGGAATGACGTATAATGAAGGTACCGTAGCACCAGCTCCAGCTCCAGCTCCAGCTCCAGCTCCAGCTCCAGCTCCAGCTCCAGCTCCAGCTCCAGCTCCAGCTCCAGCTAGTTCTGATATTAGTCATATTTCATGAGTTGAGTGAAACATTGTAACACCAGATGGCAATAGGGATGCTTCATAGTTATTCATATATTATATAACGTGAGAAAATGATTTGCATTTTCTCACGTTTTTTTTATAATCCGCTCGTTGACATTGATATGGTGGGTTACGGAAGTGGATGGTAGGCGGGTTTACTAAACCTGTAGGACCAACACAAGATTCCGAAATACATCATCTTCATATTCATGGTGGGTTACTCAAGTGGCTGAAGAGGCGGGTTTGCTAAACCTGTAGGGTGTCGCAAGACGCCGCGAGGGTTCGAATCCCTCATCCACCGCCATGTTTCAGGTTCCAAGGTTGATAGGGTGAGAATCCGAGTTATGCTCGGTATATGCTATGAAAAGCATATACCTATAACGAGGAGAGGCGGGTCACGGCCAGAGGAGTGACCAAATCCCTCATCCGCGTGGCATGTTTCAGAATTCAAAAAATGGGCCTATAGCTCAGTGGTTAGAGCAGTCGGCTCATAACCGATTGGTCCCTGGTTCAAGTCCAGGTGGGCCCACCACTAGAATATAAAAATCTCTCTCAGAAATGAGAGAGATTTTTTGTTGGATAAGATATGAAAAATAGAAAAGTTCCATGAAGCGAAGATTATATGAAAAATTTCATAATTTCAGGAAAATTCTCCTCCACGAGTCACTTCCACCAAACGGTTTCATGAGTACCCACTATATCATTCTTTGTATAGATAAGCAGAATCTCACAGATACAAGCCTCATCATCAATAAGGGCAATGTACCGGTTTCCAGAAGCTTTTGGGGATTCTCTTGTTCAGATTACCGAAAAATTACCCTTTATAATATGCCTTTTTCCTGATGTATAGATTATCTCTGCTGTATCAGTAGTTCTCAGACGATCAACTCTCTCTAGCATAAAAAAAATTGTTTCAAGAGTTTTATTCCATGATCCTGGATATTTTTTTTGAAATCATTTTATAAAGTGCCTTTCAGTATAATTTTTGAGTATGACGCTATATTTGCGAGTATTAATAGACATGAGTAGGTTCTTCTTGAGTAATAAGTTCATAAGGGATAATCTCTCATCGTTTGCATATCTGCCAAGGGAGTTGTTCGTGAGTAAATTTCACAATATCTTTGGTCGATTTTCCTTGCCATTTTTGACAGATTTTCTTGATGAAATCAATTTCATTATTCGATAATCTACTGGATGAAGGTGACTCTATATTTCGGATCATCTGGGCGGTCCCCTTGAACTCGATACTGATAGCTCATCCTTCTAGGAGTCCATCGATAGTTCGGAAATACTCATTGGGTACAGGTCATTGCTCGAGACAACGATACTGCAGTCCTGTCAGAGAATTCAGATGTTCATAATACCAAGCAAAATCTACGAGATACGCGAGTTTCGCAAGTTTTGTTTTCGTGATTTTCTGATCTGTATCCGCTCAGAATTCGATACAATGCTCGAGAATTTGTTGATATTTCTCTTCATCGATAGGTTGTATAGACTCTGATTGAGTATCAGAGATCAGGGACTCGAGTGATATTTCGAGTGTTTGTGCAATGATCTGGAGCTCATCGAGAGTGGGCGACTTCTCTCCAGACTCTATGCGGATATAGGTGGCACGACTCATGCCTATCTTTTCTGCAAAGGTATCCTGAGATATACTCTTCTGTTCTCGGAGATACCGAAGTGTTTTTGTATCCATATATATACATAAAAAGTAATAAAATGTCACAAGAAGATTATATAATTTTCCTATATAATGTCAATATTATGATATATTATAATATATCTAGTATAATATCTGATACTTATATCATCTCTTCAAAAAAATAAAAAGATTTTCTGAGGGAATGAGATATGGAAATTGAATTTTTGGAAGAAATACATAAAATTATTTTTTATGATAAACTATGGCTTGATACTGATATTACTTTAATGCTAAAAAACTAAATGATATAGGTATATCAGAGAATATTTTTAACCAGAACATGGGAATAATTGACTCATTATTTAATCAAGAATGGCTTGATGAGAAAGAGCATAAATTTACTAGGCATCCCCTCTCTTGACGCTCAATGGAGCCACTGTTAAATAATCATCCTATATATACTGCTTTTAGCAGTACAACTTTTGAAAATGCTATTTATCTATATTCAATTGCAGAGTGTTTTAGGATTTTTCAAAACGATAAGAAAATATGATCTTATCTATCTAGATTAAAATCTGATGTAGAAGTAGTGCCAACATTATTTGAGTTGTTTGTGGGTAAATCTCTAAAAGAGAAATGATTAGAATTTATGGGATTACAGATTAATAATAAAGAAGGTAATCCTGTAGAATTGGTTTTTCGAGAAAACGAAAGAACATATTGGATTGAATGCAAATCCACAAAACCAATACCATTTAAAGATGATTTATTTGAAAGGATAGTATTTTGAATAGGTGACGAAACAAAAAAATATTACAAAAATAAAAAATTAGCCTTTAGAGTAATTATTGAATCAGAAATAGAGAATTTATTTTTACCAAATAAAGCCATAATTAATACTCTAAAAGGTGTAGTATCCGATATGTATACGCTAGATATATCTAATTTTCCTATTTGAATTCAATCTCCAATTAATAGTTCCATTAAATGGAAGCTAGAGTGATACTCATTTGACGATATATCTCAAGAAGAGATTCATAATCATATACTGAATAACAGTGATAAAGGATGAGCACATGCATGAGTAAGAAAACATTCTTGAATATCAAGTATGCCAGAAGTTGATTATGATAAACAAATATTTAAATCCATGTTCTGAGTTAAGTACCTTCACTGAGATTATAAGAAAAAAATTAGTGCTACTATCCGAGAAAAATTTATAAATCAGGTAGAAAATAAAATAAAACAACAAAAAAATCTTTTAGATAGTTGAGAGTTTGTAATTCTAATGCTAGATTATAAAATCATAGCATGAGTAGATATTTCTAGTATCGAAAATAAGATTGATAAGAAATATAAAACATTACTAATTTTAGTGGCTGAGGAAATTCGAACTCCTCATATTAATTTTAAATTTCATTCATTTTTTATTGGATCAGAAATAAGTGAAGATTTTTTATTGAAATTAACTTAATCTCTAAAGGTAATACTAAAGAGCTTCTTAAAAAAGGATTCTTTTTAGTAATTAATAATACAATCCTCATCAGAGGATTTTTCTTGCCTTTCCCACCATTTCTCATATAGTACTCGGGCTAAAGTATCAGTCTCATCTTATTTATTTGAAACCAAAAAGGGGCAATGAAAGTTGTCCACCCCTTTTGTCTTCAAATAGACAGATTGGTACTTTAGCGAGACGGAACTTCATTGTCCCTTCTTGCTAAAGTACAAACCCCGATATTTTGGCGTTCTTATTCACTAAGTACGCCTTTTTTATGTCCGAACCAATAAAGCCGGGAAAGAAGGCCTCCAATACATTGCTATGAAAAGCAAGATGAGCAAAGAAAGATGAATTTTACACACAGTTGTCGTATATTGAAAAAGAACTCGGATATTATAAAGATCATTTCAAGGGGAAAGTTGTTTTCTGTAATTGTGATGATCCTAAGGAGAGTCACTTTTGGAGATATTTTGAGATGAATTTTGAACATCTTGGTATCAAGAAACTTATCTCTACACATTTTGAAGATAAAAAGCCTTCCTATAAACTCGAAATCAGTGGAGATAGGAATCATGATGGCAGGGTAAATAATCTGGATGTTATCGAGACTCCCTTGAGGCAAAATGGTGACTTCCGTAGTTCTGAATGCATCGAACTCCTCAAGGAAGCAGATATCGTCGTGACGAATCCTCCATTTTCCCTCTTTCGCGAGTATGTAGCACAACTTTTTGAATATGATAAGAAATTTCTCATTATAGGAAACTTAAATGCCATAACTTACAAGGAGATTTTCAAGCTGATAAAAGAAAATAAAGTATGGCCAGGTTGTACTTTTGACGGGAGAAATATATGGTTTAGGATTCCTGATAGTTATGAAAAATATCATAAGATTGAAGATGGAGTAAAGTATGCTTTTGTAGCAGGTACTATTTGGTTCACAAATCTCGACTATGATAAAAGACACGAAGACTTCATTCTCTATAAAACATACAATGAAACAGAATATCCAAAGTATGACCATTATGATGCTATAAATATTGATAAGACAAAGGATATTCCTATGGATTATACTGGTAATATGGGAGTTCCGATTACATTTCTACTGAAATACAATCCAGAACAATTTGAGATTATAGATGGACTGGGTCGTTATAGTATTTTGGATTGACCCACAGAAGAAACTAGAGGTAAACAATTAGCTCAAGTGAGGGGAAAGCCAATTTATAAGAGAATAATTATCCGTAACAAAAAACTTTAACCTTTCACCCTATGAAGATACAACTCAGAGAGATCTCAGTCCGAGAAGTGACAGCAGGATATATCAACAATGCCGAAGATGGTGTTGTCGGATATGGTGGCAGGCTCAATATCCGTCCCAAGTATCAGCGAGAATTCGTCTATCGGGATAAACAGAGGGATTCTGTTATTGATACGGTTCGCAAGGATTTTCCACTCAATGTGCTCTATTGGGTCAAGAATGCGGATGATACCTATGAGGTGCTCGATGGGCAACAACGCACGATCAGTATCTGTGAATATGTGGCGGGGAATTTCTCTCTCAACTATCAGTACTTCCATAACCTGGAAGATACAGAACGAGAACAGATTCTCGACTACAAGCTGATGGTGTACTTCTGTGAAGGAAGTGACAAGGAGAAGCTCGATTGGTTCAAGACGATCAATATCGCAGGTGAGAAACTCACCGACCAAGAGCTTCGCAATGCAATCTATACGGGTACTTGGCTCACCGAGGCCAAGAGGTATTTTTCTCGGACGAGCTGTCCCGCCTATGGTATCGGGAGCGACTACATCACTGGTTCACCGATCCGTCAAGACTACCTTGAGACAGCGATCAGTTGGATAAGTGAAGGAACTATAGAGCAGTATATGGCTGAGCATCAACACCAGGCCAATGCCTTCGAACTCTGGTCATATTTCCAGAATGTGATCACTTGGACACGATCTGCCTTCCCCAATTATCGCAAGGAGATGAAGTGAGTTGCATGGGGAATTCTCTATAATCAGTTTCGGGATAAGGGATTCGATGCGAAAGAGCTCGAAACAGAGATCACGGGGCTTATGCAGGATGAGGATGTGACCAAGAAGTCTGGGATCTATGAGTATGTTCTCACGCGCAACGAGAGATACCTGAGTATTCGGGCTTTTACCGACAAGCAAAAACGGGAATCATATGAGAGACAAAAGGGTATCTGTACCAAGTGTGGCATACATTTTGATATAGGAGAGATGGAAGCGGATCATATCACACCGTGGCATGAAGGTGGTAAGACAAGCGCCGAAAACTGTCAGATGCTCTGCAAGCATGACAATAGGATCAAATCAGGGAAGTAGAGAATACTGAGGACTCTCTCTAGAAATAGTGGGAGTTTTTCTCTCTATAGAGATGCGAATACGAACTCGAATTCTACTATTTACAATATCCGGACTAAGGAGTGAGGAAATATGATGCGATATATCGAGATGGCCCGATTATTTTTCGGCGTATTCTGTTCACAATAAGTAGTCTATCATTGTATACCTCAAAAACTATGCAAATATTCGCAAAAAAATAACCGTATATAGAATCATA
>JAYSPL010000132.1:0-1408 GCA_043722085.1 Candidatus Altimarinota bacterium | reverse complement strand
AAAAAGAGTGTTATATATAAACACTCTCATTATGCCATACTTGGCTCTGTCAAGGGAAAATTCGAGATAATTTCAAGAGGATTTTGGGGGGATTTTAGTCACTGAGAATAGGAAATTGAAAGATTTGAAGAAATGAGGTTTTACCTATTTTAGAAATGATGATGTGATACTAGCCAAAATTACTCCTTGTATGGAGAATGGCAAATGTGCCTTAGCAAAGAATCTCATGAGTGGTATAGCTCTCGGAAGTTCTGAGTTTCATGTTTTTCGATCTGATAAGAGAAGAATCTTGCCTGAATATTTATTCTCACTACTTAATCGAGAAGAAGTCAGAAAAGTGGCCGAAACTAATATGGCGTGAGCGAGTGGACATAGGCGAGTTCCTATAGATTTTTATGAATCTCTCGATGTTCCCCTTCCTCCTCTTGATATCCAACAACAGATCGTCGATGAGATGGAGATACTAGAGAAGAAAGAGGCTAAGAACAAGGAGAAATTAGGAGTACATAAGTCTGATATCGTTAAGAAGGCTAATGGCTATTATGGACAATATAATCTTTGCAAACTTGGTGTGGTATGTCACGAACCAATGTATGGAGCCAATGAAAGTGCCACAGAATGAAATCCAGAAAAAGATTATCGATATATCAGAATCACAGATATAAACGATAGTGGGAAGCTCAATAATGAATGGAAAACAGCAGAAACAGTGGCAGAAAAATATATACTAAGTGATGGAGATTTTTTGTTTGCACGATCATGAGCAACAGCAGGAAAGACATTCTTCTATAGGGAAGAATTCGGCAAAGCATTATATGCAGGATATCTAATTCGATTTAGAACCAAAGAAGATATTCTTGATGCGAGTTTTCTGAATTTTATACTAAAAGCTGATTACTATAAGAATTGGGTATTGAACAATAGAGCTGGAACAGCTCAGCCAAATATCAATGCTCAACAATATTCATCTTTTGAAATCCCACTTCCTCCTCTCTCAGAACAACAGCGTATCGTGACTGAGATAGAACAGATAGAGTGAGAAATCAGTAGATTGGAGATAGAGCTCGCGAATATCCCAGCTCAGAAAGAGGCAATCCTCAAAAAATATCTCTAATACAACAGCTAGCTACCCATATATCTCCTCTTCCTCCGAAGGGGAGATTTTTTTTGTTTTCTCTATATAGAACGATGAGAATATACGCTCGATATCTCCTATGGAGAGTGTGGATTGGGAGTGATAGATCATATATCGGTGGATATGATAGGTACATCTGGAGAAAAATGACACAAACTACGGGGTAATTCTGGGTATTTTTCGGCGTATTCTGTTCACAATAAGTAGTCTATCATTGTATACCTCAAAAACTATGCAAATATTCGCAAAAAAATAACCGTATATAGAATCATA
>JAYSPL010000131.1:0-4284 GCA_043722085.1 Candidatus Altimarinota bacterium | reverse complement strand
ACTGGAATCTTGAGAAAGTAACTCAAAAACCTCATCTTTCCGCACAGCTAAGCCTCGGGTTCTAGGAGGAAATAGGAAATTTTGGGGGGATTTTAGTATATGAAATAGTTTCCTCATGATGAGAAAAGTTAGGTAATAAATACCCCGCCTCGCGGGCGAGGCGAGATGAGTATAGCGAGAAATAGGGAAAATCAATCTGGAAAGTCAAAAAATGAAAAGCCCCACTTCTATGAGTGGGTGCTTCTTTGGTTGGGAAAGACATTACATCCTAAGGCAGGATTGGATTAATATGAATCCCATCACAAGTACTATGATGCTATCTCCGGAACGCCTGAGACCTTTTTCAATCAATATCCGTCTTGCCAATACTAGGCCCGTTGCTATTGCGACAGATATCCCGAAATTAACCATAAAATACCCCTTTTCCCCCAACAGCCAATCGATAGCTGACAGGGATATATCACTCTATGAGGAGGGACAACTCTGCCAATCGGTTGATTGGATAACTATATACTACTACTACTACTTTGTGTCAACTTTTCGAGTATCTTTTTTGCAAATATGAGAGATACCCGTATATTATTACCTGAACAAAATCCTCCGCCCTATCGGGCATCTCCCTTGCAAAGGAGATTTACAAAACAACTATGCGTATCATCACCTGGAATGTGAACGGACTGAGAGCCGTCGAGAAAAAATGAGAAATTCAGAAATTGATCACGGTCTATGATCCAGACATCATCTTGATGCAAGAGATCAAGGGAACTCCAGATAAGTTTTCAGAGTTTTTGAATTTTCCAGAACCCTATATTGCCTATTACAATCCAGCAGAGAAGCCTGGATATGCAGGCACGGGTGCTTGGGTACACTCACGAGTCTTCAAAACTCATGAGGTATCATTTCTCTCAAGTTTCCCATGAGATCCTACAGCAAATGAGGGGCGAGTAGCTCATATGGTGCTCACGAACCAGAGTACCAAAAAAGTAATAGATATACTTGGTATCTATTTTCCGAATGGCGGAAAATCAGAGGAAGCTTGGCAAGGAAAGCTGGTATTTTATGCCGCATTCTCGGCGTATATGGATCTACTTCGAGCACAGTGACATAGCGTACTCTGGGGAGGAGATATCAATTGCGCCCACCATGCGATCGATCTCGCTCGGCCGGAAGCCAATGATGGAAAGATCTGATTCCATCCTCTGGAGCGAGCATGGCTCGACTCTTGTGCTATTGACGACTGGCACGATATCTGGCGCGAGAATAATCCAACACTTTCAGAGGTCTACTCTTGGTGGGATGTGGTCACAAGGTCGCGCGATCGCAATGTCGGATGGCGTATTGACGCATTCTGGTGAGATTCGAATATTTTTGCGAAAACTCGCAATATAGAGTATCTCCAGAACCAGATGGGATCCGATCACTGCCCGATGATGATAGAAATCGATATATAGTTTGCCTATACTTTCCTTTACGGATAAACAGTAATAAAAAACGATGAGTCTTCTTTGATTCATATTTTCTCCTTACTTTTGTGACCAAAAGTAACAAAAGTCCTAATTTTCTTACTTCATTTTGTTATCTGTTTTTCAGCTTGATTTTCTAAATTTCAAAAACTCGTTACACTCAAACAGTTTGAAATTTTACGAAAATCTTCCCTGACAGATATACAAAATTTGTAAATGAAAATGGAAACAAAATGATCTCCTAAAATTTAACTCCCAAATTTTCTATTATGTCATTTATCATGCGCAACGAATCATTCTCTTGTCAACATTGCGGAGCCGATGTCATACCACATCCGACAGGATCAGCACGCAATCACTGTCCAGTGTGCCTCTACTCGCTCCATGTAGATGATGTGAGTCCGGGAGATCGTCTTTCTGATTGTTTTGGACTCATGGCTCCTACCTGAATTGATTACAAGCGAAATAAGTGAGATATGATCCGACATAAATGTGTGAAATGCAAAAAAGAAATGCTTAATATCGTGGCACCAGATGATGACTTCATCGGATTTGTGAGGAAACAGAATGCAAAAATACTCTAAGATTTGACGGGGGGGGGTAGTTGTGCTAGGATGATGGAGTCATCAACTTCTTGGAGTAAATCATGGAAAAATTGGTAATCGGTTTATGTATTCTCAATGGAATAATATATATTTATCTCGCAATGCGTAAAAGCAAAGAAATACCTGGAGAAATTTTATTTATAGTTCTGGCAGGAATGCATTTAACAATATTAGCTAGGACATTTTTTGATATGCTAGGTGGATGACATCTCCTCGTGAGATGTCATGTGCGATCTTCGGATCGTTAGTATGGCACTGATGAAGAGATTATAGGAGACCTCGACTTGTCGGGGTCTTTTTCTTATTGCTTTTTCTCGGAGTTGAGTATAATTATGGGTATCTTATTTACTATCATGAACAAAACAGAGCTCACATCTCATCTACGAGAATATGTCCGCAGTAGTGCGGAACTCATACCAGGGGAGCTCGCGACTCTGAGAGCCCAGAGATGACGAGAAGAATACAATATCACCCCCTAGTCTTATATGTACAGTGTTGTTTTCGATGAAAAAATATATCAAAAAATAGAGAAATATATCAGTGTATATAGGTCCAAATATCTCGAACTCTATCATGATACTGGTCTCGGATATGCTGAAGATATCATCAAGAGTCAATATATCATCAATGCCGATATCCTCACGGATGCATTCGTAGATGGGATATATGATATGATGTATGCTCGAGAGGTTATCTGATACAGTATTGCAACTGATATGACTCGTATCACTACTATTTCTATCGGATCTCGCAGATTATTTATCACTTATATGGAGGATGATACTCGTATGACGCGGACTATACTGGATATAGATATATTTCGCCGATAATCTATGCAATCTTTTATCTCTACATTCCAGAAACACACGATATCATCAGATATACTCATTCTTGCGGTCAGTGGGGGAGTCGATAGTATGGTGCTCCTCGAACTTGTGATTGCGAGTCAGCCGAGAGGCAATATTGTCGTTGCACACTTCGATCACTCACTCCGTGGAAAAGACTCAGACTCTGATAGAGAACTTGTTGCGAATATATGCAAAATAGAGAATATCAGCTTTGAGTCCTGTAAGATGAATATTGCCACTATGGCACAAGATGAAAAGATGAACCTAGAAGCGATGGCACGTCGTGAACGATATACATTTCTTGAGGAGATCAGGAATAAATATCAGGCCAAATATATTCTCACGGCTCACCATAGTGTCGATCAGACCGAGACCGTAATCGGGAATATGGTCAAGGGCGCTAAGGTGCGTGGTCTCTCTGGAATGCATATTCTCTCTGGAATGATTTTTCGACCGCTTCTATTTGTAACTAAAACCGAGATTCACAGGTATGCAAAAGAACACAACATAGACTATCGAGAAGATAGTACCAATATAGACATAACATATGATCGCAACCGTATCCGCCATGATATCATCCCAGTGCTCGAGTCCCTCAATCCCAGTATCTATAGTACAATAGGGGCATTATCAGAGTATATGCAATCTCTCGGAGTCTATCTTACGGCACAGATAGAACAATGGCTCCTTACTGCTGAGTGAGTTTCCGGTAGAGCGCATTCATTTTTGTCAGCTGATTTCATGAAGGAGTCTCCATTTTTTCAATCTGAGATTATATCATATCTCTATATTCGTGCTCATTGAGGATCTTCACAGGGCCTCTCTCGTGGGCTTATCGATGAGTTGATTCGATTTATCTGAGAGTCAGGATCTTATGGCAAAAAAGAAATCAAAAAATTAAAACTAGAACGGAGGGGAGAACGAATTATTATACTTGAGAATCTTTATGATACAAAAACTCCATTGGATCATATTGAATCATTCCATTCCTAGTATGAATGACTAAAACAACATGATTATCGGCTTGTTCTATGATTTCTATTTTTTGGATTCAGAGATTCCATCGGGAATTTCCTATTTCTAATATCATCTTTGACATGAGTGCGAAAGTCTTGCAATTTCAGATGCCCATCTGTAATAATTCAGGGACTCACTTCGCTTCATAGAGTTGCATCCATTTTTTGGAGAACGTTTCGTCACAGAGGAGAGTTTTTTGTAAACTCGGCATCTCGGTCATTATCGATATGAACTCTATAAAATTACCTCTCTTCAGAGTCTGTCCAAAAAATACCTAACGCCAGTTAGGTATTTTTCTTATATTTACCCTATTTTTTCCTCTATTTTCCCTTTGCAGATGCGGAAATATGA
>JAYSPL010000130.1:0-3341 GCA_043722085.1 Candidatus Altimarinota bacterium | reverse complement strand
ACTGGAATCTTGAGAAAGTAACTCAAAAACCTCATCTTTCCGCACAGCTAAGCCTCGGGTTCTAGGAGGAAATAGGAAATTTTGGGGGGATTTTAGTATTGTTGTAGGATATCGACTGTATCGTCGTGACGACGATCTCTGCTTTTCGCCAGTCATCACGATTCTCTTTGAATACTGCCGTCTGGAAATCATTGCCGAGATGACGGACAAATGCCTTCTTTGCCTGATCCTCGAGTTCGAGTCGATCCACGAGAAAGAGGACCCGTTTGGCGAGTCCAGACTTGAGAAAGAGCTTGATGAGGGCCGCTGAGGTGAGTGTCTTCCCTGTTCCTGTCGCCATCTCGAAGAGGAATCGATTTTTCCCATCTTGTACCGCTCGTTGTACGGATTCTATAGCAGATATCTGATATTTTCTGAGGAATTTGAGCCCATGATTTCGGATGAGTTCAGCTTGTTTGCTACTATCTTGCCACTTGGGATCTTCTCTATATCTCGGGAATTGGGTACGCACGACATAGTCAGATTCAATAGGTGATGTGACAAATACTCTCGTATCAGTTGTTGTATTCTCCTGCGACTGGAATGACTCAAGTCGTGGGAAGTGACTGATGCGTGTCGGATTTCATTTTTCTTTATCCCAGAAATAGTGAATATTCCCATTCGAGAGCAGGATAAATCTGATATTTTCCGCATTTGCGTATATACGAGCCTGTTCCTTGCCGATGAGTGGATCCTTGTCTTCACTCTTCGCCTCGAGTACACATATAGGGAATCCCCTCTCATCAAGGAGGAGATAGTCGATGAATCCATCAGATATATTTTCGAAGTCATCACCCATTTCGGTGAGTTTCACATTGGCTTCGACTTGCACATTGGCAGGTTTTCCATCTTTCTCGAGGAGTCTCCACCCCGATTCTTCGAGGAGGGTATTGATCTTGAGTCGAGCTTTCGCTTCTTTTTCCATATAAAAAGGCACTTACAAAAGTAAATGCCAAAATTCGAGATATATTTTTTGTGACTGGATTGCTTTCATCCTTCGCAGTGCTACGGAGAATGGATCGTACCTCGCAATGACAGAGACAAGTATTGTGTTTTGGCAAACATAAAAGGGCAATCAAGCACCTTATGTGTTCGCCAAAACATGCATATTTTCCCAATTCTCGATGACTAAAATAATCCCGAAAAAGGGCGGCAACTTAATTGCCCTTTAGGTAGTATTATAAAAGTCATCAGAAAAATCGAGAAAATTTGGATTAGAAAATATACATATTTTGGCTTTGCCATTCTATAGAATCCTCTCCTTTTAGCAAGTGCGAGAACGCAATATAAAAAATCCCACTTGTGAGTGAGAAAAAAGTTTTGATTTTATGAGGAAATACGATTTTTTGCTGTACACTGTTGTCGGTTGTATTCACCACAATGGCGCTCCTACTCGCTCGATATATTTCTGGATCTCGGGAGCCGATATTTTAACCAGCTCTTGTTTGTCTAGGTTAGATTCTCACTGAGAGTAACTCTCCTTCTCAAGTCTATATTCATCATCAGTGAACTTGCGAAGATCAGTCTTCATACGAAGAGTCATTATCCTCCGTAATTGTCTCCTGCCATATACTGGACTGCAGAGTAGTCTGAAGTTGTGCTCATCTCCCTTCCATAAGTCGGAGATATTCAGTCTTCATATGATGATGATGCATACTTAGTACTCTAATTATCTGATCAACTCTTCCTATATCTATTCTTAAGGGAAATGGAGATATATCAGTAAGGAATTGATTAAACGTATCAACAGTAGCTACAGATACTGGCCTATGCATTATCAGGAGAAGTCACTCTCAGGAGGTATCTATTGCATCACTCAATTGCCTCGGTTCAATAGGAATTGCTGGCAAATTATCAGGTTCGGGAGTATGAGTTGAGCGACGAAATATAGATATGTGAGCTTGCAATTGTTTTGCTATACTTATCACCAACCGAAGTTTTTTATTTCATGATCTTTCGCTTTCCTGTAATCGATGCAATCGATAGAGCCTTTTTGCTAAACCATCGAGATAATTGCTATCAATCCGCTTTTTCCCACTTTTTCAAGGATTATAGAAATGGAAGAGTGCAAGATACAGTACGCTTATATGCGTAATTGTTTCTGCTATTTTCATACTATTGACTGATTCGTTCTGGTTCAGGAGTCCTAGATACTCAGTATACGTCCGGACATGATCGAGGATATCCCCCATAGCTTTGATATATGCGTCTCTATTTTTTTCCCTATCTCGAACTGCCGTACTGATGGGACGAATGTTACTCTCGAAACGGAGCTCATGTCTATCTTCAAAGGTCTGAATAGCCTGCTGTAACGCGATTCAGGAGAGTTGTGGCGAGATCTTTCTCAAATACGCAATACAAAGTTGCTCATCATCAAAAAATGACACGCGTTTCCCATTCAAATCTCTCAGATATATCCGCCCATCATCCTCTTCTCCTATAAAATAATCAACCTTACCCAGAGTGAGAGTATAGTAATCATGTTTTCTCTTTGTCTCTTCCTTAGTCCATTCATCTTCTTTACGAGATGTATTATATCGTAGAGATCTTGTGGTTGATCCCTCACTAATCCCTAGATGACTTATCTTTGCTGCAGTTATTGTCTGAAATATTCTCTTGCCCACTCATCATGGTGGTTGTTCTATAGCGTCAATCATCGCCAGTATTGTAGCAGGAGTGGGACTCATCATCACTATTTTGATCGAACCATTCAGAAAATATATCTGTCATCACTCCTCTATCAGAGAGTATGTTCATTGCTTAGTATCTATCTCAACATATCCAGACTGATTAAGTAGTGCATCTACCTGAGAATATGCTCGGAAATTTGTAGTTTTCTCTTGGAATGGCTCATATTCTATAAGCTTCGTAACTAACTCGAGTAATATCGGTGAGGCTATAAGAGCATGTTCAAATGACTTGAGTCATTCCATATCTCATCACCCTTGGTTATTGAATTCTCATTGTACTCTAGTATCTAACACTAAGGCTAGATTATGAGCTACTTCTCATTGTACTCTAGTTACTTGCTCTGGAGAAGCAGGAACACAATCTACATAAGCTTCCTGCTGATCAGATCACAGTATTTCCCATGAGCATCATTTAGTCTGCATTGCTCTTTGAGTGGACATATTTGTTTTCGGTTGGTGTGGTATAATTCATCGTAATGATATGTAATCATATTATGTTGTCAAATAAAAATATAGTAATCACTCACACTACCCACATTTCCGCTTGACAAAATTCCAACAAAAACCATATCTGCTCTAGGTTACTCTTGGTAAGACGAAGCAGGTACTGCG
>JAYSPL010000129.1:0-1768 GCA_043722085.1 Candidatus Altimarinota bacterium | reverse complement strand
TTGGTCGCACCGACGAAGTCATATATCGTGAAGAAGTCCTTGCCATCATAGAGACGAGTTCCACGACCGATAATCTGTTTATATTCGACGATAGATCCGATATTGCGGACGAGGATGATATTGCGGACATTGAGTGCATCGACTCCCGTCGTGAGCATCTGAGAACTCGTGAGGATGACGGGGATGGTTTTGTCATTGTCTTGGAATCGTTCGAGATAGGCTCGTCCTATTTCTCACTCATCAGAGGTGACACGGACACAATAGTCACTATCTGTAACTTGTTTGTACTTGTTGATACTATCTCGCATACGGAGTGCATGCGACTGATCCACACAGAAAACTATGGATTTCTCCATCTTGTTGATCTGCTCGATGATCGTCTTGGCTATGAGATCCGTCCGCTCATGGGCTATGATGCTCTTCTCGAAATCACTGGTAATATAAGTTCATTTGGTGGCCTCTCATTGGAGGATATGATCTCCACTCGTGAGGGCGAGTTCATCGATATTGAGTTTGATCCGCTTGATCTTGAACGGTGTGAGGAATCCATCATCGATCCCACGAGCGAGCGAATACTCATAGACGGGTTTGCCAAAATAGTTGTAGGTATCGATATTGTCATCTCGCTTCGGAGTTGCGGTGAGTCCGAGGTGCACCGCTCATGAGAAATAGCGGAGTATCTCCGCCCAGTTCCCATCTTCTCTCGCACCACCACGATGACACTCGTCGATGATGATCATATCGAAAAAATCGGGATCATAGCGATTGTAGTACGCCTCGAGGATCTCATCGGGATTCTCTTCATTGACTCAGCCCGTGAGTGCCTGATAGATCGCGAAGAATATATTTGCATTCGTTGGGACTTTTCCATGTCTTCGCTTGATCTCGCTTCCATCGATCTTGATGATATCTTTCTCGAGTGGGTTGAATGTATTCATCGCTTGATCGACGAGGATATTGCGATCCGCGAGGATGAGGATACGAGGTCTGCGAATCCCGATTCATTCTTTCGACCAACGAGCATTAAAAAGTTTATAGGCAACCTGGAATGCTATGACGGTCTTCCCTGTTCCTGTGGCGAGTGTCAGGAGAATTCTGTCTTTTTTATCTCCGAGGGATTCCATGACTTTGTTGATGGCTATCTCCTGATAATATCTTGGTCGTTTGTTGGATATATAGTACGATTCTCGCATAAGAACTTCTCTCATATCATTCTTCTCAGAGAATATGCGAGCATACAGCTCATCTGGATGTGGATACTCTTCTATGAAGTCTCATTTCCCGAGTTCGAGATCGAATTCATAGATCTCACGTCCATTGGTCGAGTAGACAAACCTGACATTCAGGATCTTTCCATATTCTTTTACTTGTTCGAGTCACTCAGTGGGATAGAGATCATATTTTTTGGCTTCTATGATGGCGAGATTTACGCCATTGACCCTCAGGATATAGTCAGCGAATTTCTTCTTTCACGACTTGCCTCAGACGAACTTGCGTCCGAGGGTGAAGTAGTGTTCACGGATCACACAAGAATCGATCCAGCCATCTTGCTTGAGTTTTGGGTCAATATATTTGGCACGAGTATCGGATTCAGAATATGACATGGTTACTTTTCTTAATGCGTTTATTATATAGAAAAGATAAATAAAGCAATAATGGAACTTGTTTCTGTCACTTTAAAAGTTAAAATGTCGTAAGGATAAAAAATAGAAATGTCGTAAGGATTGGTATAGGATAATGAGGTATCATAACTCATTATCCTCTCACT
>JAYSPL010000128.1:0-15002 GCA_043722085.1 Candidatus Altimarinota bacterium | reverse complement strand
GGAGACGATTGTGTATTTCCAGTCGCATACGGATCAGAGATTCATCTGTCTCGAACAATCGCTCGATACCACAGCGAAGTGGAATCTGAGAACGGCACTGGGTGAGTTATTCGTAGCGTATTAGGCTGATATATCTATTCTCGTATCTTCCATTTCTCCATCTCATCTTGCGTTATTTTTCCAAAGAAATCACTGCGGAAATAGAGTCATTCACTGGGTCTACTTTTTGGACTCTCAAGCTTCTGAGTGTACATGAGTTCTTTCCGAAAACACTTGGTATCGAGACAGATAGCGACCTGTTTCAGTGCATTTGGGAGAGTCATGGTATGGTTTTTGATAATTCATGATAGTATCATCGACTCGACAATCTGGTGCCATATCGGTCAGGCGCCACTGACTCATGATACATCTCCCATCGAGGATCCATCAGTATTACCGACCCAAACGCCAATAATTGCATCAGGACTGTAGGATACCGCCCAGTTGTCACGAAAATCCGTACTCGTTCCAGTTTTGACACTCTGCGGTATCGAAGTATTGAGTATACTCGATATCCCAAATGTTCGTGCACGATTCCTGGAGTCTGAGAGTATATGGGCAATCTGCCATATGTTTGGATCACTATACTCTAGAAGAGAACGATAGCTACTGATGATATTCTCCATACTCGTCTCAACCGTACCGAGAGAGATCCCATATCCATAGTACCCCACGTCATGATCGAGTGAGAGCCCGAAGCCACGGAGTGCATTGTAGACATTCGTAATTCCGATGATGTCTGTGATTCGTACGGTGGCGGCATTGAGTGAGTTGCCAAGCGCTTCGCGAAGCCGAATGGGGCCATATGATTTGGGATTGTAGTTCTCTGGTATAAAATACTTGCCGTCGACCCCGGTTTCATAGATGGTCTTGTCGTCGAGAATATAGTCCTCACTATCCGCTCCAGAACGGAGTGCCAGGAGGTATATAAAAGGCTTCAGGAGTGAACCCACAGATCGTCGTCTCGTGATCATATCAATCTCCTCATTGGGATTGCTGCTTCCTACATAGGCTAGGACTCTGTTTGTTTTCGGGTCGATGATATATATCGATGCATTGGTCACATTTTTTCATTCGAGAGACTTGAGCGTTCACTTGGCGATATTTTCTATAGTATTCATGAGCGGAGAATCGATAGTGAGTGTGAGATTGATGTCACTCGTTTCACAGAGATCTTCTGGTATTGTTTTGGTCCATTGCTTTAGAGTATATACGTCTCCATGGCAATAGAGAGATATCTCACGATCCACACGACTCGTAATGATTGGAAATATATTTATTTGATTTCTTTTCTTTGTTTCGAAGAGTCGAGTTTCGGTAGTGCGTATATTGAGTTTTTCACTGATTCTTGCTCGGTATTCGATCACCGTACCACTATTAGAATTGGTGATATTTGGAAACTTGAGTCTCGTTATGACATCGAGTATCGTATCTTCATTTGGATGTTCATCAGAAACGGTACTTATCCCATAGAGACCATTTCCCATATAGACATTCGAGAGGTATTTTTGTAAGATCTCATCTTTGCTATAGCGAGATTCGATGATGATTGCTCCGATGGCTTCTCGGATTTTTTGTATAGCAGTGCGAGGTTGTCTACTGTAGTAGGCATTTTTGACGTATTGTTCCGTGATGGTTGACCCACCGCGCACGACTCCACCAGCTTGGAGATTCTGATAGAGACTCGCAATCTTAGCGGTGAGGTTGATACCATTATGTTCACGAAAACGGGCATCTTCTATAGAAATGAGAGCTTTTACGAGATCGGTATCGGTGCTTCCACTATACGCTCTCGCATACCCACCAGATCTTCACTTATCGGTGATAATACCACCATTTCTATCATACAGGAGTAGGTGTCCATATTCTGTATTTGGTCATTTGGTTATGACTATCCAGACGTTCACGACAAAATAGGCGAGAATCATAAGAAT
This sequence comes from Candidatus Altimarinota bacterium, assembly GCA_043722085.1. Taxonomy (GTDB): domain Bacteria; phylum Patescibacteriota; class Gracilibacteria; order BD1-5; family UBA2023; genus JABFSX01. The sequence goes on along the minus strand of JAYSPL010000128.1, from coordinate 13,029 downwards.
GAATGTGGGGAGAATGAGAAGAATTTTTTTCATACCACAAGTCTATCCACAAAAAATCTTTTGACAAACACTATTTTTCACTATAATCCACTCACTTCTATCGTAGACCGTAGGTTTCCTTCATCGGAATAAAAATACCCTACCGAGATGGACGTGGTTAGTTATGAGGTATGAGGTATGAGGTATGAGTTGGAAGCAACGCACAACCAACAACCCACAACCCAAAACAACTTGCGTTCGTGCGATATGGCACGATTTTTTTGTCCAGCAAGGGCATACACTCGTTACCATTCGTCGGAAATTCTAATTCTTAATTATCTCTTCCCATGGCAGTAACAAAAGCAAAAAAGAGTGAACAACTAGCCGTCCTTGTGGCTCACCTCACTTCCGCGAGTAGTGTTGCGTTCACCTCTAATACCAAGGTAACCGTTCTCGAAATATCCGCTCTCAAAAAAGATCTTCGCGCAAATAATGCCATCTACCTGACAGCAAAGAAGACCCTTATTCGTATCGCATTCAAAACCGTATACGGTGTTGAGGTTGATCTTGCAACCCTTCCAGGTCAGGTTGGTCTTGTTATCGCTCAGGGTGATGCGGTTGCACCATTCGGAGTCGCTAACAAGTACGCCAATGACTGGAAAAAAGAACAGAAGATGGTATTCGTAGCTGGGTATATGGACGGTCGACTCATGGGTGCGGAAGAAACTCGCAAGCTTGCGACTCTCCCTTCTCGTGAAGTACTCCTTGCTAAGCTCCTTGGTTCTATGATGTCTCCACTTTCTGGTCTGGCTCGGTTCTTTGATGCTGCTAGCAAGGACCTCACCGCGAAGTCTCTCACGAAGGTGAGTGATCTCATCGGATCTGGTGCGGATCCAGCTCCAGTTGCAGGGGCTCCAGTAGCTGCAGAAGCTCCAGCAAGCGAAGCTGCTGCTGCATAATTGTCATTTTGCATCCTATTCCGTCATCGGGATAGGTGCGAGATGAAAATCTCGGCAAATATATTTATTTTTTTATTTTCCCTTATTATGGCTGATCTCTCTAAGAATGCTGAAAAGATCCTCGAACTTGTTGAGGCACTTACTATCGTTGAACTTGCTGATCTCGTATCTGCAATGGAAGAAAAATTCGGAGTTTCGGCTGCTGCTCCTGTTGCTGCTGCTGGTGTTGCTGCTGCTGGTGCTGGTGACGAAGAGAAAACAACATTTGATGTTGTTCTGACTTCTGCAGGTGGACAAAAAATTGCTGTAATTAAGGCAATCCGTGAAATTACTGGTCTTGGTCTTGCTGAAGCGAAGGCGCTTGCTGACAATGGTGGTAATGTTAAGGTTGGTGTGAAGAAAGATGAAGCTGACAAAATCAAGACTCAACTTTCTGATGCTGGTGCTACGGTTGAAATCAAATAATTGGTTTCTCAAAAAAATACTCCCAAATGGGAGTATTTTTTGTATATTACCATAAATTATGATTATATTGTCAATATTAAATTCATACTGCTAGTTTGTGTTTGCTGTTATATAGTATATCATATTTAGAATTTACTACCTCTTTATGCGATTTTTATCAGCTTGTCTATTTCTCTTGGCAATTGTACCGAGTCAGATATTCGCACTAGAACCTCAGTGTTTTACTGAGTACGCAGAATTTACCCATACCTGATCACTCCCTATTTTTGTTTCAACAGAAGAACGGAGTGATCTTTTTTTTACGCAAAACCAGAATCTCATTCCAACGCGAATCAAGCCACTTATAGTGCGATCAAGTTATCCATATACGCTCAGTGCGAATATTTGAACTTTTCCTCTTCGAGATGCACCATTTCTTTTAGATGATCTGCCTGAAACTCAGATTGAAGTAGATCCTTTTATGGCACCCCAAGGGTTTTCTATAACTCTGGATTTTGGAAAAATACTCGAAAAGTATAGCTACAATCCGATAATTGACATGACTTCTGGAAATACGTACTCCGAGATGGAAATATCACGAGATGGTAAAACCTATATCAGTATTACTGGATATGATATGGAAAGTAACTCTTTTCGATATCTGCGTATTACTTTTCCAAAATGAGATAAGGAACAAAAGAGCTCTTTTTTAAGAACTATTCGATTTGATAACAAAACATCTCCCATATATCTCTTGAAACCCTTGAATACGTCTGGAGCTATTATGGCGTATCGAGGATGGATTTGTGATCCGAGTCGATTATCATACCTCAAGTCTCAAAGAACATCTCTAAGTAAGAATATAGATGTTACTATGGAGGTGTTGCATCCTATACAACTACAGTTCTTTGCGCTTCCCACGATTGGCCGAGACAGTGATGGAGATGCTATCATAGATATGCGAGATAATTGTCCAGACGTACCGAATCCTAATCAGCAAGATAGAGATCATGATGGACGATGAGACGCTTGTTCTGATGATGATAGGGACGGAATCTCAGGCGCATCAGATAATTGTCCTACTGTGAGTAATCCAGATCAAAAAGATATCAATGCCAATGGTATCTGAGACGCTTGTGAATTCGATACGGATAATGATACTATTCCTGATGGAAGTGATAATTGCATCCACACACCCAACCCGGATCAATGAGATACTGACTCAGATGGCATCGGGAATGCATGTGATAATTGCAAAATATACAATCCAGATCAGCTCGATCTCAATAGTAACACTATCTGAGACGTATGTGAAGCGGCAGATGAGTATAATCGCGTGAATGATAGCGATAAAGATGGAATTCTCGATTTTTCAGATAATTGCAAACACACTCCCAACCCGGATCAAGCAGATACAGACTCAGATGGAATCGGCAATGCGTGTGATAATTGTGCGCTTATCAAGAATCCAGATCAAACAGATGATAAAAAGAATGGCAAATGAGATATGTGCGAAGATGCCGATGGAGACAAAATAGAAGGTTGGAGAGATAATTGTCCGACCATTGCGAATCCAGATCAAAAAGATAGTAACAATGATGGAACGGGTGATGCCTGCTCAGATACAGATCGTGATGGTATCTATGATGCACTCGATAATTGTCCACTTATATCCAATCCAGATCAGAAAGATATCGATAATGATCACATTGGAAATGTATGTGATACCACCGATAATCGATATCTAGAATCCAATAAGACGATCTTCGTTGTATTGTTTGGAGTGATCGCACTCCTATTTATCTGAGGAATTATATTCTTTATTCGCAAAATTAAACTCTAATATTTACTCATTATGACCTCACTCCTCAATCGTTTTGCTTGGTTTATTTCTTTCCTTTTCTGAATACTCGTATGTACGCTTTTTATCTGAGTATGATCGCGCTATTCTTTTTTTGATGAAGGATTCACTATTTTATTTTGGGGGACTATTTTTGGAATTATTATCAAGAATGTTTTCTTTTCATCATCATGGATTGAAGAATGTATGAGGAGTGTATCAATCGATTGACCACAGACAACCGTATCTCCTGTAGATCATCCTGCAGTAAGTGATCCAATTCCAAATGTTATTTCTGACGAGAGCAATTCCACAATGATTGCCAGTATACTAGAGAGCGCCCAGAAATCTGATACACATACGAATGATGATGCTACCATGCAAGATCCAGTCATTCCACCCGCACCACCCGTTCCAGATACACCATCCGCGCTCTCAAGGTGGATTGAGAACTTTTTCTCTGATCGTCCACTTGCGAAAATCTGAGGGATACTCTTGTTCCTTGGGGCGTTATTCTTTCTTGCATTGATATTTGTCGCGATTGGCCCTACTGGAAGGGTACTCATGGGAATTGGATTCTGATTTTTTCTCATCGCAATTGGCGTCTGGCTCGATAATAAGGAGATTAAGACTGAGGCTCGGGTATTGTTTGGTATAGGGATAGCGATCAATTATCTCACGATTCTCTTTGGTCGAAACCTGCTGACGGGAAGTGATGCTATCATGTCTGATGGACTCGCAACATTGGCACTCCTACTCAATACCTCACTTGCGATTGTACTCGCGCTTGTATATAGGTCGAGAGTACTCCTAGGATTTGCATTTATACTGGCGTACGCAACACCATTTCTTGTGGCATCAGAAGCATCGAACGCGGTACTACTCACTATCTATACCACTATTTTGACCGTTGGAATAAGTATGATCAACTTCTTCTATTCTCGAATGGATGAATCGAAAAGTATAGAATATCTTGAGTGGATTGCTGTCGTTGGCATGACAATCCTCTACTGTGTGGCTGGTTATGGCCCAGAAGATACACTTATAGTTGTAGCAATCGGGCTAGGTATCTCGGTATTGGCACTCTCGTTTCTCTCATACCAACAGAGAAGATCTCCAATAGCTATATTTATAGCCGCATATGTAGTACTCACGACAATATCTCTCGCTGGATCCACACTATTCTTGTTACCAATTTGTATCATTTCTTTGCTGTTTTTTTCTCTGTTTTTTATTTTTCAGAACTTAATCGCTCTTATTTCACTCCTTTGGTTCTGAATTGTATCCTTCCTCCTCGCATTAGTTGCATTCTGGTTTGGAGGATGAATTGGAATTGAAATACTATTTTTTACCTGAGTATCGGTATTTGCAATTCTGGGATTTGCCAGTCTCAAAATGGCATCGAATCTGCTTGCCACTGTGGCGGTCATAGGATTCGGTATCATCACATTCCTCTGAATATCCACAACCAATATTCCTATGGAATCAATTGGGAGTACTATGATACTCGTAAAGTGTATGAGTATCATACTTCTTATTGGAGCGAGTATATTTACCCTTCGTCTTCGTGACGCATCCGTATTCTTCTTGGCGGTGCTTATGAGTGGAATATTGATGGTCTATCCCAATACATTTGCAACTCATATGTCCATCACGGTGATGGCATTCGTGGTGTATATATTTGCAACACTCAGTATACCCTATATGCTCACGAGATCTGCGGATCCAATACTGCAAAAGGTGTTCTTGCTCGCTTCGCTCCCACTCTCGGCGCTTGTGGTTTCCTATGGAATCTATGAATTCGGACACGAGAAGTTCCCATGAATTGGGATGGGTGTGGCCTATATTCTCCAGGCCATTCTCTATCTCGGATATGCCATCCTGGCTGGATCCAGATTCTTTCCGAAGAATTCAGATGCCACACTCGAAAATATCGAACAGAGTAACAAGAATATGTTGATCGTTCTCTTTGCTCTGCCACTCTCACTCTTCACATTTTCTCTGGCATTCCTCTTTCAGGATTCTCCTGGAGTGATGAGTCTCGCATGGGTACTCGAATCAGCTATTTTGTATCTGATTGCTCGACGAATGAATGATACTCGTATATTCATGGGAGCAACACTCATATTTGTGATTGGTACTATCAAACAACTTAGTCTTGTGCATTCCCTCACATCATGAGACTATACTATGTTCGGGATTCTCGTATTGATGCTTGTCGCTGTGCTATGCAGTTTGGTCATTCTCCGAGAAGAAAAGAGAGAGATCAGATTATCCTACGATATTATTCATATTGTAAGTATTCTCACTATAGCATACGGCATGAGTCGAATCATTCCATCAACGGGGCATGGTTGGAGTATATTTGGTCCGGCACTCCTCATCCTGTTACTCGCATATATCTATTCCAATTTTTGACGTAAGATTCATCATATTTTTGTGAGTTTCTTATTTGGCTGTTTATGTCTGAATTTTATTGCAGTATTTTCTTCATTGCATCGTGAGGTTCCATATCTCTTCATCCAGATGTGAGCCTTGTTATGGATTGTTATCATAGGGTATATGGGATATTATGCGAAGGCCGCCTGGGGAGCTCTAAACATGGGAATTGCTACTATCTGATTCCTCTGGATATCATCACTCTATATTGATGATTTCGCTGGTATATTCGCGGTGTCTATCTATCTCACGCTCGTTACAAGTATTCTGATTATTCGTGGTATTATGTTCGATACTCCTCGTATCCGAACTATTGGGCTCTATATCGGAATATTCGTTCTCGTGAAGATACTGTTCTATGATATATGGAGTGGTAATAGTGGAACCATCACTCGAGTATTCGCTCTTATGATCGCTGGATGACTGATGATATACCTCTCACAACTCTATGGAAAATATGTAACTCGAGGCTGGTCTCTGGAACTGGCATTTTCCAATATTGTTTGAGATGTCTTTGCTTCGAAGGATAGTCCTCTATCTTCCGTCATGGAAACAAATACAGTTTCAAATATAGAGAGTAATCCCTTTACCGGAGAGCTCGATATAGAACTCAAGAATATCCGCGTACCCGAATTCCTCGCCGTATCATTCATAGCTACATCATGAGAGGTATCGACCGTTAAACGAATGAGTGTTATACGGCTTGCAAAACATATCACTGATACCTTCAAGAGGCGAGAATTTGCTCCTAATGAACTTGCTGCATCCTATGAATTTGTCGTCAAAAATATGACGAGTGCTCTCCCTAAGGCAGAACTCGAACCCTTACTCGAAAAACTCAAAAAATGGATCCGAGAAGGGGGAAGAGTGGAATTTGTACTCAAAAATAAATAATTTGGTATATGCTCCTCTGATACCTCAAATACACTATTCTCTTTATTGGAATAGCCCTGATAGCTCATTTTGTAATGGCATTCATGAGCGTATATATAATCCAATTTGATCAATTTCTCATACAGAGAATGGATGAAATTCATTCGCAATACGCCGATATACTTATGATCTTTCTCACGAAATTATGAAATTATGGATTTCTTTGGATAGTTATCGCTATTTTTCTATTTTTTTACAAAAAATATCGTCATATAGCAGTCACTTGTATGGTCTGACTCGCTATAGATTTGGTACTCTGAGAGTGAATACTCAAGCATATATTTCATAGACCACGGCCGTTTCAAGAGCTTTCGGATATAGTCCTACTCATACCGGAGCCCATGACGTCTTCATTTCCTTCTGGTCATTCTAGTGCTGCTTGGTGTTTTGCAATTATTTTTGCATATTTTTTCTATAAAACATCCAAGTGAGCAGTTATATACGTCTGGATACTTGCCGTTGGTGTTACAATCTCACGTCTCTATTTGCAAGTTCACTATCCAAGTGATATACTGGCTGGTATATTCGTTGGAATCATAAGTGCAGTTACTGCTATTTTGATATATGCGCATATATCCAAGTTTTCAATTTCAAAATAATTACCCCCATCCTATGTTTCTCTCCTTTCTTTTTAGATCTTTTTCAGCTATTCTTGGGCTTCGCTATCGCATTACGTTTACGAATTTTGAAGTATTTGACACAAAGAATCCCGTGATAGTATTCCCGAATCATCCGGCTCTTGTGGACCCTATGATTCTCATTTCTCATATTGGAAAAAAGAAAATCCTCTCACCGGTGATGACGAAGTCCTACATCAATACTCCCTGACTCTGATGGATTATAAGGGCGCTCAAGACGGTTCCCGTCGGAGACATTAGCGCCTGAGGAACGGTTGAAGAAGTAAAGTGCGCGTTTGCATGAATTGAGACCGCGATGCGAGATCGGCAAAATATCCTTATCTATCCATCGGGACACATCTACGTCCAGCCATTTGAACACATTATTTGAAAAAAGATGGCCTATGAGATCGTAAAAATGCTCGAATGAGATACACGAATCATAGTGCTTCGCACACGGTGACTCTGGGGAAGCATCTGGGGAAAGTCCTATACCGGGGATTCTCCGAAACTCATAACGGTACTCCTATCCTCGATTTGGTATGTTATTGCAAATTTTATATTTTTCGTTCCAAAGCGTACTATTACCATAGATTGCATCGATATGACGGATATACTCAAAAGTTGGCACAGTGAATGACTCGATACTTTTAATCAAAAACTCCAAAATTACTACAATGAGTGATGAGACGAGACATGTCGTTTTATTCCACATTATTTTTATCATAATAATGTCAAGCATAAGACGGAACCCAAGGAAATAGCCGGTTCTATCGCCGAACTCAGCGCAGGGAGTGGCATCAGACGACAGGATATTCCAGATGACGTATTTGAGATGGTGAGATCCAAAGTGGCGGATATCAAAAAAATGGATCCAAAACATCTCGTATTTACGACCAATTTGATTCTCGATCTGCACGCAGATTCGCTCGATATGGCAGAGATGAAGTCGGCGATCCAGTCACTCTTTCCGAGAGCTTCCAATCCGCCTATTACGCTCATCAAGACACTCTGAGATCTCTCAGCTATGGCCGATGGAAAACTGAGTGGAGAAGCAAAACTCCCTCCAGTCACATTCATCTCACCGACTTCTCCATCTGAGTATTGTAGTATTTCCTATACGGATAGCGATACCATCCTCACCGTACTGAAAAAAAACTTCTCGCATCATGCGAAGGACGCATTTATCTATGACGCAATGACAGGAATGATGACGCGAGATGCATTTCTCCTGAAGGCATATGTGATCGGCGAGTACCTGAAAAAATACAGATCCAATAGAATTGGAATTATGCTACCAGCCGTCTCAGCGAGTTCACTCCTTCTTGTGGGCAGCTATCTTGCTGGAAAGCTCCCGGTGATGCTCAATTGGACGGTTGGAGAGAAGTCATTTGCTCATTGTATGAATTCAGCAGGACTCGACACTATTCTCACGAGTCGTGCCTTTTATACGGCGTTATCTACTCCGTGGCTCAAGGGATTTGAAAATAAAATGGTCTTTATCGAAGATATAGTACCCCAGATCTCACTGTCTACCAAGATCCTTGCGATGATCAAGAAAACATTATTTATACTTCCAAAAGTAGAGAACGATGCCGTTATGCTCTTTACTTCTGGGAGTGAGTCACTCCCGAAGGCGGTCATCCTCACTCATACTAATATTCTCTCTGATATTTCGGGGGCACTAGCGCTTGTTCCATTTCATACCAATGAAACCCTTCTCGGTTTTTTGCCACCATTTCATAGCTTTGGCTTTACCATCAATACCATATTTCCTCTACTCTCTCCAGTACAAGTTGCCTATACTCCTGATCCGAGTGATGCTCGTACGATTGGAAAGATACTATTACATACGAATGCGAGTATCATATCAACGACTCCAACTTTTTTGCGCATGATTCTCTCAAGCAATAGTGCCGAGCAACTCGAATCACTTCGGTACGTTTTTGTCGGTGCTGAAAAATGCTCCGCTGATATTTTCAAGCTTTGTACGGATACGTGTCCAAACGCTCTGATCCTGGAGTGATATGGGATTACAGAGTGCTCACCTATTGTGACTATCAATCCGGTTAAATTACAAAAAAAGGGGAGCGCTGGTAAATTTTTGCCACATATCACTTCTCAAATACGCGCGCTTGATGGAACAGCAAATATGCCCACCGGAGAACAGGGGATGATATATGTTCATGGAGCGAGCATATTTGCGTGATATGCGGATAGAGCCACAGCGAGTCCCTTCGAGGAATTTGACGGGAAATTATGGTATAAGACGGGTGATCTCGGCTACATCGATCGTGATGGATTTCTCTATATAACGGGGAGACTGAAGCGGTTTGTGAAGATTGCTGGGGAGATGATCTCCCTTCCAGCCATCGAGAGTACACTTCTCGAAAAATATGGGAGTCCAGAAGTTACCACCATTGCCATCGAGGCCCGAGAAGCTGATGGAACTGTCACGATTGTAGCATTTACGACGCTTGATATAGGGGTAGATGAACTGAATTCGTATATCCACGAACACGGAATACCCAATCTCGTAAAAATTGCTCGAGTAGAAAAGCTAGAGAGTATTCCAGTACTTGGAACGGGGAAGACCGATTATAGGGTACTAAAGGAGAAAATATAAATATGAAACCATACGTAACTATACTCCAAGGCATTGATCAGGAATTTCAGATGGCCATCCTCGAGTTCAAATCTGATCCACTTTTCCTGCGTACGGATACGCTCTATACCGATGATGATAAAGTGCGAATATCTCGGATTTGGAAAAATATATTGAAACCATTTTTGAGGCTTCGTTGGATCATTCGTGCTCTCTCATGGCGATCATTTTTTGGCATTGGTAAAAAGAACACATTCGTAGTACAATACTCAGGCGTGGTGATGTATTACAATATGGTACATGAACTGCGACAGACATTTTCGGTGCATGAAGATTTCCTTAGACAGTACTTGGATGATACTTTTCCCGAAAATTATTCCACGCTCGCTCGCTATATCTATCATATGAGATTTTATTCCACCCTGATGTATCCCAGAGAATTTTTTCTGACGATGCGGGATGAAGTTCACCCATCGCTCTATCCTCTTTTTGATCGAGAACAGAAGGTATCTGGAGATATAGAAAAGCGATTTTCTCTCGATTCGAGTAATGTGCACTATTATTTCAAATATCGACTCGTACTCCTCCTGTCGTGGCTATCTCGGGGTATTGGAATGGGTATCTCCAAAATATATGTATCACGACGTACTATAGGGTATATTCAAAGGGAATACGTCCATACAATCTTGCGTGATATGAAACCTGGAGATATTCTCTTGTCTCGCCGAAATTGGGCACTCACAAATCTCGGTATCCCTGGATTCTGGAAGCATATGTCGATGTATGTAGGCACTACCGCATATCTGGAAGAATATTTCCCAGAAGCCTTGAAGCATAGACAGCTCTGTGGCAATAGCCACTATATTATTGAGGCGGTTGGAACGGGAGTACGCCTCGTAGATATCGAAGAGCTCACGGCTCACAATGACTATCTGGGTGTTATCCGAACCAGGTTTTCTCCATCCAAAATCCAGATTGCTATCAGTAAAACCCTCTCACAGATTGACGCTCCATATGATTTCGGCTTTAACTATTATAGTGATATGAATCACGTCTGTTCGGCTCTCATCACCAAGGCGTATCTCCCTGCCTACACTGGAGATGAAGGCCTTCATATCACGCTCACTCGCATTGCGACCGGAATAACGTATCCGCCCCATGATATCCTCAAGAAAATGAATGCAGAATATCACAGCGCAGATCAAGAACTTGATGTCGTTGGGTTTATCGATAGCCGGGAAAAAACTGGTGAGAATTTTATCGCTCCACCATCTACTTTTCTCTCTACCGTGTCGAGATCTCGGTTGAGTTTTTTTCTTTCATAATATGCGATATTTTGAGTACCATCATCATAACTCTTCTGTTATTGAACTCGCTCGCGAATCGTATTCTTGGCTCTTTGATCGTGGCTATTCGCTTGAGAGTATAGAGGTACGCTACTATCTCCTTGAGTACCTCCGTGAAACATTCGGGTACGTTTGAAGGCTCGAGAAGGATATATCGGGTAAGCCGATCCCTATTGTTACTCGAGATGGTCTCATCTATTGGTCGGTGTCACATTCGAATACATATATCTGTTTTATCGTCTCAAGTAACCCCACATGAATCGATATCGCAGAATATACTGTACGAGATCCATCGGTTCTGAGTGTGCACCGAGATTGGGAATATAGTTGTATCTGAAAAAAAGATTGGAAAAACTTCTATACACTCTGGTCAGCCAAGGAGGCTATCATCAAGCGTACGGGATCTACACTCGATGATATAGGGGATATGTTTCTGACTCAAGTACTCCCGGGTGGAATCATCCTAGTTGCGTTTCGAGGGGAAACCTATAGAATTCAAACGAAGTTTCTGGATGCGGCCGTGATGTCCTATATTTTATAATAGCTATTCTTATGCGTCGTTCACTGTTTTCGTTGCTTGGCCTCATTACCCTTTGGAGTCTTTTCTATGCTGGAGTGAAGTATTTTTTTTGGGGAATGTATGATGGAACTTCGTTTACCCCAACTCTCGAATCTATCTCTGGGTATGTTCTCGTTGGGAGTATGATTGCCTACGTGATCTGAGGACCACTCTACGCGAAGTTTAGTGAACAAAGAATGCTCTACATAGCTATCTGACTGGGAATATTTTTTTTCCTAGGAGCGGTACTTCTCCCGAGAATTTCTGCGTACTTTTTCGATATTTCCATGATAGGAATTGGCCTTGCCTATAGCCTCTACGTCATCTGAAAAAACACACTCATCGGACGTGAGATCTCCACTTCCACACTAGGATCTTCGACCATAGGTGCGTTTGCAACCGTGATATTTATCGTGTTCTTGATACTGGGTACCATTATCGGATCCAAAATTGGAGAAACCCCCTCATGGCACATGATCTGAATAGTATATTTTATATTCTTACTTACCTTCGCTATATGAGTACTTGCGTTCGCACCCACTCGAACGCAGACGGAGGATTTTCACCTCTCATGGTCACTCATCAAAACGCTTCTCCTGCGCTATGGAGTATTTATGATTGGACTCGCTTGTTTCTGGCAGATTTCTGTGGAGGCGTCACAAGTCGCTATCAACTACTCTAAAGAATTTTTTGATAAGTCCAATTCCGCATCATCACTCCTTCTGATCTTCTCGTCTATTGGGGCAATACTTGGCAATATAGTCTCGGTCAAAATATCTGGAAAACGATTATGATCATTTGTGGTGATGACAGGATGTTTTATTGCTATTGTATTTTTGTTCTCGACCATACTGGCATTGGCTAAGTCACTCGAGACATATGCAATCGTCCAAGCACTCGCATTCGCGATAGGATTCTTCTTTGGAGGAGCGGTCAATCTCGCGGAGTCACACTTCTTCACGCTCCTTGGTAAGGATCCTCATGAGTCCTATACGTCGGCACTCTATGGATTTACCCTTTCATTGGTGGGCGCACTCACTATGTTTTTATCCGGAGCCATTCTCCATACTGGGACGAGTGCCTACCTCGGTATTTCGATATTTCTAGGATGCCTCGCACTCGTGGCCCTCTACGGTGGATGGAAGGGGATAGGGATAGTGAAATAATATATGAAGAACACCAAAATAAGTCTTTGACTCTTATATTGCTCTAAAATCCCCCCAAAATTTCCTATTTCCTCCTAGAACCCGAGGCTTAGCTGTGCGGAAAGATGAGGTTTTTGAGTTACTTTCTCAAGATTCCAGTGGA
>JAYSPL010000127.1:0-14346 GCA_043722085.1 Candidatus Altimarinota bacterium | reverse complement strand
GAGAGGATAATGAGTTATGATACCTCATTATCCTCTACCAATCCTTACGACATTTCTATTTTTTATGTTTACGACATTTTAACTTTTAAAGTGACAATTACGACTAAATAACTTGCAATGATATCAAAATGATATATACTGTTTGTATATATCACGATTTTATCGTGGAAGCTTGCATTCGTTCGGAGAAGAAAACTTGTTTTCTTCTCACTCTCTTCATTTAGCTATCATTTTCTACTATGACTTCACAACTCCTCACTCGCATCGATACGGATCTCAAGAATCGTTTTAAGGCTCGTGCCCAAGAACAAGGACTTTCGATGGATTTTCTCGTAAATATCTTTATCAAAACCTATACAGAAAAACCAGAAAGTGTGCAAGTATATGTTGATGATGATATGCTTGATACTATACTCATTAGATCGATGTCTACTCCACAGGCAAAAGCAGCATTCACATCGCTTCATAAAACTCTTCAGTCCAAATGATTGTAATCACAAAAATTTTCCAAAAGGAACTCAAGTGATTTCCCTCATCTTTATTGGATGAGATTACTACATTGATAGGTAAGTATCATCGAGGACTCGATACCAAACTTTTCTTGCTCAAGGATTATGGGGATTATATTCTCCTGAAAGGGTATCTCGCATGAAAAAATATACGGATATTGGTTGCTCGATTTCCTGAACCATACTATGTCCCGCTTCTACTCCTAAGAAAAGAATCAAAACTTGGTTATAATATACGAGAAGATTTTGATATTGCTATTGCGATGCAAAAAGCTAATAAGTGTATCCAAGGCGATGAATTTGAAACCTTTTCTCTCTAAATTATGTTTCTAAAAAACCCTCATCTCGATCTCACGACTTCTCGCATCGAAACTGCCAGATGTGTGATTGTTCCATTTTCTACGGGTGGGCGAGTGGATATCCGTGAACTGCAAGAGGAATTCTGCAAAGCGAATAGAAATCTGTGGGTATCGCCAGTGCTTCCAGATTATGATGGTGAATATGAGTATGTACGATCTTCTGAAAGCAAGATACAAAAATGAGAAGAGTTTGAAAATTTCATCCTCGATACGATGACGGGATGATTGATATGAGCCTGAGGAATCAGGGTACTCGAATCAGGAAAGCTCAATATTGGGATCTGGATCCGAGAGACGGAACATGGCAAGTGATATGCAACAGAGGTATATACCGCATTGATAGAGTGGGCTCGTGCTCATACTGCTCATACTTTTTTAATTCATTCACTCAATTCTGAGAATATTGCTTCTCGCAAACTTGCAGAGAAATTTGGTGGGATTCTCCAAGAAGAGAAAACCGATAGAGGGCATGATATATATCATATAGCACTTGATACAAGTGGCTTACTTTTTGCCAAAAAGTAACAAAAGCCTCCCAGATCTTCTATGTTCATTTTGCTATCTGTACTCATCTCGTTTTCTATTATTTCAAACTCGGGAACATTTGAAATAATAACGAAAACTTCGCTGACAGATACTCAAAATTCACATAAACGAAGAAGCAACAGGAATCAGGAAGAAGCGAATTTATCTATTCCTCTTCTCATGCTCCAGTAGCCACACTTTCCGCTCGATCCCACCACCATATCAGACGAGTTTGCCTGATGCACCGATGACCCGATGACAGGGAATGATAATGACGATACTATTATGGTGATTGGCTCATCAGATAGCTCTCACCGCTCTGCTATGCCCGATCATTGTGGCTTGTTGCAGATAGCTGCGAGTTTCGCCATAGGGGATTTGCTGTAAACTCGCCCAAGATTTTTCTTGAAATGACGTTCCATTGACTGCGAGTGGAATATCGAAAATTTTCCGTGTTCCAGCAAAATACTCTCAGAGCTCGAGAACCAGTTGCGTAATAATTGCATTTGCATTGAATTCAGATTCTCTCTGAGTATGGTAGCGTTTTTCGATTTTTCATATTTTATGCTGGAGTTCACAACTATCGTAAAAATCGAGCAATAATAGGCTATCTTCATGTGCCAGAGCGTAGAGATCGCCAAGAGGAGATGGGATGAGCATGGATGAGATAATCATATCCGAATTATATAAAAAAATCCGATTTTCTCTAGTATTTTTTGTTTTTTATACCTCTTTTCATATACTCATACCTATGACTCAAGATCAGGCGTATGACATACTTACGATGGGACACAATGTGTTCTTGACAGGAGCGGCTGGAACTGGCAAAACGTATCTGATTAATCGGTTTATCAGACACGCGCGTGAACATGGGATCACCATTGCAGTAACAGCCTCCACAGGAATAGCAGCGACACATATTGGAGGGATGACGATCCACTCTTGGAGTGGTATGGGAATCCGAGATACGCTCACGGATGAGGATATTGATGTGATTGTATCCAGAGAATACCTTGCCAAGCGATTTGCAAAAACGCACATTCTCATTATCGATGAGATCTCCATGCTCTCATGAGTATTTCTCTCGAATCTCGACCGACTCCTCCGGTCAGTCAGGTTTTCCCAAGAACCGTTTGGAGGAATGCAGGTCATCTTGGTGGGAGACTTTTTTCAGCTTCCTCCTGTCTCACGTGGACCCGATATAGTGGATTTTGCCTTCGAAAATCCTGCCTGGAGAACCTTCCGACTTGCTATATGTGTCCTCACCGTACAGTATCGACAAGTGGGCGAAAAATCAGCAGACGATACGCGCGCAGTGGCTGATCCGCTCCTTCAGATATTGAATGAGATCAGATCCGGGCACATGACTCCTGAATCACATCGTCTCCTGGTATCACGCAATATTCCAGTTACCACTGAAGACCATACAGAGCTCTTCACTCGCAATATATCTGTTGATTCCTACAATACGGATAGGCTCAATCAGATTCAAGATGATACATTCGTATTCGAGATGCAGTCAAAGTGATGAGAGAAACTCGTCGAAGCTCTGAAGAAGGGATGTCTTGCTCCAGCAACCCTCGTTCTCAAAAAAGGAGCTCGGGTGATGTTCGTCAAGAACAATTTCGAAGCGGGATACGTCAATGGTTCAATCGGGCATGTGGTAGGCCGATATGAAAATCTCCCAATTGTCGAACTCCAAGATGGGACTCGCATAATTGCGGATCATATGGACTGGTCAATCGAAGAAAATGGAAAGATCAAGGCGACTATCCTCCAGATTCCACTGCGTCTCGCTTGGGCTATCACTGTACACAAGTCGCAAGGAATGACGCTCGATACGGCAGTGATGGATCTCTCTGATGCCTTTGTTCGTGGTCAGGGATATGTAGCACTTTCTCGAGTGAGGTCCTTGGATGGACTCATTCTCCGCGGGTACAATACGACGTCGCTCCAGATAGATCCTCGAGTTCGTGAGTACGATGAGACCCTTAGGGCTACGTCTGAAAAGGCAATCGAACGACTTGCACTCATCACTGAAGCGGAGAAAGTAGCAAAAATAGAGCTTACTATCAAGCGTTTGGGAGGGATCCTCCAGAAGATCGATCTCGACTTCGTAGACCCCAAGAGAGTCAAGATGCCGACACATGAAGAGACCTATTCCCTTATTCAAACTGGTAAGTCACTCGATGATATTGCGAATATTCGCAATATAAAGATATCAACTATATTCTCCCACATCGAGAAGCTTACCGAAGAAGGGAAGATCATCGATCTCACAGCACATCGTCCTCATGATAGTGATCGCCTCTCGGATATGCATCGGGCCTTCGTCGAACTTGGCACACTCTCACTCTCTCCAGTTCGTGAATTCCTCGCAAGCCTCCATAATGAACAGTACACCTATGATGAGCTTCGCATGGCTCGATTATTTCTCTCGGTGGCCGATAGGAAAAGAATAGAAGAAGTGATGCTCTATGAGAGTGAAGGAATCTCATTATAGAAGTACTATAAAAATAAGAATGTTGTCAATTTAAAATAAGAATGTATTGACTTTCTATTGTAGAGCAATATACTCATTTTACTTTATTTTTTACACCAAAATATGTTTTATCAATCTACCGTTACCCTCCCTATTGCTCGTATGAACGCTCTGATTTCTCTGCTTGAAAAAGTAGAAACCCAGGCACAAGAAAAAAATATGTCTGATACAGAGATTCTCGCACTTCGCTTGGCTCCAGATATGTTCCCCCTTGCAAAACAAGTGCAGATTGTATCTGATAACGCGAAGTGAGTAGTTGCTCGTCTGACGGGCCGTGACGCTCCAAAAATGGAAGACACCGAATATACTCTGAGAGAACTTCGTACGCGTCTCGCGAGTACTATTGCATTCCTGGAGACATTCTCGGAAAAAGATTTTGCCAATGCAGCTACCGCAGAAGCCAGGTATGTATACTTTCCTGGTATGCATATGATTGGCGCTGACTATGTTTTTGGATACGCAATTCCTAACTTCTTCTTTCATCTCGTGACTATATACGATATTCTTCGTAACAGTGGATTTGATATTGGGAAGGCTGATTATATTGGTTCCGCAATCCCACTCCTTGCTGACCAAGTATAGACTTGGGTGACGCAAAAAAGAAAGGCAATTTGTCTTTCTTTTTCTATTTTAGTAAGAGTATCATAGCTTTTTCCAGAAAAAAAGATACAATTTTCAAGATTTACACTACGTCTATGCAAAAAAAACAATTCGCACTCCAGATCAAGGATCTTACTAAGGTATACCAAAATGGAACAGAAGCCCTTAAGGGAATTACTTTTGATATTGAAAAGTGAGATTTTTTTGCCCTTCTTGGTCCCAATGGAGCGGGTAAGTCTACCACTATCGGGATTATTTCTGGACTCATCAATAAGTCAAGTGGCCAAGTGATCATTGGATGACACAATCTCGATACAGCAGGTGCTGAGGCTAGACTTGGTGTTGGGGTGGTTCCACAGGAATTCAATTTTGGGATATTTGAAAAAGTCTATGATATTGTACTCGCTCAGGCAGGCTACTATGGCATCTCACCCGAACAGGCAAAGCCAAATGTAGAAAAGTATTTGCGAGCACTGGGACTCTGGGACAAGCGAGATGTTGTGTCTCGTACCCTTTCAGGTGGGATGAAGCGCCGACTGATGATCGCTCGTGCACTCGTTCATAATCCAGATGTTCTCATCCTCGATGAGCCAACCGCCTGAGTAGATCTCGAACTCCGAAATGGAATGTATGAATTCCTTCGGGAACTCAATACGTCCGGAGTCACTATCATCCTGACTACTCATTATCTCGAGGAAGCCGAGAGTCTCTGTCGCAATATTGCGATTATCGATCAGGGGCTAATTGTGAAATATGGTCCTATCAAGCAACTGCTTGCTTCTATGGAGAATGAAGTGGTGAGTGTAGAAGTGGACAAAAAATATACAGGAGAACTCTTAGAATTATACTCTCCGATTATTTCTGATACACTAATTGACCTCACTATATCTGCGAATCATACTCTTGATGACGCTATACAAATATTTCAAAAAGAATGATATAAAATACAAGGAATCAAGCCAAAAAGTGGACGACTCGAAGAATTTTTTCTAAAAAGTACGGGGAAATAATTATAAAAAATTCCTCTATAGAGGAATTTTTTATGTGTTATCTGGTAGGATCAACCAGTTTTTTCTTATCAATAACTTCACTTTCTTTTTCCCAGGTTGGCTTAGGCGCAACATATTTTGGTTTTATATCAAGTGCTTTTGGTGATGGTGCAGTATTTTTTTCAAAACTTGGTCTCGGAAATTCTCTCTTATTTTTTTTGTCCAAATCAGGAGTTGCAAGAGTTGGATTTTTTTCTTTTTCCCAGGTTGGATTTTTTCACTTATATCCTCACACCCTTCACTCATTTTTTGTTTTTGCAATTTTTTCCGCGTCAGTATCCCACTTTCGAGTAGAAGTGCGTGGTGCACTAGACTTGTCCCAAGCACTTCATACTCACTTGTATCCTGTTTTACTCTTTTTGAATCCCGTTCCAGGCTTGATCGAGTTTTTATCCCAACTCGACTTTCTCTCAGGGGATACTCACGTTTTT
Source organism: Candidatus Altimarinota bacterium (assembly GCA_043722085.1). GTDB lineage: Bacteria > Patescibacteriota > Gracilibacteria > BD1-5 > UBA2023 > JABFSX01. The sequence continues at coordinate 8,331 of JAYSPL010000127.1, read as the reverse complement.
TTTACTTCATTGGCCGTATAGAACTTTTCCTTCTCTGGCGTCCAGGATGGCTTTGATTCTGAAACATCTCGATCTGGTTCTCTTGTGTATTTTGGAACATATGACTTACTTGCTCCGTATTCTTTTTCCTTATTTTTACTAAAACTCCGCTGTGATTTTTTGGTTTCTTTTCTCCACTGGAGCTTGGATTCTCACGGTTCACCAGTATTTATCGAACGTGGCCTGGGTATCATTTTCTTCTCGCTTGATTCTTGAATCCAAGCGGGAATATCATGGGCGTTGGTTTTTGACCGCGTCGTGTCGCTATGATGATTCGCAGTTGAAGGAACTCTATCCATTCGTTCCGTTGGTTTACGAGATTTCTTCTCGTTCGTTTCGATAGCCGTTTTTAAAATCTTGACTTTTTGGGACTTCGTTTTTGTTTTTGAGGAGCCTGTTTTTATCTTTCCGATATATCCACCAAATGCAGTCGTGGAGGTCTGAGTAGGTTGTTTATTTTTTTTACCAAATAATGATTCCATAGTATTGTATATAAATTATAGTATATTCTTGATCTTACGATCAAAACTCTCTTTTGCAAATCCGAGTTATATTTTGTATGAGGAGTACTCATGAGTGAGGGGAGTAGAGGTTCTCAGTGATTTCGGTATCTCCCCGTTTGAGGGTATGACTACTTGATACCACGTTGATAGGATCGTATAGGACTATTTTTTAGAAACTATTTTTTGCAAATTATCCATATATTTCTATAATCTGTTCTATCACTTCATTTTCTAAACCAATCAATATATGAATCCCTCACAACTCTTCGTAGCCTATATGACGATTGTCCGAAAAGAAGTCAGCCGGTTTCTCAGGGTCTGGAAACAGACGATTGTCCCACCAGTGATCACTACCACACTCTACTACGTCATATTTGGACAGTTTATCGGTTCTCGAATTGGAATCGTATGAGGGCTCTCCTATATGGAATTCATTGTACCATGACTCGTGATGATGTCCGTGATTATGAACTCTTTTTCCCATGTGGTATCGTCATTTTATATGGCAAAATTCCAGAAAACTATCGAAGAGATTCTCGTCTCACCAACGCCATATTGGGTGATTATCCTTGGATTCATCACAGGAGGTGTCATACGGGGCATGGTAACAGGCGCTATTGTTCTGGGTGTAGCACTGTTTTTTACGCATGTCTCATTTGCTCATATCGGACTCACACTCCTCTTTGCATTTCTCACATCACTCCTCTTTTCACTCATTGGACTCCTCAATGGCCTGGTGGCCGATAGCTTTGATTCTACTTCTGTCGTTCCCAATTTTGTCCTCACACCACTGACGTATCTCGGGGGTGTATTTTATTCGATCACCATGCTTCCTCCGGTCTGGCAGATGATCTCTCACGCAAATCCGATCCTCTATATGATCGATGGATTTAGGTACGGAATGCACGGAATATCAGACATTAGTCCACTCATTTCTTTTTGAGTATTGGCGGGATCCTGTATCGTATTTTTTTCGATTATCTGGTATATGTTCTCAAAAGGGCAGGGGATCAGGAGCTAGTAGGCCTAAAAATATATTGAAATATCACAGTTCAACTTCATCAATGCATACAACGGCTGATGGAATCTTATCGCTATTTTCTACTTGTTCCTCACATACAATATCTTGTAACGGCTACTCCCACCTTCCCGTTCCGTGATGTCAAATACTCCCGTCGAGGCGAGCAGGGGAGTCAGCTTGTTGAATCCGTAGTTGCGAGGATCGAAGTTGGGTTGCTTCTTCTGTAGTAGTGTTCCAACATCTCCGAGGAATGCCCATCCATCATCTCCCGAGAGATCATAGATTGTTGTCGAGATAAGCCGGATAAGCTCTGGTGTAATAGTATCTACATCAGTTGGTGATATATCTACTATTGCTTCTGGAACTCGGACTTCTCCTTTTTTTATTTTTTTCTCTGGGCTGGCAGGCTTTTTGTTGGGTTCTTTCACAGGCTTCAGTATCTCGATATAGATGAACTTATCACAAGCGACGATGAATGGTTTTGGAGTTTTTTTCTCTCCTATTCCGTAGACTCGCATCCCTGCTTCTCTGAGTCTGGTTGCGAGCCGAGTGAAGTCAGAATCACTCGATACAATACAGAATCCGTCCACCTTCTCACTGTAGAGTACATCCATCGCATCGATGATCATTGCGGAGTCAGTTGCATTTTTCCCAGTGGTGTATCCATACTGTTGGATCGGCTGGATCGCATGTTCGAGGAGAAGATCTTTCCACTTGGCGAGTCCTGGGCGAGTCCAGTCACCATATATTCGCTTGATCGTGGGATTGCCATATTTGGCGATCTCTTCCATCATCTCTCGGACATAGGATGATGGGATGTTATCACCATCGATGAGGACAGCGAGTCGGATATCTTTTTCCATAAAATTATAATTAGAGGAAGATATGATATCATTTATCGTGAGTTTTGCAATTATATCATGTATGACAGGAGTAACGATCAAAAAAGTCATAAGGGATTCAGACTATTAGAATGATGCGTATTTTATATATTACTTAGAGGCCGACCTTCGTATTCCAATCAGTGATCCAATATTGACCATTTTTTTCATAGATGGCGCCCGTATCAGTAAATATGAGAATAGTTCACTCAACAATCCATTGATAGGTATGACTTCATCGATATATGAGGAGGATTCCAGAAGTAGTTTCTATCATGATATTTCATCCGATGGAGTGGAGCTCTATATCCTTATATGACATATTTTCTGGAAGTTCTATACTACGCTCTCGATCCACGGGATCACCCGCATGCCGGATGATAAGGTGAGGCTGACCGTGTAACTTGCCCAGAAGAACAATGTCTTCACCGAGGATGTTTACATGATCAATGTTCTCTAGTGGAGTTATGATGTTAAGTTCAGTTTTAGTAGTTGGAATCAGTGAACCTGATCTATTATTGTAGAGTACACTGTTGATAATTGTGATCTTCTCTAGATCGATCTCGAGATTTTGGCTCCATTTTTTTCATGGGATACCGTTTTTTATCTCCATTACACTCCCACTTTGTTCAATCAGATGATCATGGATATCGAGAATGCCTGTCATATACTTTCCTCATTCCGTTATCAGACTCTTGCTCATTGCACAATAGAAAAGGTCATATTTCCATAATGGAAGCTTGCAGGTTTGCACGAAGTTGACGATATTTTGACTTGCGCCCTTGAACTTTCCACCTTCCCAAGCGACTATCCCACTATTGGTTCGAAAATACTTTCCACCGATAGGATCAAATGATCCGGTATATCCTACGAGACCCGGAATAAGTGATCCTGACCAAGTAATTCCACTCAACGTCTTGATAAGTATTTCTCCATTGCCAATCGGATATACCCGTATCGCCCCATTGATTTTTTTGTAAGTCGGGAGGGGAAGAAGTGAGATTTTCTCAATAAAAAATGGCTTCTCTGCATCTATCTTGAATATAATTACATTATTAAGATATCATGATTTTTCGATTTTCATCGTATAATTTCCATAATCACTCATACGTTTTTCATTGTTTCCATATCAACCGGTTCCAAGGAGGATCGTCGTATCTGTGGGAATCGTTCGAACATTGATAATACCAAAAGATCGCATCAGTTCAGATCATCCTGAGAGGCTCACGCTTCCAGATTCAGAGAAGAGACGGAGTCCCACTCGGATATCTGGATACTTTCATTGAAAAAAGAAATAGAGAAGAAACGAACAGAGGAGTACAATGAGCCAAAATATACGAGCGGCTCTGCGTTTTTTGAGTATTTCTACTTGGTAGGTTTCGAGCATGGTTGAGAATTTAGTGTTTTTTTCGCTCCATTTTTTCTGTAGTATCGAAGCTATCAATCCGTTTGCCAAAAAAGAAACGAATCTGTGATTCTATAGCTGGAATAGAAAATAGAGTCAGAGTGAGGATAGGGACGGTGATCCATTGGATCATATTCCATACGTAGTCGAGTGGAGTGAACTTGGTATACCGTCGCATGATATGAATCGAGAGAATACTCGGTATGATGACCGTCGCAAAGAGCATCGTGAATATTATGGAACTCGCTATGGGAACCGTGAAGGTGGCGAGTGAGTGATCGATACTTGAGAAGAGCCCAGGGACATACCCGATAAAAAATAACATAAATGGCCCTCCAGCCCAAAAGAGATGATTGTAGACGAGGTAGATTGTCTTTCGGATTTTTTCACCAAGTGCGATGTTTTTGTTTTTGATAAATTCGGGGAGTACATACTCGATATCTGTACATCCCCATGACCAACGACGGAGTTGTTTGTATTGTGAGCGGATCGTTCTATACAAGTTTTTCTCATCGACCAGGTCCATCTCACAGATCGCGGGAGTATGGATAATACGAAAAAATCCATCCCATCCGAAGTAGCTCCTCCAGTACTGCATCCCATCTTCTACGATCGAGGTGAGTGACCAATAATTTGCCTTGTGGAGACAAGCCAGCGACTGTCCATAGACTGCAAAGTTTCGATAAAATTCTGGGTTCTGACTTTCGAAAAACTGCCACATAGTGGTTCCGATACCGATAATACGAGCAAAGAAATGCCCCTCTCTCCAGTTATTGGAATAGATCGGAGTATACTGATAGATCGCATGATCTCGAGCATCAGTCTGCAGAAACTGAGAAGTGACGACCATAAAAAAGTATTTCTCAACCTTAGTATCAGTATCGATCGTGGATATGAAGGTATTTTTTGGATCGAGTGTTACCATCTTCTCATATTCTCGAATCGCATGTGTGATATTGGCTCACTTTACCCTTCATTCTCATGGGATACCCGATGGGTGAACGATATTGACGATATCCATTCATGAGCGCTTATGTTCGTGGATGATACGAGTTGCATGACTCACTCCATCTGGAGCACGAGACTCGGTTGCAAGCAGGATCACAATATTTTTTGTGTACGGATAGTAGGTGGCTTGTATCGCCATGATATTCTCTTCGATGACATTGTAGGGTTCTGTATAGATCGGAACAATGACGATATGCTTGAGATTTTTGGCTCACTGTCGCACGATCACGTCCTGACTCCAGTCATTTTTTTCTATCCTGAGAAGCTTGATATAGGATTTCAGAACGTAATAGTAGGACTCAAATACCTTGATAGACCAGTAGGAGATATAGAGTGCTATAAAAAAGAGTCCCGTCTCATAGTGAATCTGCATGAGCGCGAGTGGAAACAAAAAAGTCCCAACCAGAGCGAGAAGGGGGATCTTTGGGAGCCAATAGGTGAGTGTAGTGTATTTTGACATTTGATGGGTATTATAGGAAATTTTTGTATTTTGCAACTCAGGAGTATGGAGAAAAATCGAACAAAATTATGCAATATGGATGAGATGAGATATACCGCTCATGACATCGAAAGATGCAGTATGAAAAACTTATGGAAAATAACCACTTGAATAATCCTTCTTCAGGCAGAGATTTTTCTTTACTTTTTTGCAAAACCGTATATTTCATATATAGTGGAGACATGCAAACACTTTTCTCATCACACGCCTTCGAGCTCTCAGACGCTGAACTCACTCAATTCGAACAATTTCTCGCACTCTTTACCGAGTACAATGCTCATACTAATCTCTCATCGATCCGTGACCGAGATGGCATCATCGAAAAACACTTTATCGACTCCCTCTATGGAGTGAGCATTATCGAAGAGATACTCCAGTATTCTAGATCTAGTCCAGTTCGTCTGCTCGATATTGGTTCTGGTGGTGGATTTCCAGGCATTCCACTCAAGATAGTTATTCCAGAACTGGATGTGACGCTCCTCGATAGTATCGGCAAAAAAGTAAAGGCCATGAATTACTTCGTAGAGAATCTCGAACTTGGTGGGATTCAGGCGATATGTGAGCGTGCTGAAAATCTCGCGAAACATCCCGATCACAAGTGACAATATGATATCGTGGTCTCACGAGCAACGGCCTATATCACGGATATCCTGTTCTGGTCTCAACCATTCCTGTCAAAAACAGGGCGAATCATCCTCTATAAGATGCCTGGTGAAGATGAAAGGCGAGATATCGGACAAGCATGTCAGAAATACCGACTCAAACTCACCTGAGAGCTCGAATACGAGCTTGGTGGGAAGGCGAGAATCATCTATGTTTTCGCTCGTGCCTAGTTTTTTAAAAAAAGTTTTGACAATAAGTCGTGTTTTTATACAATGCCTGAGCTTTGAATAACTCAAGCAACAAGCGGGCGTAGCTCAATGGCTAGAGTCTCTGCCTTCCAAGCAGACTGTTATGGGTTCGAGTCCCATCGCCCGCTCCATTTTGATCCGTATGTGAAATTAGTGTTTGGAGTACTAGGGGAAGAATATCTTTCTGAGTCCTAATACTTCGATTCTAGTTTCTTTTTTACGGGCGTATAGCTCAGCTGGTTAGAGCGCGACACTGATAATGTCGAGGTCCATGGTTCAAGTCCATGTACGCCCACCATTCCTGTATGGATCCCCAAATATTGTCGAGTTATGAGACGAGTTGAATGCCTTTCGGAGACTGGCGCAATTGGCTAGCGCACGTGCTTTGGGAGCACGGGGTTGTGGGTTCGAGTCCCACGTCTCCGACCATTTTAGTTTCTGGTTTTCTGGGTGCGCTCGCGCACATGTTTGGGTTCACGAGGCTCTCGGGTTCTGATCCCAGTCTCCACCATTAGTTCATTCATTTTGTTGTATCTGACGCTATCGTCTAGTGGTTAGGACAACGGGTTTTCATCCCGTAGGCCGGAGTTCAATTCTCCGTAGCGTTACCAGTTATATAATCAATAAAAATCCCTCATTCGCAAGATTGGGGGATTTTTGATAATATAGAAATATATTACCTATCTCGAATTCGAGATGAGAAAAGCAGTTGTATAAAGCAAAATTCGAAGATATAAAACAGGTAAACATAATTTCGGTTTACCTGTTTTATGAATATTATTATCATAATAAGCTCATATTTTTCCAAAAAAAGAAGACTCTTAGTATATTCTTTTATGCTAAGAGTCTTTCTAGTTTATTTTTCCATTTTTGCCAATCGGGCATCTGTTTTGTCTGTAAATCGTAGAAAGCCTTTGTATGTCAGAACTCTATAAGATGACAGAGTTCATGAGTAAGTACATACTCAATACATCATCTTGGGGCTTTTATAAGCTGGCTATTCAGGGTAATGTTTCATTTCTTACTACAACTTCACCATCTTGTCTTCATTGTCCTGATGGTGATTTTATTTGGCTTAATTTCAAACTTTTCAAAACTTTTCAAAACTCATTCCTTGTATATTTCAAATTTTTCTCTAGCGTTCTTTAGGTACCAAGCATTTAGTATCTTTTCAGTATTTTCTAATTTTTTGACGAAGACCATTATAAACTTTCATTTAAGCTTTACTTCCTCAGTTTTGGTAACAAGTTCGGCTTTTAAAATATACTGTTTTCATAAGTATAAGAAAGTTTCTCAGGTGATATACTTCCGTTTTGTTATTCGTGGATGAAAGCTATTAAAATAATTTATCTGTTTCAGAATCCATCCAGCTCTTTTATGGTATTTTTTCACTACTTTTTTCGAGTATTTTTGATGATATTTTTATGCAGAAACCGAAAAGGATTTTTGATATGTGGGGGACACCCACCACACCCCCATATTATCACACGGAAACAGTGATAATTTTCCAAAAACGGGTTTTGTAGGTAAAAAAGGAAATATTCGGATTCAAACAAAAACTCCCCTGCATAAGCATGGGGAGTTTTCTCTTGTTTCTAACTTAGTGTAAGAGGAATATTTACCTTAAAAGTATTCTTGTCAATTTTATTTTTAAATAATTTAATTTTTCTTTTGACAAAAAATATCTTATTAAGATAATGAATCTATTAATTTAAAAATAATGGTAACTCTTGATGACTCATTAGTAAATTGTAAAAATAAAGATAATGAGTATTACTTGGATAATAGAACTAGTAATGCATTAAATCATGCAGACATTTATACTGTAATGGATTTAGTCAACTTTTGTTGAGTTCATGATAGTAAAAATTCCTTAGCTTGAATTAGAGGATTATGAAAGAACTGAGTTTCTAAAACTCAAGAACTTCTTGTTTTTTTAGAGAGCGAATGATTCTTAAAGGAATCAATAGAATCTACCATTTCTGAAATTAATATTGGAATTGATAAAAATATACAAGTTTCATCTTTAATCCATCTGTCTAAATCCACCCCCTCTGGGGGTGGACCCACATCGGCTCTGCCACTGTAATCGTTGACTCGAAAAAAGGTTATGATATCCTAGAC
>JAYSPL010000126.1:0-47713 GCA_043722085.1 Candidatus Altimarinota bacterium | reverse complement strand
TTACTTTCTCTCTACTGGCAGAGTCCAAATATGATATTTAGTCGATACAAACGCATACGCCAGTATTATGCAGAGAATGTAGCAAAAGCTGAAGAGGCTAATGAAATAATCCTCATGGAACTCAGGAACCAAACAAAAGAAAAAGAAGGAACTACGGTATAGTTCCTTCTTTGCGGTTAGTGTGAGTGATTACAAAATATACGCTACGATTTGCTATCCTCGTAGCAAGCTGTTCCCTCACTCACTCTATTTCACTATCAATAACTTCATCATCTGTGCGTTCAATGTCATATCGTTCGGCGAGGTAGTACAGTAACTCTTTCGCCACGCAACCGCATACCTTCAGGAACGAGACAACTCTGGTACTATCCCCCAGCAGAGCCTGACAGGAAATATTTAGATTCCAAATTTCTCTTCCTTTTCAAATTCAAAATTTGAATTTTACCCCCTCCCCCGAAATGCCGAGAGCAATGTAATCTCATCAGCATACTCGATAGATCCCGCGTGTGGGAGTCATTTTGAGAGTCTCGATATCTTCACTTCTCGTGGCATATGTCACACCGCGTACAGTGCGGTCGCCTCCCCTTCTATATTGGGATTCATAGCAAGGATAATCTCATGGATCTCTGGATTTTCGAGTATTCGTGCAAAGAGTGAGTCGTAGTTGAGCTTGTCAGGAGTGGTTCCTTGGATTGGAGATATCACCCCTCCGAGGACATGATATAGTCCACGCCATACTCCCGTTCGATCGATGGACAGCATATCGAGATAATCTTCTACCACACAGAGCATCGTCGCATCTCGCTTGGGATCACTACAGATGCTACAAGTCGGATGATCTACATCTGTCATCGCATGGCATACCTCGCATTCCCTTACTTTCTCGTGCAGATCAGAGAGCGCCCTGGCAAAATTCGAGACGTAGGTTGCATTCGCTTTCAGCAAAAAAAATGCGAGCTTAGCCGCGGTTTTCTCTCCAATTCCAGGAAGGTAGTGGATCATATCGATGATTCTCTTGAGGGCTTCTGGCATGGATATTTTAATTTTTGAGAGTAAATCGTGGTTCTTTAATAACCAGAAACGTGGAAGCATCTACCGTCTGCATTGATTGTATGATTTTGGCATTCATAATAGCGTCTATTGATTTTCACTCAGCTATTCGGATAACGAGAAGATTCTCTTGAAATGTGAGCTCACGGTATTGTCCCTGGAGTTCACGAATTTGGTATCATTTTGTGGCATTTTGATTGAGAATCCAGATATAGTAGATTCCAAGAAATGCAATGAGAACAATCGCGAGAATGTAGGCCTGGGAAAAAGAAAGTCGAAAATTCTCACGAGCAGCGCGACGCTCGGAGAAAAAAGAAAGATGTCATTTTTTGGCCACCAGGACATTCGCATTCATGAAGTAAAAATTAGTTGATACGAGTGAGGACCCTGAGTTTTGCTGAGCGACTTCGAGGATTTTCACTGATTTCGTGTTCGGTAGGGAGAATCGGTTTTTTATTGTATTTGGTGAGACGAGGAGGGACAGTAGTCTGTCCAGTGAAGTCATCAATCGTTCCAGTAAGATAGGGAGTAAGCAGATTTTTGACGATTCGGTCTTCGATCGAGTGGAAGCTAATGATAGCAATCTGTCATCCAATACTGAGTATATCTATTGCTTTTTTGATGGATATCTCGATATGCTCAAACTCCCTATTGACGGCAATTCTGAGTGCTTGGAAAACACGCTTGGGAGAATGATCATCATAGCTTGCTTTTCCAATGATTTCGACAAGATCAAAGGTGGTGTCAATAGACTGAGTCTTACGTGTTTCGACAATCGCTCGCGCGATATGGACGGCTTTTTTTTCATCAGCGTATCTAAACATCAGATCCCGCAGTTCATACTCAGAGAGTGTCATCACAAGATCATGAGCGGTATGCCCCTTAGACCGATCAAATCGCATATCGAGCGGCGCATCAAACCTCAGAGAGAAGCCTCTGATTCCATCATCGTAGTGAGCACTGCTCACTCAGAGATCATAGAGAATAAAATCAATCGTACCAATCGAAAGGTCTCCTAAGATCGTATCCACATCAGCGAAACTCGAATGAATGAGGTGTTTGGTAACGAGTGGTGCCACTGAGTCCAAGCGCGTACGTGCGATAGTGAGATTATCACCATCGCGATCAATCCCAATAAAGGTATCTCACGGTGACATATGAGTACAAAACATACTCGCATGACCCCCTAGTCCGAGTGTGGCATCGACGACCGTCTGATGCGTATGTCTCGGGTAGAATAATGCTTCTATTTCACGGATGAGGACAGGCGCGTGATGCAAAAGAAAACAGTGAAAAAATAGAGAAAAACATGCAACGAAACTCATTAAAATGTAGTCGTTTTTTGTTTTCTGTCAAGGAGAAATACCCATGAATAATCCTCATATTTTCTTTTGAAAAAAAATCATTTTTTTCTATAATCGTACCATGACAAACTTTAGTACCAAAAAACTCCATCATACTCCACTCAAAAAAGTAGATCTTGCCGCCAACATCCCAGAAATCCAAAAAACCAAAAAAAAGATTCGAAAGATCATTGCTATAGTGCTCGTACTTCTCGGTTGTCTTTTTGGAATTAACTATACTATTCAAGGAATCTGAAGCGTAAAAATTGGTACTGCATGAGATGGAAGTACTTTTATTCCAATTATTATCAATGCTACAGGAACAACTATCCCACCAAAAAAATGAGTAACAAATATCCTGATCGTTGGTATTGATCGGAGTGGAGAACTCGCTGATTCTATTATGCTCGCTTCGCTCGATGAAGAAAAGAAATCCGTTACCATGATCTCAATTCCTCGTGACCTCTATGTTGCTTATGGTACTGGGCGTTCTGCATGAAAGATCAATGCACTCTATCCAATCGGAATTATTCGCAAAGAAGGAATATCTCTCCTTGCTAGTAAGGTATCCGAAGTCACTGGACAATCAATCCATCACTATATCGTAATCGATTTTACGGCATTTAAGTATATAGTAAATGCGCTTGGTGGTATTGAGGTTAACGTAGAAAAAGATCTCTACGACCCGAAATATCCTGACTATGATTATAACTATACGATCTTCTCGATCAAAAAATGACTCCAAAATCTGGATGGAGAGACGGCACTTCGATATGCTCGGTCTCGGCACTCAACGAGTGACTTTGACCGTTCGCACCGACAACAACTGATTATTAACGCTATAAAAACTAAGGCATTTTCTGCTGGAATTATCTCAAGTCCAACTAAGATATCTGAAATCATCGATGCAACCCGAAAGAATATCAATACGGATTTCACGGTAGGCGATATAGTATCACTCGGAACCACCTTTGCCTCCATTGATACGTCAAATATTCACGTCTATAATCTTGGGAATGATTGTATCACCTATACGAATTGTTCGGTTTGAGCCTATCTCTATAGCCCATCGATGACCTATTTCGGTGGGGCATCGGCCATTATACCAGAATGAGCAAAGATCAATCATCTAAGTTATTATGATCGCATTAATCAATTCGTAGATTTTGTATTTCGATTCCCCGGAATACAAACCACCGAACAACCAATTATTGTAGTCAATACAAAAGCGTCAATCAATTATTCGAAGAATCTCCTTATGGAAATGCGAAAGATCGGAATTGATTTTGACGCGAAGCATGCACTCATGACCGCTACTGGAGAGATACAGACATCCCATATCAATATATATTGGAATAGTCAGCATCGAATTGGTATTGAACCAACCTCCCAGATTGTGGAAGCACTGAAATTGCTCGATATGCGAATTCCTATCCATTTCGTCAGTAGTAATGAATACGTCACCACTGATGGACCAAAAATAGAGATCGTACTCGGGAATGACCACAAGGAATACTTTACTTTTGCAAAACCAGTGCAATACCTTCCAAAAATTGAGACATCAAGTCTTTCAGGAATATCCGTATCAGGAGAGAAAAAAATAGAAAAATCAACTCCCTCTCCCCTCACCACTCCCAAGACACCAGCCCTTCAGAATAAAAATACCACGACTCCATCACCCTATAAGACTAGCCCTGGTGAATGGGAACAATTATAGTTATTATTTCTCACTCCATTTGAACTATGAAAACCCCCCGTATTGGTCATATATTGTCAAGATCTCGAGAATCTGGATCACAGCATCGGGATAATTCCTATATTGAAAAAATGCAGTCCCTTCTCACCATCAGAAAATGACACATGGTCATCCGGATCATTGGGATACTGTTACTTATTATAGCCATCGGAATCCTTGTATTATGGGGAGTATTTCTGAGAGGAGCACCAGCCATCGAGACGCTCGCAAGCGGAAACTACTTTCGAGAAAGTACCACTATTTATGACAAAGATGGAGGAGTTATCTATACCCTTTTCAAGGGTGATGGAAAACGTACCTACATATCCTACAATGAGATCTCTCAGTCACTCAAGGATGCAATCATCAGTACGGAAGACCGCACATTTTTTGAAAATCCTGGAATTGATCTCATGGGACTCCTTCGTGCTGGAACCAAGTATCTTGTTGGATCCAATGAGATCATAAAAGGAACTTCCACTATTTCTCAACAACTCATCAAAAATACGATCCTGACGAATGAGCATTCACTAAAAAGAAAATTACAGGAAATGTACCTTTCGTACAAGCTCAATAATACCTATTCAAAAGAAAAAATTTTAGAGATGTATCTCAATGCCTTTTCATTTGGAAATAATGCCAATGGTATCGAGGAAGCTTCCCGTACCTACTTTGGAAAAAGTGCCAAAGAAGTTGGTCCACTTGGAGCTACTATTCTCGCTTCCCTTCCAAAGTGACCCACCTATTATTCGCCATACCTCCACCGAGACCGCCTTATGGGAAAGCTCGAAGTATATCCAAAAGATGATCCAAAAAATAGCAAAATGCTCATTACCCTCTCCGATAGAAAGGACTATGAGTCTATATACTCTGCATTTCATTCGTATCTTTCATGAATGACTATGGACCGCTCGGAAAGTGGCCTCAAGGTATGCTGAGTCAAGGCTACTGCTATAAAAAATCAAACATTTAGTCCAGATACGAGTGGTTGTCTCAATCTCAATTTCAATGAGGTGCTTGATTTTGTTGGAAATATTGCCATTACCAAAAATATCAATACCGCCGAATGAAGCGGTGAATATACGATAGAGTACACTATCGGACGTAAGGACTTTGTCGCCAATCAGATGCTTGAAGATGGAAAAATCGACGGCCTAATATTCAAAAAAATTATCTATGATGGCCTTGAATTTGAGTTCAAGAAATACACTGAAAGTATAAAGTACCCCTACTTTGTCATGTATATCAAGGAATACCTTGAAACTAAGTATAGTAAAGATATCGATGTGACCAATGGACTCAAGGTCTATACGACTATTGATCCAAAGCTGCAAAGCTTTGCTGAGGAAGCTGTGAAAAAACAAGTCGCCATCAATAAGGCACAATATGGTGCCAATAGTGCTGCCCTCGTGAGTATGGACAACACGAGTGGGAAACTCCTCTCTATGGTAGGTGGACCTGACTATTTTGATGCAGAACATGGTGGAAACAACAATATGATAACGGCAATCCGTCAGCCTGGGTCATCATTCAAACCTATCGTATATTCTCTCGCAATTGCAAAAAATCCAATTGGACCAGCAAGCCCCGTGACTGATGGGCCAATATCCTTTGGAAAATGGAAACCAGATAACTATGATCGACAGTTCAAGTGAGTGATGTCGCTCGAGACAGCTCTCGACTACTCTCGCAATATTCCTGCTATCAAGATGTATTACCTGGCCGGACAAGAAGCCGCCATCGTAAAATATGCAAAAACTCTCGGTCTCTCGAGTCTCAAAGAAAATTTTGGATATGGAGCACCTCTAGCAATAGGAACAGCCGAGGCGAAGCCGATCGATATGATGCAAGCCTACTCTGTATTCGCGAACAATGGATTGAAGAAGCAACTCTATACGATAGAAAAAATCACAGATAGCGAAGGAAATACTATCGAAGAACACAAAGATCAACCAGGAGAAGCAGTCATGAATCCTGCAGCTGCCTATATCATATCGAAAATACTCTCCAACAATGATGCTCGTCCTGAATCAACCTTTTGGCGAAATGCCCTCTCTATTCCTGGTCGTACGGTAGCCGCAAAAACTGGTACTTCCAATAAGGATGTAAGCAAATGAGGTCAGAAAAAAATACTCCCAAGAGACCTTTGGACTATTGGATATACTCCACAAATTACTACCGTGGTATGGGCCGGAAATGTGGATGGAAAGGAAACAAAATGAACCTGTGATGGACTCAATTGTGCGGCAACCATCTGGAAGAGTTATATGACCTACGCCCTCAAAGATCTCCCAAAAGAAGAATTCAAAAAGCCAAAAGATATCTATACATATAACATCTCAAAACTTACGGGATATCTCGCCACTAAAGATACTCCAGCAGATCTCGTTCGCTCTACACTCATGGCGGTCAAACTCGATACCTATGATAGCGGACTCGAATGAACGGATATTGATACTTTATGCAATGGTGTTGCAACGCCTGAAACTCCTCTCGATTCCCGCCTCACTATCTATATCCCTACGAATAAACCGATTATTGATGGATATGATCCTGATTGGTTTGCTGGATTTCTAACAGCATCACGAAAATATAGCGTAGGAACTGGATCACTCGAAATCTCAAAAGAACCCTGTACCCGTCCAGGCATAGAGTGAGCCGTCACCATCGATGTATCGCCAGTCGGACTCGGACAGGACAATCTCATCGAGATCAAGTGGAATGGAAATCGTATCATCAAAACGATACGAGTAGTTTCCAATGGAAAAACTATCAGGGAAACACTCTACGGAGAGAGTGGTAGCACAACAGGAACCATGCGAATGAATCTTGGCAAAGTATATGATGCAACTGTGGAGGCTATTGACATATATGGGTATAAGTATAGCACAAATGCTA
Organism: Candidatus Altimarinota bacterium; assembly: GCA_043722085.1. Taxonomy (GTDB): domain Bacteria; phylum Patescibacteriota; class Gracilibacteria; order BD1-5; family UBA2023; genus JABFSX01. The sequence continues at coordinate 40,687 of JAYSPL010000126.1, read as the reverse complement.
TGGGAATTCCTATGAGTAATAGTGGCGCTCCTCCTGCAACGAAGACGCTTCCCGTTATTAATCTTATTAACCCAAAATGAGCATCGCTCAACCTCTACGCATGAAATTCATTTAATCTTCGTTTTCAAGTCAGTATGTCGAGTACGACTCGTGAGATATCCGTGACGATGGATGATACCATCATCCAGAATGCAACGAGCGGCGATATATTCATATTCCCAGTGAGTACAGCTGGACTCACTACCTGAAAGCATACCGTCAAGATTACCGCGACCGATGGAAGTTTTCAGACGGTATCGAAATCATTTTTTGTAAATATATTACCACAATAAGTTATGCAATATAAAAATATCACCATCGCCTATGGTGAACGTACTATCTTACGTGATATCTCCCTGAGCATTGAGCCTGGTGAGTTCGTATTTCTTATTGGTACCTCAGGAAGTGGAAAAACGAGCTTTATCAAGTCGATGCTTGGTGCCAAAAAACTAAAAAGTTGACATATTTTTGATGATCATGGCATCGATATTGCGCTTCTTTCTCCAAAAGACCTCCTCAAATATCGCAGAGGACTTGGTACTATTTTTCAAGATTTCAAGCTCCTTCCTCGTAAAACAGTACGAGAGAATGTAGCGTTTGCGATGGAGGTATGTGGGTATAGTGCTTATGAAATCGCACGTCGAGTGCCGGAAGTACTCTCGAAGGTGTGACTCCTTGCAAAGATAGAAACATTTGTAGAAACGCTTTCGGGAGGTGAAATACAAAGAACCTGTATCGCAAGAGCGCTCATCCATGATCCTCGGATCATCATCGGAGATGAGCCTACTGGAAATCTTGACAGAACGAATGCCATGGAGATCATGCACCTGCTCGAAGAACTCAATCAGAATGGAAAAACCATTATCATGGCAACGCATAATGAGACGATCGTCAATACCATGAAGAAGCGAGTGATTGCTTTTGAGAATGGGAAAATCGTATCAGATACTCAACACTGAACTTACTGCTTATAAAAATATATGTTAAATTCCGAAGAAACCCTGGCAGAGAAGTTTGTAAGAAAATGATTTTGGTTGTATTTTTTTACACTCCTTATTGGTCCCATTGGCTATATTATCAAAATAATCATTTCTCATGATCTCTCGGTTGGAGGAGTTGGTATGATCTATGGAGTTCTGAGCTTTGTAACACTTCTCTCAGCATTCAATGACCTGGGATGTACGGAGAGTCTCAACTATTTTCTTCCAAAATATATCATCCGGAATGAATATGGAAAAGCAAAATATCTCTTGAAGCTGACGCTTATCGTACAATTTTTTTCTAGCATACTCATTGCGGGTACTTTGTTTATTATTGCACCATGGCTCGCAGAAGTATACTTCAATGAGCCATTGATTATAGATATCCTCAGAATATCTGGACTCTATTTTATCGGTATTAATCTATTTCATATTACCACCGTATTATTCAGTGTTTCACAAAATACCAAGCTTCAGAAGTGATCTGAATTTATCAAATTCATCAGCACTGGAATCTGAACATTTATCCTATTTGCAGTAGGACAATGATCTATTGAATCCTATATGTGGGCGTGGCTCGGAGGTATTATTATTGGCTTTATATTCTCGCTCTATTTTTCATATACTTACTATTATTGTGTATATTTCAAGTGAATACCATCAGAAAAGGATCTTATAGAACGTAATCATTTCTACAAATATGCTCTTGCAACACTCCTCACGGCCAATGTTGGTGCGCTCCTCTCGCAGGTAGATATGCAGATGATCATTGTGCAACTCGGATCAGAATCAACTGGATACTACTCGAATTATCTATCACTTCTCAATATTCCATTTATATTTATTGCACCGCTTTTCGCTTTTCTTTTTCCGGTTATTTCGGAACTCCACGGACGAAATGACGTGCAAAAAATGCAGATGATTCATAGGGAATTTTCTCTCTATTTTTCAATACTATGAATATGGCTCTCTATCTTTCTCTACCAGTTTGGTGAACCACTCGCGATTCTTTTTTTTGGTGAAAAATTCAGAGAATCTGGGCATATTCTTGGATATTCAGCATTTTTCTTAACCTTTCTTCTTCTTGTTCAGATCAATTTTCAATTCCTGGCTGGTACTGGAAAAATCTGAGACCGAGCACGTATCCTCGCGCTCATCCTTCCTGTCAATATCATACTCAATTATATTCTCATCCATCACTACGGTGTAGAGTGATCCGCCCTTGCAGTGTGACTCTCATGGATTCCACTCTGGTATCTCTCATTTCGTGCAACACGTGTCCATAACAGTGGATTTGATTGGATTCCATTCTTTAAAAATATAGTACTCGTTAGTATAGCTGGTTGAGTCATATTCTGAATTACCACGATCACAAGCCTCCATGATACTACCAGATCTTGAGCCTTTTTGATACTTTTAATTGCATTGATCGTGAATCTGATTATATTTGGACTCGGAAATCTCGTACTCCTCAGGAATGCCTGGAAAATTATACGAAGTAATACATAATAAAAAAACAATAACCTCCACTCTATGCTCCAACTTATTCTGGCATCAATCGGATTTGTACCTTGGGTTCTCTACATTATCGCTACCTATTATTCAAAGAATTTTTCTCAGGTTGATCACATAGAGGCGTCAAGTGGATATGGTGGCTACTTACTCGCTATTGGATGTATATACGGTATATATAAAACTATTTCAGTGCTCAATCAACCAAAAAAAGTACGATTCACGTTTTGGCACCTTACTGGTTTCTCGCTCCTCCAGATCCTGGTTGTGAGTATCGCGTATACTGCAGCCCAGGTTACGACTGGTTCATCTTTTTTTATGACAGGAGGAGCTTCGAGCCTTGTATTATTCGGCCATATACTCTCTCTCCTCGTGTATCCGCTATTTCTCGCGCTTCTCTGGAGAGCAGTAGGATACTCTCTCCTGAAGTGGTTCAACTGATGGGATGATATATTGCTCCGCATCCGTATTGGCGCTGAGATATCAGTGGGGCTCGTTATTTTTTCGAGTGGACTGCTTGCACTTGGATTTTTTCATGCATTTACCCTCACAGGACTCTGCATCTTCGCAGCAATACTCACAATTGTGGCTATTCCTGGATGGATAGCCACCTATCGAGATATTATAAGGAATCGTATTGAATATGATCAACATGATAGTAATTCTGGCTCTCTGATAGGATTCATGAATCCTCGACTGATTTCAGCTGAGTTTGCGTTCTTAGTCATCAGTTTCTTGATCTCTGTATCCCTGATCAACGCGATACGTCCGATGCCGATTGGCTGGGATGATCTGGGAGTCTATATGAACTTTCCACGAATCATAGCACTCACAGGATACGTTCTCGAATGAGCTGGTATGTATACGTGGCAAATGATTACTGCAAGTGGGTTTCTCTGGAACCAGATTGCCGCCAATGCCTTTTATGTGAATCAACTTGGCGGAATACTCTCCATGATTGTTATCACGAGTATTCTCTCAGTTATACTCGAGCGCAAGAATCATAAGTATCTACTCTCGCTTCCTCTCCTTCTTGCCGGGATCTACTATATGATGCCGATGACTATATTTCAACAGGCAAAGGATATGAAGCTCGATCCTGCGCTAATGATGGTGAGTGTGAGTGCCTTTGGCGTACTTTGGTACGCTCTCAGAGAAAAATTCGAAAAACACGGATTTTATTTCCTTATTGCACTCGCCGGATTCATTGTGGGTATTGCATTTAGTATCAAGTTTACGACCTTGATCTTGATCATTGTGAGTCTGGCCCTCATATCATATCGAATCCTTGGTCTATTTGGATTTCTTGGATTCTTTTTCTTATTTCTGAGCATATTCACGGGGGGAAACCTTTGGGCGAAGATGAACGTCTGGATGCCAATAGAAAATACTGAGCTCATACGAAATATTGCCTTTATGTGTGGAGCTATTGGCGTTGGCTGACTTATATTGGCGATCTGGCAACAAGGAATAGAGCGGTTTAAAAACTGGATCATAGCAAATCTTGTATTTATACTAGGCCTTGTCATAGCTCTCACTCCTTGGTTTATCAAAAATGGATATGAGGCAAGGCTCTTTACAGCAAATCAAAAATCAGGAACAATGGATGGCTTTCTTGGTGGCTATGCCTGAGTTGGCTTTGATAACTATTCGGCCATCTATACAAAGGCTGAATATAGTGAAAAACGAAAGGCACAACAATCATCGAGTATTACGAGTGATGGCAAGTCTCAAAATGAGGACTTTAGCAGGTATTTTGGACAAGAAAGTGGGCTCAATAACTATCTCAAGCTTCCCGCTAATCTGACTTTTCAGAAAAATCAATCCGGAGAATTTACCGATATTACCTATATATTTCTCGCCTTTCTCCCGAGTCTTCTCCTCTTTGTCAGGGGACGAAGGTATGGTAAAAAAGAGTGGACAACGGCAGTATTTCCGATTATCGTGGCGATAGGAATTGGCCTCATGATTGCTTATTATTTTATTGGATCCACCGGTATTCTTTTAACGAGCCTCATGAGTAGTATTACCCTTCCCGTTTGATATGCTTGTATGGTCTGATGAATTCTCCTTATTATTACCCTTGCACATCTTTTTATTACTGATGAGGCGGAAGGAAACAGTATCAAGTCTATTATCATGATGGTCATGGTCTATGGATTTCTCTTCTTGATCAGTGCATTCGGAATCGTATGGTATGGTGTATTTGTCTACTTTCTCTTCATAGTACTCATGGGACTCGCATCGCTTGCGTTTACTACATATACCGAGATAGAAGATGAAGATACTCTATGAGTCAAAGTCACTATTTCTATCTTGTTCTTTTTATTCATATTTGCATATATCCTTAGGTCGGCATTTCCTCATGGGTGGAATAATTTGATCGGTGCAGGAATGAATGAATACAAGTATAACAAGCTCAATCAAAATGAGAGTATATTCACCTACCGAACGGACTATATCACGCCGCTTGCCGCTATGAATAGCGTTGATCCAGGTACCGTCGTGAGACGAGCATGAGCCTTAGCCAAGAGTGTTACCATCAAGAAAATACTCACTCCAGAGCGACTGGAAAATATGAGTCCGGTAGATCTACATCAGATACTCCTCTATTTTATTACACAACTCGAAAGCGGTAAAATAATTTCAGACAAAAAAAATATAAGAGGAGATGTTGAGAACATTGGAAATGAACTCTATTCGAGTATTTTATCCCCAAAAGGCGCTGAAGCAAATAAAAAAGGAATCTACCGAATAGGAACATTTATGACGTACCTCATCAATGAAAATACAAAACGATACCTCGATGATAGCCTTATATTTGAATTTGAAACCTTTTTCTATGATCCTTCTCCAGAAGTCACTATAGAGCGAATGAAAAAAGTGAAATTAGGATACCTTCTGACTGATCTCAATGCAGCAACGATCGATCGTGATCCCCGTCGCGCGCTTACCACTCGATTTGAACATCTGCTACTCACCATGAGAGCTCAGAATCTGAGACTGGTTGATACTGACAATCTTTGTCTCCAAGTTGCCCTCGACGAATACAAATGATGAAAATTAAAAACTGATACAGAATTCATCGATATTGCCGGAACTAATTATGAGAGTTATCGCGGACCAACATTGAGTGTCGTCAATAGAAATGAAAAACAGAATAAGTGTGCGAAGTATGTGATCACCATGATGAATGAGTCTACTAAGACTTGATCTACACTTCCTTCGTACCTGGTTCCAATTCGAGATAGTCTCATTAAGGCCGCATGAAATGCAACTGAACAGCAGCAGATTTTAACACGTACATTTGGACAAAGTTACTTTGCTCTTTTTGAGATCATCGATATTCCGACCACTCAACAACCTATTTCCTGAACTGAATCTCCCAAGTCTGGGAACATGCTTTCAGGAAGTATCCGTTAATAAAAAATCTCTCAAACTTAGTTTGAGAGATTTTTTATAGCTTCACGAAATTGATTGGCCCGATCGAGATAGTCATGAAACAATCAGAAACTCGCACACCCGGGAGATAGCATCAAGATGTCATCACGACTTCCCTGTTCATAGAGCCATCGTACGGCAGGTTCGAGCGCATCGATGGCGAGATATAGGATTGTTGTTTGGAGAGCAATTTGGATAAAACGATTCTTGGTCTCCCCAATACATACCATAGCCTTTACACGATCCTCAAATAGAGGAGCCAAGTGTGCAAACGTATCTCATTTATCCGAACCACCTACTATGAGTAATAAATTTTTGGTATTCCCAAATGATCCCAATGCTGCAGCGAGGCTCTGTGCGCTGGTTGATTTGGAGTCTTCTACTATCGTCAATCCTCACACATTTCCAATGACCTCAAGACGATGTGGTAATCCAGTAATACTTTCGAGCGATTCTTGTATTCGTTTTGAAGGTATCTTCATCTCCTTCGCAACAAGAGCGCAAGCGAGGATATTCATCGCATTGTGTTCACCAGAGAAATGAGTGTCAGAGAGGAGGTATCTCGTATATCCGGATACCCGGATATTGTTCCCATCCGTCGCGTCATCCATAGACATGTCATTCGCAAAAATCCGAGTATGATCAGGTATCTTGATACTGAGCTTCTCTGTTTGTGCGAATTGAATGATTTGGCGATTCAATATGGCCCTTTTTTTGGTACGGTGCATGATATTCATCTTAGCGTCCAGATATTCCCCAAGATCTCGATGCCAATTGAGATGATCTCGCTTAAAATTCGTAAATATAGAATAATCCGACTGATACTGATTAATAGCGAATGCCATAAAACTCGATACTTCTACGACAATAATTCATTTTTTTTGTCGCGCTCTGAGGATTTGGAGAATGGTACTCGAAAATGGAATATCGAAATTACCAGAAAGATATACGGATTTCTTGACAGAAAATTCTTTTTCCAGTATATTATACATAATCCATGCGGTAGTGGACTTACCATCTGTTCCGGTCACTGAAACAATCTGAAATTTTTCTGGAAGAAATTGGTATGCAAAATCCAGTTCACACATTACCTTCCCTGTTGTATAGATAGGATGATGACTTGGAATTCCTGGGGATGGGATGATTACCGTATAAGGATGATAGGAACTTGGCGGATTACTATCATCACAAATTTCATAAGAAATACCGTGAAACTCACAGAGTGCTGCAACGACTGAGCCAACCTTTCATTTTCAATAAAATAAGATACATATGTTTAGTATAAGAAAAAGATATAAAATACAAGTGCACTATAGGATAAATAAGGAAATATCCACTACTGATATTGATACTCTTCGTATAACAAGAACTCAGGAACAAGTACAATCTACATCTTCAGCGATATCCAGTATTATAAATCTGACCCCTGTCGAGGAAATACAAAAACAGATTGATAGATATTTTCCAAAAAGATGAGAAACGCTATGAATTCATAATTTTTTCTATGATCACCCTCATGTATTTAACGATCTCATCCGTGTTATACATACCCATAGAGTCAATAACTCTATAAGTTGATGGCATATACCAGATGAATATGTACCTGATATATACCAAGCGTTTCTGTTTCGTAATAGAAAAAATGATATAGGAAATGACATTCCTCTATTTGTGAAAGAGGTATGTAAAAACCAAAAATTTATCGAATTTGCATCCAAACAACCATCCATACTCGATATGAATTCTTATGAATTCGCTCAAATTGGAGATAAACCAAGAAAAAAAAATATTCGAAGACTCATAGTGAGTGGGCTTGTATCGAATATTTCCTGATGTACTGATTCAAATATTGATGTTTATTTTCTACAAACCAAAGATCGCATATTTCATTACCTTAATGAGATATTTTGAGTAGATGTATCGGGCATCTATTATGTTCGAAGTATTGATCAGTTGACAGAGGTATTATCCGAGTTATTTAGGACTGGGAAATGAAATGATCGAAAAAAAGCATGGAAAGTTATCCAAGCATTTCATGCGTGGGGAGATGTCAATACTATAGAAGAGGACTTCGCTGATACGATGGAAAGATGCAAAGAGATACCCAAAAAACTACTCAAAGCTTGATTTATTCTCCAGTGAGCCATAACAACATCTCGGCATCCACAGTGAGCAGTGATACACTCTTGAAGTTATACATTCAACGATCAACCTATCGAAGTATCATGGCGGGTCAAGTCTGTAAAGAGTCTGCTCAAAAAACTATGGGAAACGGGGGAGTATATCAGGGCAAGTGTCGTTCGAGATGCACTCGGTATGTGAATTGGATATGATGATACCACTTCCCAGGATATGATAATCGATACTATTCGGGCATGATCCGGAATGCTAGCTCACCGTGGTTACATTCTCAAGAACAAGTGAGAGCTCGACGATGAGAACACATTGCAAAAAGTAATCACTGGTACAAGAAAGCAGCCACTTTTTGTAGAACATAAACCATGAGGTGACCCAAAGATGAAAAATGCAAGCCAAAGTGGATTCATGAGTCTATGAACGGGTAATAAGAATCAGGCTATTGGATGCGAAATTCAGTATAGTAAAAGATCTGCAAAGCAATGGAAAGAAAAAGAAGATCCTATATATAAATTTCGTTGAGCAATCAATGCACTTATGCGGTGATCGTATCAGGCAACTCCCAAAGAAATCTTTGATGCCATCACGCGAGAGATACAGGTATCAGACATACCAAAATTATCTGACCCTGATACAGGAGTATCTCTAGGATTATCTACATACAATGATATTATGCAGTACCTTATTGAGACTAAAAAAATACTACTCCCCTTTTTCTGAAAAGTATGAGACAAACATATACTCCTTTTTACGACCTGAGTATATAAAGAAGAATTTAAAAAACGATGGAATATGACTTATCTAGAAAAGAAAGAAAGAAGAAGATATCAAGATATGAATACTGTTATACAAGGATTACAGCACACTCACTAATGCCCTTCCTCTCCATCCACCCCCTAAACTTCTTCGCAGCCTCTTCTCCTGGATCGATCAGATCTGGGAGTTTTTTTTCGACATTTTCAGGTTTTTTTATATAATCAGGTTCAATTTTCCCGCATACTATGAAACCTTTTGAAACTTTTTACATTGAATGATTTGAATTCGACAAATCAACCCTTATTGCACGGTTTTTTTATTCTTTTGATCATACCACACGATTCACTGAAGAGATATACTTTAGTGATAGTGAATTTGAGATTCAAGCTCCACTGAATAATCATACTATTGATACGTTTCTTTTCCATATCTCGATCGCCCTTGGAATCAGTTATTACAAACTCTATCCCACCCCAGAGATCATCGTTGAAACGGGTTTTTTGGATAGTGACGCTCGAGTATTTTGGAATCGGTTTTACACGCTCTGACTTGGTGAGTTTTTTTATAGAAAAAATATCGATCCCAGGGGGCTCGCTAATTTTGTGTCTCGTGGCGAGCATCACTATCAAAAACAAACTATATCAGTTCGAGATAGGGCTATCGTACCTGTTGGAGGATGAAAAGATAGTATTGTTACCATAGAGAAAATCTTGGCGTCATGAATCGATATGGATCTCTTTACCTTTGGAAAAGAGAATCGGATCTATAGTGATACTGCAGAAATCTCAGAACAACAGCGACTCTTGGTGAGACGAAAACTTTCTGAAACACTATTTATTCTCAATAGAGAAGGATACTACAATGGTCATGTTCCTATAACGGGTGTGATATCTTTTGTACTTACATTTGTCGCATATCTCTATAGTTACAAGTATATCGTATTTAGTAATGAGCAGAGTTCCAATTTTGGGAATCTTGAATTTTATGGTATGGAGATCAACCATCAGTATTCCAAGAGTATCGACTTTGAGAACGAGTTTAGAACCTACATTGCTCGATATGTCAGTGACAATATCATCTATTTTAGTATGATGCGCCCCTACTATGAGGTAAATATTATTCAACAATTCTCGAAACATCGAGCCTATTTTCAGAGTTTTACCAGTTGCAATACCAATTTCACACTCCTCTCTACTGAGTCAAAAACTGATCGATGGTGTCGCAAGTGCCCAAAGTGTGCATTCGTATTTGCATGTCTCCATCCATGTATTAGTCACGATGAAATTACTCAAATATTTGGTGATGATATGTATACAGACGCTTCACTCATACCACTCTTTCGTGAACTCGCCTGAGTGAGTGGACATAAGCCGTTTGAATGTGTTGGTACCAATGAAGAGATTCTCTGGAGCATGCACAAAAGCATTGAGACATTCAGTGATAATCCTCTCCCAATAGTACTTCAAGATATTCAGAAACAAACGATCCACCTCATGCCAAAAGAATCTTGGGAAGTACTGGAGACCAAGCTCTTTCACGAATATGAACACCATATTCCACTCATTTTTCGCCACCAATAAATTCATACTATGATTCTCTCTGCTCACATGAAAATTGCTATTTTGGGATTTTGACGCGAAGGCCTGTCTACGTTACGTTATCTCAGGAAATCTTGAGTTCATGATATAACGATCATTGATGCACGATTGCTGGAGGATTTTAGTAATTTGGAAAGAGGCATTTTAGCTGTAGAGAAGCATCTCCTTGGAGAGAGTTACCTCGATACGCTAGCAGAATATGATCTGATAATCAAATCACCCGGAATTTCTCCATACCACCCGAATATACTTCCCTACCGATCGAAACTCTCGAGTCAAGCACAGCTATTTTCTGATATCTACAAAGGGAAAATTATCGCTGTAACCGGAACAAAGGGAAAATCCACGACCACAAGTCTCATCTACACTATGCTCAAAGATGCCGGATATAGCGTTGGTATCGTTGGGAATATAGGAAATCCTGTACTGGATGCACTCGAAGAGAACTATGACTATGTGGTTTTTGAGATGTCAAGTTATATGCTTGATTGACTCAGTATCGATCCGTATATCTCCATTATTGTAAATATCTATTCAGAACATCTTGATTATCACCTGGGGTATGAAAACTATACGAATGCGAAACTCTCAGTAATTGGGAACCATTCCTTGATTGTATATCCAACCGAAATTAGAGATCTCTTGGGTAGATTCCAAAATGAAAGGATTACTTTTGGCGATTTGGGTCAGATTCATATAGAAAATGGGCACTACTATACACGATCAACCCGGTTATTTGAGACATCCAAAACACAGCTGATATGAGACCACAATCTCAGAAATATCATGGCAACAATCGCCGTCTGAAACGCTATGGGAATCAGTATAGAATCAATAGAATCAAGTATTGCTTATTTTAGATGACTGCCTCACCGACTCGAATACATCGAAACAAAAAATGGTATTTCTTTTTATGATGATGCAATTTCAACCACTCCCGAGAGTACTATTGCAGCAATCCATGCTCTGGAATGAATTGAGACCATTTTTCTCGGAGGAAGTGATCGTGGTTATGAGTTTTCTTCGCTCATTCAAGCCATACAGTCTTCTTCGATACGAAATATAGTATTTTTCCCAGATACGGGTATTAAAATACAACAAATGCTGATAGAATGGTCTACGGATTATCTGTCTCGGTATAAATGCCTTATTACCAAATCGATGAAAGAAGCGGTTGATTTTGCATTTTCTCATACCACTCCATGAAAAATCTGTATTCTCTCTTGTGCCTCACCGAGTTACTCTATCTGGAAAAACTTTGAAGTGAAATGAGATGAATTTCAAAACGCAATATCTATGTACAATGACTAAAATGCATTGGCCCATAAGTCCAAAAAAAAACAAGAGAATTACTTTCTTGTTTTTTTTGGGTAGAGTAATCATTTACTATTTTCTAAATCCAACGAATGCAGCTGTATTATTACTCATTTTTCGTCCTACTGCGATTATGAGAATTCGAGATACCCACATAGCAGTAAAGAGAGAGAGGATGATGCCAAGTCCGAGCATAAACCCGAATCATTTGATCAGTGAGATACCAAAAATATAGAGAATTACTGCAGAAGTCAGTGAAGTGATATGTGAATCCCAGATAGCAGTCCAGGATTTCTCAAATCCGAGATGGATAGATTGATCCAGTGTTTTACCGTCACGAAGCGCCTCTCTCATACGCTCAAAAATCAGAATATTAGCGTCAATAGCAAGACCAATAGAGAGGATGACACCAGCAATTGAGGCAAGAGTCAATACTACTCCTGTCATTTTCACGAGAGCAATCAATATCAATGTATAGGTAATGAGCGCTATTCCCGCCAAGAGACCACTGACTCGGTAGAATATCATCAGAAATACAATAATGGCGAATAAGCCGATAGCGCCTGCATTGAGAATCTGACGAAGCGAAGAAGATCCGATCTTTGCGTCAATAGTGCGTTCACTGGTCAGGTATATTGGGGCTGGTACAATACCCGTATTGATATCGTTTGCTAGGGACTGTGCTCACTTGATAGTGTAGTCACCCGTAATCACGGCTTTACCGTCAGTGATCACCGCTTGTACTGTAGGTGCTGTGAGAAGTTGTCCTCCTACAAATATAGCAATCTGCTTACCAATGAGACGCTTGGTGAGTTCACCAAATATTTTTTTACCTTCATCATTGAATAATAGTTCTACTTGTGGTTGTCCAACCTGTGTAAATCCAACACTAGAGTTAACCAGATACTTATCATTGAGTACTTTTCCATCCACTGTTTTTGCAGCTTGCCACACACTTGGACGTTGGTCAACAAAGATAAAAGAATACGCGTAAATAGCGCCGGTTCCAGCTCCTTTTTTTGATTCGAGCAATACTATTGCATACCCAGCATTTCCAACGGGCACAACTTGTCAACTAGCATCCTTTGTATAGCTTTGTTCACCTTGAGCTAGAAATACTGGAGAAATATATGGAAAAGTGGTAATTGCGTCACTTCCTGAGAATGTGATCTCTTTTGGAATCGAACCCGTACCCACATTGAATACAACATTCTCATACTGATCACGATACTTCTGTCCAACGGTCGCAAATGGAGTCGTCTTAATCTCAAGAGCGGCTTTCTCTGCAATTGCCTTACGTTCTATTTTATCCTGCTCGGTAATCCCAGAGCGTTCTTCACGAAATTCGAGTTGCACCACTTTTCCGATCGTCTCCTTGGCCTTTTTGATATCTTCACTATTACGGATTTTGCGTTCAGCATCGGAGAGATCAGAATGCGCCTGTGTTGGGATCTGCACGATAATATGATGATCCGTTCCATACTTGGCCGTTTGGATCGTTGGTTCTGCGAGACCCAGGGAGTTGACTCGCTTATCAATCACTGATTTGATTCCTTCGACAACATTTTGCTCAGTGGTTGCACCAGATTGGGATCTGAAGGTATCAAGATCCACCTTATAGTCAAGTTCCACTCCTCATTGGAGGTCGAGGCCGAGCGTATACGGCTTGTTGAGAAAAGCGTTATCAATACCATATTGATTCCAGGGAACGATATAGAGGCCAGAAAGGACAATGAGTGCAGCTATAAGGAGGACACGATGAGTGATATTCATAAGTGAAATATTGGAAGAATTAGAAGCCTAGAAAATACATATAAAAAAGACAGATTTACCCTTTCTAACGCCAAAAAAACAATTTTTGTTTTCTAAATTAAGGCAGATTATAGAAAAAGTTTTTATTTTAGCAAGGCAATTTTTTGTAAAAAAATAGAATATATGATAGAGTGGTTATAGAAATATATATTTATACAAAAATCATGCATAATTCACTGGTCGAATCCGCAAAATCATATACGCAAGATCTCCTCGTCGTGTGTCGTGACTATCCATATCATAATCCTGCACATAGTATCAGTGTCCTCGATAGAGCGACCTATATAGCGATGGCTGAAGATGTCAGCAATGAGGATCTCGAAGATCTCCAGATTGCTTGCCTCTTTCACGATACTGGCTTCAGTGAACAATATGAAAAAAATGAACATATCGGAGCAAGGATTGCACGTGTATGGCTCGAGAAAAATGGACATGATTCGGGTAGAATCGAAAAGATAGAAAAAATAATCATGGCCACGGTACTCTTCTCCACGCCACACACGCATCTAGAAAATATTATACAAGATGCTGATCTCGATAATATCGGGACCAAGCATGAATTTATCTTTTCTCAGCGGTACCTCACCGAACTACGTACCGTAGGAGGCAAAGATATCTCTGAGTTTGCATACTGGCAATTCGTCTACAAGCTCCTGACCAAGTACAAGTTCCATACTGTTACTGCAAAATCAGAACGATATGCCCAACAAATCCGAGATGTAGAGCATATGGAGAGCTATCTCACTATGATTGGATGTGAGATACCACATGTGGAACCCGACACGATGCACGAGGTATAATAGTAAAGACTCCCGAATACTCGGGAGTCTTTCTATAGATTTATGATTAGGCGGCTATCTCATATTTTCATTCATTCGCAGGAGTAGTAGTATTCGCGGAATGAGAAGTTTGTACTGGTTCTTGAGAAGGAAATTGTATTTCATGAAGCGTACTTCTCACAAAATGCGTGAGTTTCTGTGTCTCTTCCCCATAGAGAGTCCATTTTCATGGTTCTTTTCGCATATAGGCTCATTTGAGTATATCTATTACAAGTGAATTTCATTTTTGTCATACAGGAGTTCCTGATGGCCTTGCAGCTAATTGTAGTACTAGATCAATATGATTCATAATAACTCCGATCTGATCTATCGCTCGCCACCCCCCTGGAATGAGTCATAGTAGCGGTCATATGAGAAGCTTTTTTTCTTCGGGAGTATCTCACCAAGTCAGACTTGATTTTGCCATATACAATAGGGTAAAAAATATGAAACATATAGATTGTATACTATTATTTTTGAATACAATACTTTTTTAAAAAATCTCTTGAAGGCGAGTCAAACTTCTTTGACTTTTGTATCGATTTTTGTACAATCTCAAGTACTCTATATTCTCAACTCCTCCTCCTATGATCACTCATGCTATGATCGATCAGGTCATTCCCCTCTCTGATCGAGTGCTCCTGCGTCCGATCGATGCAGACAAGGTTACTGCCTCAGGCATCATCATCCCCGACTCCGCGAACAAGGAGCGACCATCACTCTACGAGGTCATCACCGTATGACCAGGCAAGCTGGACAAGGACGGCACTCTACAGAAAATCGACCTCCAAAAAGGAGATCGAGTGATATCAGGACAGTATAGTGGTGATGATGTGAAGGTCGGCGATATTACATACAAGCTCGTCTGAGCTGAGTATATATTGGCGAAGATTAATTAATTTTCTTACATATGAAACTAACTAAACTGACTGAAATTCAACATAATATAAATTACTTATCCACTATAGATTCTAATTCTGAATTAGTGATTTCGATAAATAAATCAACTGGACTTACTATAGGTGATTTTGAAAATATACATTATAACAGTAGTTTTTCTTTCCTTAAACAAATACCAAAAAAATCTCCTGAGTGATTTCTTTTTTCTCATTCGAAAATAATAACTTGACTGAAGACAACTCATTTGCTATATATTTCCAAAAATTGGACAAAAGAAACGATAGAAGACGAAATAGAATGGATTAAAGGAAATTTCGATTTGAAAAAACTATGATTATCTATCTCAGATATCGAATTTGAGAAACTACCTTATAACTAATCATCTCTACCATGGATAAATCTATTAAATTTTCAATCATTGCAAGTCTTCTTTTGATTAGTTCTAGTATTGCTTACTATCTTGTGGTGTTCACTCCTCAAAATGAATCTCGAAAACGAGAAGATAAAATTGAACAGATAGTCAAAAATAAAATTGATCTTGATAAATGTATCGCTGATGTTGCGGAGAGTTATAAAAATTTTCTCAAACTAAATTGAACTCCAGTACCGTGAAAAGAGGGAGTATATAATGCTGATCTAGCTGTCTTCAATAAAGCTGATAATGAAAAGAATGAAAAGAAATCTTTTTGTTTAAAGCGTTATTCTAATTAATTATCTAAAGTATCTAACTTTTAAAACCTTATGTCAAAACAAATTCACTTCGGAGACGAGGCTCGCCTCCAGATGTTCTCGGGTATGGAGAAAGTGGCCAAGGTCGTATCTGCGACTATCGGACCAAAGGGTCGCAACGTCATCTTCTCAAAATGATATGGAGCGCCCCAAATAACCAATGATGGTGTCACCATTGCTCGTGAGATCGAACTCGAGGACAAGATCGAAAACATGGGAGCTGAGCTGATCAAGGAGGCAGCCAGTCGGACCAATGATGCCGCCGGTGATGGAACCTCAACCGCTACACTCCTGACGTACGCGATGGTCAAGGAAGGGCTTCGTGAGATCAGATCTGGGATCAACGCTATCGAACTCAAAAATGGGATGAAAAAAGCCTGAGTACTTGTGATTGCAGAACTTGCAAAAATGTCTACACCACTCAATACCAGTGAAGAGATCGAACAGGTAGCAACGCTATCGGCTCAAGATATCGAAGTTGGTAAGATAATTGCTGATGCGATGGCAAAGGTAGGAAAAGACGGAATCATTACGGTGGAAGAGGGCCGAACATTCGGACTCGAAGTCGAAGTCACCGAAGGGATGCAATTCGATAACGGATATATATCGCCCTATATGATCACTGATGGAGAGAAGATGGAATGACGCATTTCTGATGCTCATATTCTCATCACTGATAAAAAGATATCATCACTGAAGGATATCCTTGGGCTTCTTGAATCTCTGGCTCAGAGTTGAAAAAGAGAGCTCGTCATCATAGCGGATGATATCGATGGAGAAGCACTCACGGGGATCATTCTCAACAAGCTCAAGTGAGTCCTCACGGTTCTTGGCATCAAAGCCCCTGGATTTGGCGATAAGAAAAAAGAAATGCTTCGAGATATCGCAATTCTCACGGGTGCAACACTCATTACCGATGAAACGGGATATAAACTCGAAAATGCACATATCGATCACCTGGGTCGTGCTAAGGTCGTGATCTCGACCAAAGATAGTACCACGATCATCTCTTGAGGAGGTGACTCGAGTCTCATCGAAGCGAGAGTTCGTGAACTTGGAGCACAACTCGACGCGAGCAAATCCAACTATGACAAGGAAAAACTCGCGGAAAGAATTGCGAAGCTCGCCGGTTGAATTGCTGTTATCAAGGTGGGGGCGGCGTCCGAAGTAGAGATGAAGGAGAAAAAGCTCCGAATCGAGGATGCCCTCAATGCTACCAAGGCAGCGGTCGATGAATGAATCGTGGCGGGTGGAGGTGTGGCTCTTCTGAAGGCTTCGAAAATACTCGAGCATGCGAGTTTTACCAAAGAAGAAAGAGTCGGAGCTGATATCGTCGCGAGAGCGCTATCATATCCCGTACGTCAGATTGCAGATAACGCTGGCAAAGAAGGTGCGGTGGTCGTCAATGAGGTAATGCGCCATACAGATCCACACTATGGATACGATGCGGCGCGTGACGAATACAAGGATCTCGTTCAGGCGGGCATCATCGATCCAACGAAAGTAGCTCGCTCAGCTCTCGAGAATGCCATCTCTATCGCAGGGATGTTTCTCACCACAGAGGCTCTCATCGTTGATAGTCCAAAAAAAGAAGAAACTCCAACAATGCCAGCTGGAGGAATGGGAGGAATGGGAGGAATGGGTGGTATGTACTAATATCGATATACATCAAATAAAAAACTCCAGAAATTTTTCTGGAGTTTTTTATATGCTAATTAACGTTTGCCATTTTCTATAATACGTCTGCGGATTTCGTCTTTCATCTCTTTTCCATGCGAAGACTGCTGGAGGAGGGTCAAGAAATCATCCGCTAGAAAAACCTGTAATTCTGTATCTTCCATAACCTCGATAGTAGCGTTGCGAGCCTCATTCGTAATCAGTGCTATTTCACCAAAGAAGCCACCAACCGTAAGTGTTGCAATTTCTTTTTTTCGATGAAGCACTCGAACCGATCCAGAATTAATATAGTAGGCACATCCATTGGATGATTCCCCTTCTTGTATAATGATTTCTCACTTTTTTCTATATTGATTCTGACTCATCAATAGGAAAAATGCAATAACCTCCTTGGAGAAACCATCAAATATATAGAGACTTTCAATGTTTTGAGACATACATACTATTTAATATATAGAGAGTGTACCACACTACATTCAAAATCGCAAATTATTTGCAAAAAATAGAAAATGGAAACGCAGTGTTATTTTGTTTCTATTTTCTGGAGGTCGGACTCAACTGTATGGGATATTATTTTTCGATTACTAGAAAATTGTTCAGTAAGTATACTTATCGTAATAATGGCTTAATTTCAATGAGTTGTGCTGTATCAACCACGAGGAAATCTGATCTAATAAATCCCTTGACCGTCCCATCAATGCTCTGAACTTGTGACCAATTATCCACAGTTGCGATTCGATAGAGATCTACGTCGCTTCCAACGGTATACAAAATGGAGGATTGGTACCATGGATGACTTCGGATATTCACGAGATGTGCTACATTTGTATGAACGATATCAGTCCAGTATGCGATATCAGCCTGACCAATCTTTACGAGATCAGATGGAGTAGCGTTGCGAAGAAATCTGGTACCAACATATCCTGTTGTCCCTTTGGAGGTATCAATTGATACTGTATTTTCACGAGCATCAGTCACTACAACTTCCCCAGATGTTACTGGAGTCCAACCCGTGGTACTTCCAGTTACCTGAACGGCAGCGTTTTTGATCAGGTATCCATTTGTATGAGCATCCATACTCTTCCCGGATCGAATACGAACACTACGAATCGCATTCGCATACCTGATTTGCTCTTGTTTGATCTGCTCTACGCGGTAATTCACTATATCTTTCTGTGCCAGATCCAAGATGATCTTGTGGGTTGTTTTTGGACCACTCACTGCAAGAGAATCGTCAAACATATTGAGTGAGCCCGAAATACTTCCAGTAGTAGCACTATCAGGTGCAACAGTTACTAGACTTTTTGGACCATTACAATTCGTCATATTCTTGGTGATAGGAGTCATCACAATTTTTCCGGCTTCAGTACGCGTAACCGCCGTACCATCGCAACCAATCCAAGCATAAACAGGAGGATTATTCGTTCCAGGAGTAGCGCTCAGTGAGACCATTCCAACAATTATACTGACCATAATTGTGAACAAAAAAAGTGAACATTTATACATACCAATGAGATTAAGAGTGTGAACCTAATACATATAGTATATTATATTTGTAATTGTCAAGTTTATTTTAAATAATTTATTGTGAAATATACTATTTCCAAGTAAAGAGCAGTTCGTCTCCCTTGGAGGATAGTACGAGATTTGTTTTCTTTTTTCCACCAGCGATCATCATATCCGCGATGACATCCTCTACCTTATCTTGGATATATCGACGTACTGGACGAGCCCCGTACTCTGGATTATACGTAGACTTGAGAATGAGCGACACCGCCTTGGTATCATAAGTACAAGTCACTCCAAGAGGCGAAAGCCGAGATAAGAGATCATCTAATTGCAGGATAATTATATTTCTGAGAATTTTTTTATCGAGCGGATTGAATACAATCGTCTTATCGATACGATTCAAAAATTCCGGAGCAAAGAAATCTGGAAGTTGTTTGAGTACCTTTTCACGAATAGAGGCGTAATCCGCAATGATACTCTCTTCCTCTCGGACTCCTATCGAGAATCCAATCTGTGCGGCTTTTTCATTGAACTCATCAGATCCAATATTGGAGGTCATGATAATGATCGTATTCTTAAAATTCACAGCACGACCCTTTCCGTCAGTGAGTACTCCATCTTCGAGGATCTGAAGCAGGAGATTGTAGACGTCCGAATTCCCTTTTTCGATCTCATCGAGGAGGATAATGGAATACGGCTTACGCCGAACTTTTTCAGTCAGCATCCCCCCTTCTTCATACCCTACATATCCGGCTGTCGTACCGATCAACTTGGAGGCACTCGACTTGTCCTGGAACTCACTCATATCAATCTTGATAAGCGCCTTCGGATCAGCAAAAAACTCTTCAGCGAGCACTTTTACAAGCTCTGTTTTTCCAACTCCAGTTGGACCAAGAAAAAGAAATGATCCAATAGGTCGATTTGGATTTGATATTCCTACGGATGATCTTTTGAGAGAACTCGTGATAGCATCGATCGCATCTGATTGCCCAAGGATTCTATTTTTTATCACACTTCCAAGGGAGCGAAGGCGAGACATATCTTCTTTTTCCAGATTTTTGAGCGGGATCCCACTGATCTGATGGATCACTCGTTGTATATCAGTACCACTAATATGCAGTCTATCCTTTCGAGGAATGGTTCTCTTTTTCTTCTTTTCTTCTACCTCAATGGCTATTGCTTCGATCACTTTTCTTTTTTTGAGTGCCTTCTGATACTGCTGAGAGATAAGGAGATCTTCCATCTCTTTTTGAACCATTTGCATCTTCTCCTTGAGATCCGTCACTTCGGAAGTATCAAAATTATAGGTCATACTCTTGGTACTGCAGGCCTCATCGATGAGATCAATCGCCTTGTCAGGCAAAAACCTGTCGGTGATATAACGAGTAGAAAGATCAACTGCGTCAAATATAGCGTCATCATCAATGATCAGATTGTGGAATTCTTCGAAACTCGACCGGAGACCCATAATGATCATGTTCGAAACTTCTTTGGTAGGCTCTGCCACATCAATTTTCTGAAATCGACGTTCGAGTGCTGAGTCTTTTTCTATATATTTCTGGTATTCTGTAAGGGTTGTGGCACCAATAAGTGATATTTTCCCACGAGCCATGGCGGGCTTGAGTATATTGGCGGCATCGAGTGATCCCTCTCCTGAACCAGCACCAATAATCGTATGGATCTCATCGATGAATATAATCACTTCATTTTCAAGCTTGGAAGCCTCATCAATCACGAGCTTGATGCGCTGTTCAAATTCTCAACGATACTTGGTACCCGCAACCATCTGAGAGAGATTGAGTGAGATAATACGCTTATTTTGCATTGCGAATGGTACCGTTCCCTCGACAATACGACGAGCGAGACCCTCGACGACGGCCGTTTTACCAACTCCAGGATCGCCTACCAAACAGGGATTATTTTTGGTCTTACGATTGAGTATACTAATCAGGCGGTCAATCTCAGTATCCCGACCAAATATTGGATCAATCTTTTTTTGGCGAGCTTCATGAGTGAGATCAACTCCAAAAAAGTCGAGCCCAGGAGTGCTGGAATCTTTTTTATCCTGCTGGGTGTTTTGGTCAAATGGTGTGGATTTCTTGCTGTCAGGCTTATTCTTTGTCACATCATTATCGTCCGTTTTTTTTCCACCAAAAGTATCTTCAATCAGGTGCATGAGATCATCAATCGGACCAAACATCCCTCCATTTTCGAGATTCGCTCCACCAGCTCCCGCAATCAGCGTATTGATTTCGATGAGTTCCATTTCAAGTGCTTTGGGATCAATACCTATAAAATCAAGAATCTGCACGAACCAATTATCGGTCTCAGAACGAAGCAGTGCGAGGAGAAAATCCTCAAGTCATGCTTGTCCCTTTTGGAACTTGGCAGCAGTTTTCATAGAATCAACAATAATATGCTTGAGCCGAGGAGAGATGCCGGTATAGTTACCCGCACGATTCCCTCCTTCGAGGTGGAATGGAGCACGAGAAAAGAGATCTATCAAAATAGCATCATTGATACCAAAACTTCCAAAAAGATCGTATATATTTCCACTTTGAACCTTAGCAACTTGTACCAGAACATCCTCTGGAAGTATCTCTCGGTAACCGAATTGCTTCGCTCGTTGCTCCGCTGCAAGCATAATATTTCGATATTCTTCGGTAAACTGATTGAGCATAAAAATAAGGGTAAATTTCGTGTGAAGATTATAGAGGAAAAATTAAAAAATCAACTCTATCTATTGGCTTATTATAGCACTATATACGCAAAAAATGAAAAATTATTCCTTGCGAATTAATGGAAATAATGGGCTCTATAATTTACTTTTTTCATTATATTCATACATTGTACCTGTATCCATTCGTCATGCTCTCCTCTTATGCAAAAAATACTCCTCATCGAAGATGATACTGGTATCATTACTCCACTTTCACTCTATATAGAACAATCTGGATATAGTGTCGTTGTATGCGAGAATTGAAATGATGCCATGTCTCTGTTTCATACAGAAAAACCGGCGCTTGTAATCCTCGACATCAATCTTCCCGGAAAAAATGGAATCCTCATCTGTGAAGAGATACGCGTCATCTCTGAAACCCCTATTGTTATCCTCTCGGCCCGTGAAAATGAAGATGATACAGTGATGCTTCTCGGACTGGGAGCTGACGACTACGTATCAAAGCCATTTTCACCACGTGAACTCATGGCACGTATTGCCACGATACTCAAGCGAATTGAGGCCCGAAAAAAAGTAAAAACGAATAAAATACTATCACTCGGTGATATCTCAATTGATTCTAAGAACTTTAGAGTGGATGTCGCCTGAGTGCCAATTCGTCTCACCAAGACGGAATTTGCTATTTTGGAATATTTTGCAAAAAATACAGGTAGCGTCATCAAGCGGGAATCACTCATGAAAGATATCATTGGGTACGATAACTATATATATGACCGAACTATCGATACTCATGTGAAGAATCTCAGAAAAAAAATTGGAGAGAGCATCGAAATAGAGACAATTCGAGGGATCGGATATCGAATCCATATCGTTTAATAGCAATTAGTAATCAATATCTGTACAAAATATATTTTTTGACAGAAAAAATTGCGATATTCCCTTATTCATATAGAATGAGGCGACTTTGTTACTATTCACGACTTATTATGCTCTCTCTCCATGGACCACAAGACCTCGCTGGTGTTGTGAATATATCTGGTTCCAAAAATGCAACCCTCCCACTTATTGCCTGTGGACTTTTTTTTGAGAAATTCACTCTCCACAATGTCCCTCGAATTGGTGATGTTCTTACATTTCTATCTATCATAGAATCACTCGGCGTAATCGTTGATTTTACGGGTAATACGTTGACTCTCGATTCTACCAATATGAGTCTTGAAAATATCAATACCGAACTCGTTAAAAAGATACGTGTTGGAATCTTTCTATTTCCAGCACTCCTCAAGAGATTTGGTGATCTCGAAATACCATTCCCGGGTTGATGTAATATTGGAAAACGGCCCCTCGATGAACACATTAGAGGATTTGAAGCCTTCGGGTATATGAATGAATGAACTGGTGAAATACTCCATTTTTCGGGCAATTATAGTACTGAAAATGTCCGAGTATCTGCTTGATTTGCAGTAACTGCAACCGAGAATATTCTCATGATCGCTGGATTTCGTTCCGGTACAACCACCATAGAACTTGGGGCCATTGAACCACACGTTATGAATCTGATAGAATTCCTCAGAACTCTCGGAATTCGAATCGAGGTATCTCACGATCATATGATCACAGTAGTGGGAATCAAGCTAGCACCAAAAGAGGCCGAAACCAGTGTTATACATGATTATATCGAAAGTGGAACCTTCATCATACTCTGAGCACTCACGGCAACTCCGAGTATCGAAATACGAAATGCCAGAATCAATGATCTGAGATTTTTTCTCGCAAAATGCAAAGAAGCCGGGGTTAGATATACTCTGAATGAACAAAAAGATAGTATCACCGTATACAATTCCAGGTCCTCACTCAAAGCTGTGAATTTTCAGACCAATATCTATCCCGGATTTCCCACGGACCTCCAATCCCCTTTCTCACTCCTCCTCACTCAAGCTGAGTGAGTATCCCGCGTTCATGAAGTACTCTTTGAATGACGCCTCAACTGGCTCGTCGAGATCGAGAAAATGCGCGGACATATTGCTATCATGAATCCGCATGAAGCACTTATTTTTGGAAAAACACACCTCAAGGGTGCCATGGTATCATCTTGGGATCTGAGGGCTTGAGTGACTATGATACTGGCTGGCATGATTGCACGAGGTGATACAACTATCATGAACGTCGAGTATATCGAGCGATGATATGAAGATATTATCGGAAAAATACGAAAGCTTGGATGAAAAATAGAACATATATAAATCTATAATTGTACAAAATATGGGATATTGAGACTGTATACCATCCGGCTGACATCACTCTAAGAAACCACTGACACGGTGACAGATCAAAAAACTCGAGCAAGCCTATGCCAAAGCTAGTTCGATTACTGAAAGTGTAAGAACCCTTGAGCAAAAAGAACAAGCTCAGGGCAAAGATCAAATTGAAAATGAACTAAAATTATTGTTTTAGAAAATTATATTGTAGTAAATAATGAATCGTGATTTTTTCCTTTAAAAATCTAGCTCGACTTTTTAGATATTTTTTATAGAATCTTCAAATATTTTTTTACTATACTTTTTATGTCCATACTGATTTCTGGTTCCGTTGCTTTTGATACTATTATCCAAAATGTGGGGAGTTTTCGTGAACTAGATACACAAGAAAATATCGATATGCATCTTTCACTCTTTTCACCAACTATTCGTCGAGAAAATGGAGGAACAGCGGCTAATATTGCCTACTCTTTGGCACTTCTCTGAAAACATCCTCATATTATTGCGTCTATCGGTGAAGATGGAAAAGACTCCCTCATTCGCCTTCAGGAAATGTGAGTCCATACTGAACTCGTACAAGTTGTGCCATGAAGCTATTGTCCCCAAGCCTACATCCTCAGAGACGAATGAAATGGACAGATCAATACTTTTCATGCTGGTGCTATGAGTCTTTCTGGTGAGATAACACATAGGGCTCTGTCATTTAATTTTGCCATTGCAGCCCCAGATTCCAAGGAAGGCATTATACGAAGAGTTGAAGAATGTGTTCAGGATTGAACATATACGATATTTGATCCAGGACAAGCTATGGGGCTCTTTTCGAAAGAAGAACTTAAAAATATGAGTATTCTCGCACAGATCACTATTATGAATGAACCCGAACAGAATCAATTCCGAGAAATTACTGGAGAAGATTTTATAGATATTTGTCTGGCTCATAGGCACATTGCTATCCTGACTCTCTGAGAAAAGTGATCTTGTATATATTCGCCAACAGAAGAGATTCATATTGCAGGAATCTATACAGACCATATTGTAGATGCCACTGGTTGTGGTGATTCCTATCGGTCTGGACTCCTCTATGGACTCTCAGAAGGATGGAATATAACCAAGTCATGCCAACTCGGTAGTATCATTGGTGGCATCAAGATCCAATATATGGGACCTCAAAACCATAGCCTCGATAAAGAAAATATCAATGCCATAGGAAAAAAGGAATTCAATGAAAAATTCTTTGATTAATTGTGTTTTCTCGATAGAATCCCGCTGTTATTTTTTTACAACTACACTATGGACTACAAGGTACTCGATATGGGACTCGCTGCATGGGGAAGAAAAGAACTTCTTATTGCCGAAACAGAAATGCCAGGACTTATGGCACTCCGAACAGAACATAAAAATACTCAACCACTCAAATGAGCACGTATCGCTGGCTCACTCCATATGACTATCCAAACGGGAGTACTCATCGAAACACTTGCGGCCCTTGGAGCTGATGTAAGATGGGCAAGTTGTAATATTTTCTCAACGCAAGATCATGCAGCCGCAGCGATTGTAGAAGGAGGTGTTCCTGTTTTTGCCTATAAGGGAGAATCTCTCGAAGAATACTGGGAATATACCCATAAAATATTCGAATGGTCTAATGGAGGAACTCCAAATATGATCCTCGATGATGGTGGAGATGCTACTCTTCTGGTGATCCTCGGTAGCGAAGCAGAAGCTGATCTTGGAGTTCTTGACAATCCTACTTGTGAAGAAGAACGAGTTCTTTTTGCGTCTATCCGAAAGAGACTCGAAATAACTCCAGATTTTTATTCAACAATCAAGAAAAATATTATCGGTGTTTCCGAAGAGACAACGACCTGAGTCCATAGACTCTACCAGATGATGGAAGCAGGACGACTTCCTTTTCCGGCTATCAATGTGAATGACTCCGTTACAAAATCTAAATTTGACAACCTCTACGGATGCCGAGAATCAATCATTGATGGAATCAAACGAGCCACTGATGTGATGATTGCGGGTAAGATCGTAGTAGTATGCGGATATGGCGATGTAGGAAAAGGGTGTTCTGATGCATTTCGCGGTATGGGTGCCACCGTATGGGTAACAGAAATTGATCCAATATGTGCGCTCCAAGCCGCTATGGAAGGATTTCGAGTGGTGACCATGGAATCTGCTTGTAGCCAAGCAGATATATTCGTTACTGCAACTGGTAACAAGGATATTATCACGCATGATCATATGATAGCGATGCGCGATGAGGCCATTGTCTGTAACATTGGACACTTCGATAGTGAAATCGATGTAGTAAGTATGAGAAAATATACTTGGGACAATATCAAGCCTCAAGTAGATCATATTCTCCTTCCAAGTGGAAACAAGATCATCCTCCTGGCTGAAGGTCGTCTCGTGAATCTCGGGTGTGCAACCGGTCATCCATCATTTGTAATGTCGAATAGTTTCACGAATCAGACACTAGCACAAATCGAACTCTATCAGAATACTGTCAATTACCCGATTGGAGTGTATCGTCTGCCGAAATACCTCGATGAGAAGGTAGCTCGTCTTCATCTTGCTCGAATTGGAGTACAACTCACGGTTCTCACTCCAGAACAAGCCAATTATATCGGAGTTCCAGCCGTAGGGCCATACAAACCAGAGCACTACCGTTACTAATAGAAAAATCCCCATCATAGGGGATTTTTTGTTGGTAAATATTCACTATTTCATACAATAGATATATAAAATTCCAAACTATGACTCCCTTTGAAGATATTCTCGCGTCTCTCAATCCCAAGCAGCGACAAGCCGTAGAAACCATCTATGGTCCGGTACTCGTTATCGCTGGACCTGGCAGTGGAAAGACGCAGATTCTTGGAGCAAGAATCGCCAATATTCTCCACGAGACTGATTATATGCCGTCGAATATATTGTGCCTGACCTTCACGGACAATGCCGCTCGAAATATGAGAGATCGTCTGGCTCGGATGATTAGACAAGACGCCTATCGAGTCGCGATCCATACATTTCATAGTTTTGGGAATGAGATCCTCGCGCGGTATCGATATCTATTTCGTGAGTATAGCGACTCTGGAACGATTGACGCCATCACTGCGTCAAAGATTCTCGATGAAATCCTCGAACCACTACCATGGAATGATCCATATAAGCCAGGGATGCGCGCGGGAGAGACTATTCAGGATATACTCAGTCGAGTGGGAGATCTCAAAAAATGAGGCATCACACCGACACTCTACCGGATGATCCTTGAGATCAATAAGCGTACTCTCGATTCACTCACTCCCATTCTTGGGTCTCATTTTGAGCAGATTGATGCTCTTGGACAAAAGAAAGACGAAAAAATACAAAAGATTGAGATATTCAGAAAAATGACTGAAATAGTTCAACAATTGTCCGAAAATGAGAAAATATGAGGTTACGATTCACTTCTAAAAACGATACAACTGGGACTCGATATTGCTTGGGAAGCCTACGAATGAGAGAGTAATACCAAGTTTTTGACGGCTTGGAAAGAGGGTTGGACCTCAAAAAACTATAGTGGAAATCGAATCTGGAAGGAAAGTGAAAAACTCAAAAAACAACTCTCACTGGCAGGTATCTATGAGCTCTATCAGTCAAGACTCGAGAGTGAATGACTCGTTGATTTCTCAGATATGATACTCAGAGCCATAGAACTGGTCGAACGAGATCCTCAGATACAGGCAAACCTTGCGGAACAGTATCAATTTATCCTCATCGATGAATTCCAAGATACCAATGAGGCGCAGATGCGACTCGTGAATTCCATCCTTTCTGTCGATAGTACCAAGCCGAACATATTCGCCGTCGGTGATGATGATCAATCCATCTATAAATTTCAGGGTGCGAATATCAAAAATATTCGAGATTTTCATGATACTTATGAAGACACTGAGCTCATTGTTCTCGATACCAACTATCGATCCAGTAGTGATATTATCGAGTCGTCTCGAGCAGTTATCATATCAGAATCGTCCAATATATCAATGATATTTCCATGAACCACCAAACAATTCCAGTCACATTCAGGAAAATGAGAAATAGTACACCAGTATCACTTTGATAGTGAACTGTATGAGATAAACTTCATCGTACAAGATATTACCACTAAAATCGCAGCAGGCATACTCCCTCAAGATATTGCTATAATTGTAAAAAAGAATCGCTCACTGGAAATATTTTCCAAAGCATTGTTATCACTCGGTATTGCAGTCAGTATGAGCAAATCAGAGTCTATTTGGGAAGATGAACTCATTATACTCATTCGCAATATTCTCAAGTACCTTGATTCTCTCAACCGAAAACAAGAACTCTGAGCAACACTCGTAGATATTATCTCTCATCCCTGTTGGGAGATTCCTCGACTCGCGCTCTGGCAACTCTCACGAGACATCTATCATGCTCGTCGAGACGATCGCAAGAGCTGGATAGAACAAGTTTCGCTACACGTGACTCCCGAGATTCGCGATTTTTGATTTTTTCTCAAAGAACTCTCCAATATGAGTGAATACTCTCGATTGGAAGACTTGATTGATACCATTACGGGCGCCTCAAGTCTCGTACTTCCGAGTGAACACGAAGAAGATGCTCGTGCAAATCCCCTCCAGATATCTATGCAAACTTGAGAGAGAAAAAACTATACCTCACCCCTCTATACTCACTTTTTTGGACAATTATCAGATAATAATAGTTCATATATAGAACAATATCAGAAAAAAGCTCGATCACTTGCCAATATCAAGAAGCTCACAGATGAAATCCGAAGCTATAAAAAACAGAAACCATTCCTGATACTCGAAGATGCTATCGAACTCATGGAGATGATCGAAAAATATGATATACGCATTGAGACGGCACATATCATCGGAGATGAAAAGAATGCCGTCAATCTGATCACTGTACATAAGGCGAAATGACTGGAATGGAATCATGTGTATGTCCCTTTTCTTACCAAACGTGAGTATAAACTCGGGAAAATATCGGGTGCTACCCTTCCAAAAAATCTTCCCCTTGAGGCTGATAAGGACGATGACGCCGATATAGAACGACTTATCTATACGGGGTATACAAGAGCACGGTCATCCCTGACGGTGAGCTACTCAACAAAAAGCATGGATGAGAGGTCGAATGAGCCACTTCCTTGTATAGGCGCCGAACAGCCCACTTGGATCCTAGAAGATACGAGCACTCCACTCCAACTCGTCACCACTCTAGAGTGTACGAGTCATTCACTCTGGAACCTCCCCTATATGAGTGAAGAGGAAGATTTTCTGAAGGATCGTATCGAAAAGCAATTTATTATGAGCGCGACGGCACTTCAGAATTTTCTCGATATTACGAGTGGTGGTCCAACCCATTTTATTGCCAACAATATTCTCAGATTTCCTGGTGCAAAAAATATTGCCGGAGCATATGGATCTGCCATGCATACGGCACTTGAAGATTTTTTTACTGATTATAAAAATAATAATTCCTACAAAAAAGAAATTCTCTATACTTCATTCGAGAAAAGCCTCAAGAATGAAGGATTTGAGCCAGCAGTCGAGAATATGTGGCTCTGAAAATGAAAAGAAAACCTGGAAGCCCTCTACAGTGAACTGGTTGGAAAATCATATGGAGAACTCACTCTGGAAAAGGACTTTCGAACCGAGTGAGGAGGTGTCTGGCTATCTGATATCCAACTCACGGGGAAGATCGATCGCATTGAGCGACTCAGTGATGATACCCTGATTATCACTGATTATAAGACGGGTGGTGGATTTGATAGTTTTGATGGCAAATGAGCGGAGTATGCCAAGCTCAAACAATGGAAATATCGACTCCAACTTGCCTTCTATGCTGTCCTATTCGAACTCTCACCTCGTTACCGTATGTTTCCTCGTCGTCAATTCGAGTTATTTTTTATCGAAAAAAATCACGATGAAGACCGGTTTCATCGTGTCACTGAGTATATCCATGAATGAGAGATCGAACGAACCAAATCACTCATACGAGCCGTAACTCAATGCATTCGCACCCTCCGCTTCCCAGATATTGCCAAATATAGTGAAACCGTGGAAGGAATCAGACAATTTGAAGAAGATCTCATTCATTGAAATATTTAAAAAAATCTTATTTTAGCGCGATCCAATACGATTGGTTCCGCAATATTACATTCATAGCTATCAATACTTACACTTCAATAAGTGCAGTTGCAACGGACGATACTATGATCATACTCGAATGCTCGTTACTTCCTCCAATTCCGAAATATAGCCCACCATACAAGTCACCATATAGCACCAGCGAGATGCCCCACGAGAGAGATGCCTGGGACGAGTCCAATACCAATATTGATCGCAAGCATCACGAGGATCTGGGAAGCCATCGGATGACGGGTTGTATACAGATCAATCCAGAGATACGATAGTATTGCCATACAAAATCCTGATATTCCTATAGTATTGACATATGGCTGAAATACTAGGAGTGCAATGGCTACAAAGATTGTTGTGGTGATAAAAAACCACGTGTACCGGTCTCGTGACATACGAGCCTCGAGTTCGGGTCAAGCGCTATAGAGAAAGTAACCATTGAGAAATAAATGCAATAAACTCCCATGGAGGAACTGAAATAACAGTATCTGTACTACGAGAGTAGTATAATCTCAGTACATCAGATAGTATCCATGCATCGCATAATGGGAGATGAGATCAGGGAGGAGAAATCCGGCTGATGCGATAATCACGCAGAACACAATCAGAAGATGTGAGAATGATTTTTGTGGAAAAAAAGGAAACATAAAAAATCTCAAGAATAATAATTATTCTTGAGATTGTATGATTTTTTTCGGGAAGTGCAATTATTTTCGAAGATCGAGCTTGCCAATGAGTACCAGGTAACGTGACTCATCTTTTCGCTTGAGATAATCAAGGAGTTTGCGACGTTTGGCTACCATCATAACGATACCACGACGAGAATGATTATCTTGTTTGTGGATTTCGAGGTGATTCTTGAGAGACTCAATACGAGAAGTTAGGATAGCCACCTGTACTTCTGGGGAACCCGTGTCACCTTTTTTAGTGGCAAATGATTCCATGAGGGCCTTTTTTTCTGTGTGTTCCATATAGTGGGAGAAAAGTATTTTCGAGTAAATAGTGTCAAACCAGAAAATACACCAGAGAGACAAGACGTAGTATAGAGAGAATGAATGAGAAAGCAAATTTCTTTTAGAGAATCTGTCTGAGTGCTGTGATATTGAATGCATAGTCCATCATCGTTGAGCCAAGAATACCAAGATATCCTGTATACCCATTGACTTCAATTTTTTTGACGATCATCGTACTGGATTCGAGTTCTGGGATCACACTCTCTTCTCCAATAAAGGCAGATACTCGAGTGGAGATATCGAGTCACTCGAGGAGATCAATAAATTGATACTTATTTTCCAGGCATTTGATCACCTGAAACATCTCCTCTCCAAGTGCCCCATGATGGCGTTCGAGATAATTGGAGAGCCCCAGATAATAGGAAGTACCCAGAGATGGGATACACGCAAAGGTAATCTCCCCGGTTATCTTGGTGAGGCGAGCCACCAGCGTATAGAGGGTATCGTCAATTCGGTTTTTCTCTATTGTATCCGTAAGCTCCTGTTCGGCTTCGAGAAATACGGCGGGCATCGTCTCCATAAGATAGTCCACGAATACTCGGAGTCCACGATTGGTCGGGAGTCTCCCCGCAGAATTATAGGGCTGAAAAATGAGGCCCATATCCTCAAGTGCCGCCATATCATTGCGCACTGTAGCACTCGAAACCTGGAGATCATATTTTTTGAGAAGATTTTTGGATCCCATAATCTCTCCAGTCTTGAGATATTCCTCTACAATATGCTTGAGTACCTGTACCTTTCGATCTTGGATTTTTGACATACTACTTGATAATACTACCATAAAATAATGACCCCTTTCGAGAAGTAAGACGTACCCTGTTGCCTACTTTGACTCCATCAATATCTACAATATAGTCAATTCCGTCAAGGGTTACCTTATAATCTTCTCCTACCAATTTTACACTTCGAGTTTCACCGATGTATGTATCGAGTCATTGCGCTTTTTCTTCTCATTTTGGTGAGAGCCACTTTGGGAGGAAATACGACGCACAAAAGGAGATCCCCGCAAAAATAAGACCCTGTACTGCTGTCACCTCTCGGATATCCGTATACCATACGAAGAGTCCTGTGAGGAGTGCCGCGAGTGATATCGCAAGTCCATAAAAAGTGACCGTAATCATCTCAATGATAAGAAATCAGATACCAATAGAAATCCAGAATATAACGAGTGATGACATATACAAAAATTAAGAACTACGACAAGCCTATTTTACCCCTCCAAATATTTTTGATACTCCCGCTAGGATATCTGAATCAAGAATAAACTTGGTGTTATTTCCGAGTGCTACCTGAATCGTCTGAAGTTGAGCCTTGACGACGGCATTCCCTGTAAAAAATTGTTGTGCCGCAACCGCATCGAGTTCGAGCGCCTTTGCATTTGCCTCAGCAATCGCGACTTTTGCATTCGCCTCTCCTTGTGCCTGAAGAATCTGAGATTCTTTTTGTCATTCTGCCTGGAGGATCTTCGATTGTTTATCAGCCTCAGCCTGCGTGATCATCGCCACCTTGTATCCTTCTGCCGCGGTAATTTTAGCACTTTTTTCACTTTGCGCATTTTTGATCATATTCATCATCTCCTGTACACTTGATGGTGGTTCGAGTTTTTTAATCTCTACGCGCATCACTTTGACTCCCCACTTCGACGTCTCTCGATCGAGTGATTCGAGAAGTCTGGCATTGATCATATCTCGATTAGAGAGCGTATCATTGAGCTCCATGGTTCCGAGTACACTACGGAGATTGGTCTGTGCAAGCGATACCACTGCAACAAACACATTATTGATATCATAGGTCGCTTTATAGGGATCCGTGATCTGCGCATATACTACTCCATCTACGGTTACCGCAACGTTATCCTTGGTGATAATCTGTTGTTCTGGAACATTGATCACTTGTTCACGGATGTCCACCTTTCGTACGGACTGTACTCCTGGTATAAGAAAAAATATACCAGGTCCTATGGGATCAGTATACCGCCCGAGAAGTTCCCTAAGGCCCACCTCACCTTGGGTAATCTTTCAAACAAAAAATGGAATTAATACTCCTACAACAATCAACAGGTAAACAATTTCCATACAATAAATGAGATTAGAAAAATAAAATGTAATATACTCGTTGCAAAGCACTATATAACTTCAATACATGAAGAGAGTATATGAAAGTTGCTAAAAAAATAAAAACACTATAATCCTATCGTTTCTTCTCAAAAAAGCAAAAGAAAGCGTAGGGGGATAACGCTCTAACGAGAGATTCTACTCTTCTATTTATAGAAATAATTCAATTATATAATTTTCATATATGCCAAATATTGCCTGTATTGGTGGAGGTGCGGGAACATTCAATGTTCTCTATGGAATCAAGAGAAATCTCAATTACAATATATCGGCCATTATATCCGTCGCGGATAATGGAGGAACTACGGGAGCCATTCGAGATAAATATGGAATCCTGCCACCGGGTGATATGCGTCGAGCTATTGCCGCACTTGCCAAAAATACAGATATGGTTCGAAAACTGTTCGAATATAGCTTCAAAGACGAAGAAGGTGTAATTGGTTCCAATAAGATCGGCAATATTCTCCTGACGGCGCTCGTGGATATCTGTGGAGGTGATTTTGAGAAAGCGATCAAAAGCATGGAGGAGATGTTCGATGTACGATGACGAGTCATCCCAGTCACCACTGAAAATGTACACCTTGCGGTACGATTTGCGGATGGAGCCGAAGTGATAGGCGAGAAAAATATCGATATATCTGATAAAAATCCAGGAGAGAGAACGCATAATATTGATCAAGATATCGTGGACGCTTGGCTCATTGGTGATGAGGGAAACCTGAATCCCAATGCACGAGAAGCACTGCTCAATGCTGACTTTATTATCATTGGTCCCGGGGATCTCTACACGAGTATCGTCCCGAATCTTCTCTCAAAAGGCATGCACGAAACACTGAGTGAGAGTACCGCCAAGATTATCTATATCTGCAACGCTATGACCAAGCGAGGAGAAACTACGAATATGGAAGTGATCGACTTTATTGATACGATAGAACGATATATAGATCCCGGGATGCTCGACTACGTTATCGTCAACAATGGACATATTGATGAAGATATCATTGTAAAATACAAAGCCGAAGAAAATAAAAAACCACTAAAAATCAAGGATCACGCACTCTTTGCAGGAAAATGATACAAAGTAATCGAGTGGGACATGGTCAATGATGATGATATTGTCCGTCATGATCCCATGAAACTCGCAAAAGTTCTCGAAGATATCATCGGTGGATGGATCAAGTAATGGCTATACTTGTTTATCTATCCCTTCCCCTACAGGGATTTTTTATATAAAAAGCCTACCGTAATGCGGTAGGCTGCACATCAAATCGCGTACTTTTTGTGTTTTTTTAGGGAAACGATATACACTGTATGTAGCGGTATCTCACTTTTAGATTTCTATATCTCGTATGACGATAGAGAGCATCTTGTTCGGGATGAATATCTCCTTCACGAGGATCTTGTTCTCGAGCCACTTCGCGATATCTGGTGTCTCGTGAGCATATACAGAGACTTCATCTTGCATCACACCGTTGAGTCCCGTATAGGTCCCTCGGAGCTTCCCATTGATTTGTATTGCGATCGTCACCTCATCATCGATGAGCATGAAGTCATCGTATTCAGGCCATGCAACATTATATATTCATAGCGTTGAATCTCACCAGATTTTATTCCAGAGTTCTTCTGCTATATGAGGAGCAAATGGATGCAAAAGTATCAGGAATTTTTCTTGCCACTCGAGCGAGAACTCTGGATCAACAGGAACTCATTCATTGATAAGAATCTGAAGAGTTGAGATAGCGGTATTAAACTTGTAGTCTACAATATCTTCTCCGACTTTTTTGATAGTTTTATGCAGGAGCTTCATCGATTTCATATCATCTTTTGTGCGATATGTATGGGATCAATCAATCGAAATAGCTACAGTTTTATTATTCTCATTCTTTAATTCTACTTGAACCGTAAATGCAGAATAAACTTTATCGAGAAAACGCCGAACTCAGATAATAGCATCAGAGTTCCAAGGAGCCGTATCAGTAAAAGCGGACATACTCATCTCGTAGAGGCGGAGCGTATCAGCTCAATACTCCCGAATTATATCATTGGGATTGACAACATTCTTGAGGGATTTGCTCATCTTGGCCACTACTTGCTTGACCTCTTTTCCAGTTTCTTTTTCAATGAATTTCCCATCACGTTCCTCAACGAGATCTACCGCAACAAGTCCCCCATCTCATCGTTCATACGCGTACGCGAGAATCATCCCAACATTGGTGAGTTTCTGGAACGGCTCAGCATGTGGAACCACGCCAATATCATAGAGTACCTTGTGCCAAAAACGAGCGTAAAGAAGATGCAGTACTGCATGCTCTGCACCACCGACATATTCATCTACCATTCCCCAATACGCAAGTGCTTCTGGACTGGCAAGCGCATCAGGATTTTTAGGATCCATATAACGAAGATAGTACCAACAGCTTCCGCCCCATTGCGGCATCGTATTGGTTTCACGCTTTCCGACAAGATTGTCCGCAAGTTGTACATTGACCCAATCGCTGACACCAGCAAGTGGAGACAGTCCGTCACCAAGTGGTTCATACTTTTCAACTTGTGGAAGTGTCAGAGGAAGACGAGAGTCAATGATGATTTTTCCGGTAAGCCCGTCGAATACTTGAGAAAATTCTACTCCATCTCTATAGAGATATTCTATATTTTTTCTCTTCACACGATATGAAAAGGGTGCTTTATAGAAAAAGTTCCAATAGAATTTATGATGGTCGAGTGTTATTGTATTTTCCACCTCATCTCAAATAATCCAATCAACAGAAACTATTCACTCCTCAATAAAAGATTTCACTTTTTCACTATTCAATATCTGAACAAAATAGATAGACTCACGAGCTTCTTCTTCGAGATCTTTACGTTCCTTATATCATCGACTATATATTTCTGGAATAACTAATTTTTCGATTTTGATATTTTTGTATCCTGTTTCTTCCTGTACTTCTCGAACAATTGCCTCTTCACGAGTCTCACCACTCTCGACAGAACCTCAGACGAGTCATTTTTCACCATTTTTGAATGTGAGAACAATATAAGAATCATTTGACCAGTGTTTCACAATAGCATTTACTGGATCAAAATACTTAATATTCTCATTTGTTCTTGGTGTAGACTTCCCTCAAAGAGTGAGGTATGGAATACTCTTATATTCCCCTAGACATGGAAGCTTCGCAAAATCTTCATGCGTAATATGTATGAGTGGAATCGGCTCGCCCCAATACCGCTGACGAGAAAAGAGCCAATCCCTGAGCTTATAATTGATTTTCTTACGACCAAAACCTTCGGATTCGGCTTTTTGTGTAAATATTTGACGAGCCTCAGCGGATGAAATTCAATGATATTCATGCATTCAAAATAAGATTCAATCTTCTGTAAATAATTCTTCAATATTAAACCATCCTAATGCAATACTTGAATCATTGGAATCATTGGAATCATTGGAATCATGTACTATTCAAATATCATTTAATTTTAAGATATTATCCGAAGGCATTCATATATGAGCAATTACCATTGGTGATCGAAGATTATACTTCTTCGCAAACTCAAAATCTCGCTCATCATGGGCTGGAACCGCCATCACGGCACCGGTTCCATATGAACCCAGAACATAGTCAGCAATCCAGAGTGGAACAGATTCTCAGTTATATGGATTGATTACATATGAGCCTGTAAATACCCCTGTCTTCTCCTTCCCTTCATTGGTACGATCCTGATCAGATTCCCCTTTTGCCATTTCAATATATGCCTCACAAGCAACCTTTTGTTCTGTTGTGATAAAATCCTGAACCTGAGGATGATCGGGCGCGAGTACGGCGTACGTCATACCAAACACGGTATCAACACGGGTCGTGTAGACAGAAATACATATCCTTTCGTCATCAGATTTTTTCATATCAAATTCACATCCTTCACTGCGTCCAATCCAATTTCTCTGCATTTCTTTGATTCATTCTGGCCAATCAAGCGTATCCATGTCAGAGAGGAGCCGATCTGCATATTCCGTGATACGCAATACCCACTGCCTGATCGCACGACGCTCGACTCGAGTCCCACAACGCTCACAACAACCATTGATCACCTCTTCATTGGCGAGTCCTGTCTTATCATGAGGACAATAGTTGATCGGGAGATCCTGTTCATAGGCGAGTCATTTTTTGAATAACTCCAGGAATATCCACTGCGTCCACTTATAATATTCTGGATCCGTAGTGTCCACCATTCGATCCCAATCATAGGAAAATCCCAGTCACTTCAGCTGATCAGTAAAGACGCCAATATTCTCAGCCGTCGTGATAGCGGGATGCGTTCCAGTCTTAATCGCGTAGTTCTCGGCTGGAAGCCCAAAGGCATCAAACCCCATCGTATGAAGGACATTGCGCCCCGTCGCATGGTAGTAGCGAGAGACGATATCCGTCGCGGTATATCATTTTGGATGACCCACATGCAGGCCTGCGCCACTCGGATAGGGGAACATATCAAGGATATATTTTTTGGGTTTCTGGGTTAAGTTTTCCGTTTTGAATGTTTTATTTTCATCCCAGAATTTTTGCCATTTTTTTTCTACAGAAGTGTGATCGTAGGGCATAGTTGAGTGCTTAGAGTTTAGAGACTGATAGACCGTAAGAATTCTACGAAAAAACTGAAAAAAAACAAAAAAATTCCCGAATTTCGGGAATTTTTCAAAGAAAGTAAATTATGCACCAACAACAAGGCCAACAACCCATTTTACGATTGAACCTGCGAGCCAGATAACGATAATACCGATAACGACTTGAATGAGGATTGTACGGCCTTTTTTGACTTTTTCTTCATCACCACCCGCTGTGATAATCTGAAAACCTCCCCAAATACCATATCCTACCGCTACAATACTCAGAAACATGAGAGCACGATCTACAAGATTCTGTGCGGCTACTTCTGCAGAATTTGTAGAGGTACCACTGATAGTTACTGGCTTACCATCGAATGGTCCTGCAAGTGCAGCGGAAGTAGTTACAGCAAGTCCAATGAGCGAATAGAATCCTTTTGAAATAGTTGTCATAGAAAATAAATGAAAAAATAAATGTGACGTAGGCATCATAGCAAAACTTCATTCTTTTGTCAAAAAAATCACTCTTTTTTATAAAAGAGTGATTTTTGTATTTAAAGCGATAACCGAAACCAGGAGATTCCGTGGACCAGACAGAATTTGGCGGGAAATACTACACAGCGGCAGTACTTGCATTCGACTCAACAGGCGCGGATACTGTACTTGGAGTTGTAGGCGCTGACGATACGCGTACCTCTAGTACATATGGAAGGAGCGCCATATACCGAGCTCGTTTAACGGCAACTGCGAGCTGCTTCTGATTTCGAAGACTAGTACCAGAATAGTAGCGAGGAATAATTCGATTGAACTTTGTCAGGAATTTTTTGAGGAATGTCGTATCTTTGTAGTCGATGTGAGTGACACCGGCTTCATCAATAGGACACACTTTCTTTTTCTTGGAAGTAGTCATTGGGTTAGGGATTAGGAATTAGATTTTTTTAATTTGCGAGATCGGAGAAGTCATCAAAATTGGCAGCATCAGAAACATCTGAACCCGGTTCAGCGAAGTCCTCTCTTTTGGAGAGAAATATCAACTGATCGACTACCACTTCTGTCTTGTAGAGCTTCGTTCCATCCTCACGATCGATGATGCGAGTCTTGAGGTGCCCTTCGACGTAGACGAGTTTACCCTTGGTAAGGAATTGCTCAGATCGTTCAGCGAGTGATCCCCAAGCGACACAATTTGTATATTCGGCATCAGAAAGAGATTCTCCCGTAGCACTCTTATAGTAACGATTGGTTGCAACCGTAAAGGTTGCGATTTTTTTGTCGGCGGTAGTTGTCTTTATAAATGGATCTTTGGTAATATTACCAATGAGTATCACCTTGTTGATCGTACGCATATGCCAATAATTAAGAGATTATTCATCAATTCTTGAGAACATAAACCTCCAAATGCTGGTTTTAATATTGAAAGTGTTCGTGATATGAATCCAATCTCCACTCACGCGATCGAGCGTGTATAAGAGATAGAATCCTGTCTTTGAACCGTGAATGTGGTATGCGAGCTGTCGCTCACCTGGATGATCGGCCGTGGCAATTGTTGCGCCAGTAGCCTTGATTTCGGTTTCGATTTCTGTAATGAGAATATCTCGATCAGAGTCTGCGAGACTGGAATCAAGTATCATCATGAGTTCGTATTGTCTCATAGTTCCTGTGGGTTAAGTATCTTTTTATGACCAGTAAAAAGAAGGAAAATAAAATGCATATAAAAAATGCCACGTGAGTATAGATAAAAGGCAAAAGAAATCAAATCAAAATTTGAGAACCATAGAAAATATAACAAATACCCTTTTCAGAGTACTAAAGTGTTATGCATAAAATAAAACTTTTTTATAGTAAAAATACGGTGTTGGCAAGGAAAATAATTTGCGAAAAAAAACGATGTCTGATAGGATATATCTATGCAAGGAGTCCTAACAATACGCATGACAAAAAAAACTACAAAAACATCTCAAAAACTCACGGAAATTTTCGGTGAGACGAATGATACAGAAGTGAGCGAAAAGCTTGTCCGAAAACTCCTTCAATACAATATGAAATACGAAGAGATCACACGCGTAATACTATCGCACTCAGAGCGGGCCTTTCTCGATGCGAGACTCATCACCCTCCAGGAATACTATGATGGACTCCAGAGTACCAAGAGAAGTGAGGTGACTGATTTTCTCTCATCGATTCCTGAATACGAGCTCCATCTCACAAGAGAATAAAAAATACCTAGAAAATCTAGGTATTTTTACTTGAGAATACTTGTGGATTATTTCACATCCTTGAATGTGTAGAGAACGTGCTTGCGAAGTTGCTTGTCATACTTGCGAAGCTTGAGTTTTTCTCCTGCAGGAAGATTTTTCTTGTTTACGGCGTATACGTAATCAGTTCGTCCACCTTCTGCTGCCTTACCAACTTGGTATGTACATTTACCTTTTGCCATAATAATGAGATCTTAGAGTGTAGAACTTAGACTTGAGGGCGCTCCTGAAATCTGAATAGACGGATTATATAGAAATATTTTGTTTTGCAAGTTTTTTAGGCTCCTTTCTTCCCAGTGGGAAAAATATCCTCTAAAATTCCAGTTTAGTAATACAGAATTTAGCCACTAATTTTCTCAGATACATCTCCTTTGTTCTA
>JAYSPL010000125.1:0-16513 GCA_043722085.1 Candidatus Altimarinota bacterium | reverse complement strand
AGGTGAGGTGAGGTGAGGTGAGGTGAGGTGAGGTGAGGTGAGGTGAGGTGAGGTGAGGTGAGGTGAGGTGGGGTAGAGTAGAGTAGAGTAGAGTAGAGTAGAGTAGAGTAGGTGTATGTGCAGGTAATATACTTTTCTACACATACAAAATTGGTAATACCATACCACAAATATATATCGAAATTATATACTATGTAGTATAAATATAATTATACAATAGAAAAACGTATTTTGATAGAGGACTTTTCCTTGCCTTTATCCGTATTTTTACTACACTTGTGGAGTAATCTACTCTTTCACTTTTTTCACTTCATGTCAAGACTTTCCCTCATTGCTTCACTCGCAATTTTCATGACTGTATTTGGTTCGGCTCTATTTACTGAGGCTGCTACCACAACAACAACAACAACAACAACTCCTACTACTTCGACTGCTGCAGTGACTCCTACGCCCCTCTTGCTCGATACGGTTATAGCAACCGATGCAAGGACTATAACTCTCACATTTAATCAGTCAATTCGTGTTGATTCTATTCGAGTTCGAATTATCGATCAGGCGACGAATGAGAGTATCAAAGTATCCTCTATTACTGGTTCCACGACTGAGTCTATAGCAACTATTATGACAGCGATGGCACTTGCGCCTGGTGCCTCCTATGTGATAACCATCACATCAGCACTTTCGAGTACTGATATGACGATCAAGGCCGGAGTTGACTCTATCAGGGAATTCACGGCTCCTACTACACTTACTGGCATCACTCTCAATGCCCCTCCAAATCCAAGTGCCGTCATTGTTGCTACTGGTGTGACCACGGTTGTTCCAAAACCAGCACTCATAAAGCCGACCGTTGCTACTAGAACTGTTGGGAATATTCCACAAGATACTGGGGCACTTCCACAGACAGGAGCTCCTACCGTTATATTGATACTCCTGGCAGGATTATCCGCATTTGGACTTCTCCTTTTCCGAAAAAGAGCCTAACTTATCTTCTTTAAACCGAGAGTAGTTCTCGGTTTTTTTGACACCCTACTGTATGCAGAAAAAAAGTATTGATACCACTCTCGTATTCCTGATTCTTGCACTTGTGATATTCGGAATGGTTATGATTAGCTCGGTGAGTGTATATTCGTCATTCAAGGTTACCTCACGAATGGTAGCCTCAGGGGCGCTCGGTGAGACGCAGAATTATTTTTATCTCCTTCGTACGATATTTAACGTACTGATGGGTATATTTATTATGGTGGTATGTTCCAAGATTCCATACCATTTCTTTGAAAAATATGCTCGTCATATCTTTGTAGCAGGACTCGTCCTTCTCTCACTCGTATTCGTCATCGGAACAGAGCTCAATGGCGCTAAATGATGGATTAATATCCCGTGACTTCCTTCTATTCAGCCGGTCGAGTTCATGAAGATTGCACTGATCATTATGCTCGCTTATTTTCTGAAAAAAAGAAGAACCATGATCGCGGATACCTATATGGGATTTATTCCCTATTTTTTCTACGTTGGACTGGTGTTTCTCTTATTGATTTTTCAGCCTGATTTTGGTTCTATACTCATTCTAGCCCCAGTAACGATTGCACTCTATTTTACGGGATGAGGAAATATCAGATTTATAATACTTGCGATTATAATGGCGCTTGTTGGTGCGATGTGAGTCTATGCAATAGGGAAGGTGGTGCCAAAAACCGGAGTTGGATATATCAGCCAACGAATTGATAACTTTTTCAGAAGTAGTCATGATATTGTAGAAACCAATAATCGAGATGTGGCACACAAGGATTACCAGATGAAACAATGACTCATAGCGATTGGATCAGGCTGATTCTTTGGGCTCGGATTTGGAAAGTCTATCCAGAAATTTGGGTACCTCCCTGAAGTGCAATGAGACTTCATCTTCTCAGTAATCGTCGAGGAACTCTGATTCCTCGGGGCATTCATACTCGTGATTATATATTTATTGATCACGTATCGGGGATTTCTGATTGCAAGGTCGGTAAAAGATCCATTTGCCCGTAATCTCGCACTCGGTATTACGATATGGATTCTGGTCCAGGCTTCGATCAATATAGGAGTCAATCTCAATATTGTTCCCCTCACCGGAGTGACGCTCCCATTCGTGAGCTATGGAGGCTCATCTCTCTTTTCTCTGATGATCGGGATTGGGATTCTCCTTTCCATCTCTCGTCATATGGAATACAAGCCACAAAACCTTTCAGATATTCTCAATACAAAACGACGAGTTACATTCTAAAAAAATACCTCCGATTTTCGGAGGTATTTTCTATTTCACATCAGTGTGTTCAGTGACACCGTTGGTATATTCTCCTGTTTCGAGAGCCTCTTGCCAACTTATGGCATTGACCGGACAGGCAGAAATCGAGTCATCGACATCCTGATTCTCATACGAGGGAAGTGTTTTGACACAAGAGAGTCCATCCTGGTCGAATTCAAATACCTCTCCAGAAATGGCTGTACATGCACTACAACCAATACAAGTTGAGTTCACGTGTGGTTTTCTGAGGGTTCATTTGAGTTGAGTAAGGTGTTGGTCTGATATCATAATAATAAGGGTTATTGCTTGCATATTCTATAAAAATCCTTATTATTCGCAAGACTTTTTTCTATTTTCTATGGTACCCAAAAAACTCGCCTGATCCTTGCTATCTCGTATTTCGAGTGTTTCTATTTTTGATATTGCCATACGTTTTTTTCTGGTTTTTATCCCATTTTCTTCATTTATATCAGTCTTTTTTGTTCATAAGCTCGGTATTTCTGGAGCTTCTTTTATCAAAGAAGCCGTACTCGTGATCGCAGGGCTCGCACTTCTGTATACCTATATCAAGAGTTATTTTGGAGATAAAAAATACACCATTAATCTTACGAAGATTGATCTCTTGATCCTGACGTACATACTGGTATTTACCGGAATTACTATTTTTACTACTGGCCTCCAGGGTATGGTGTATGGCGGACGGTATGATTTTTCTTTTCTGTTGACGTTTCTGATAGCCTACCACGGATTTCCACTCCTTGAAAAGCCCATCTCATACTATCTCAAGTTGTTTCTCTACTCGGCCTGAAGTATGCTCTTCATCAGTGGACTCCTCAAGTGGCCACTTCATGAGGACATTCTCCTGTATTTTGGCTATTCTGGAAACCCTTCCGCCTGGGATTTCGGCGGAGCTCCTCCGATTTTTCATGGGATTGATGGTGCGAACGTCAGAAGGTTTCAATGAATTCTTGATAATCCCAATGCGATGGGGGCCTTTCTCATTATATTTAGTGGTATATTTGCCTATTTCGTGAGATTTCGCCGAAATTGGTATTTTGTTATAGCGATTATTCTTATTGGACTCTTTGGGATGGTGTTTTATACGTATTCGCGAAGTGCACTGATTGGGATGGTGGCTGCGTATACTCTGGTTCTCGCACTGAGCCTCAAGTCTCTATGGCACCTCTATAGGATGGAATTAATCTCAGTCTTTCTGATACTCGTCCTATTCGCTTTATCCATCGGTATCCTCTACTATGATAAGGCACTCGCTATAGTCGGTCGAGCTGGCTCCACACAGTGACACTCTGATCGTATGATTATGGGGATCAAGCGAGTTATGGCACATCCATTTGGACAATGACTCGGTAGTGCTGGTCCAGCCTATCGCTATGTGGTAGATCTATCGAACAAGAGTGTTGATGAAAAGATCGAGCTCGATACTTATTATATTCCTGAAAGTTGGTATATCCAACAATTTATCGAAGGAGGATATGTGGGTGGGATACTATTTCTCGGTATAATGCTCTCATTCTTTGTG
The DNA here is from genome assembly GCA_043722085.1 of Candidatus Altimarinota bacterium. Taxonomy (GTDB): domain Bacteria; phylum Patescibacteriota; class Gracilibacteria; order BD1-5; family UBA2023; genus JABFSX01. The sequence continues at coordinate 12,692 of JAYSPL010000125.1, read as the reverse complement.
GTACTGATGATGATCCATCCCATTCTTGGAGCCCTTTTCGCTGGCGTGGGAACTATGAACCTCTTTTTACATATATTCGAATCGAGTGTTGTCTCGCTCTCTTTATTTTGTCTGGTAGGACTATTTCTCGCCTATACAAACCATGCAAAAAAATAAACAAATTCATATCGCCTATATTGGCCGCCTCGAGAAAGAAAAGGGAATCGAGATGGTAATCGACTCTATCAAGCGTTCTATTTTGGAGGAGAGAAATATTTTCTGGCACATATGCGGTGATGGCTCCTATCTTGAAATATTTCAAGGGATACAACATCCAAATATGAAGGTCTATGGATATCTTGATAGAGGATATCTTGTTGCTGTACTCGAACAAGTAGATCTCGTTCTTATGCCATCTTTATTTTTGGAAACATTTGGACTCGTCGCACTCGAAACACTCACGCGTGGAGTTGGGGTCTGTGGATTTTCTCAGGGAGGACTCTCTGATTTTATCCATCCATCACTTTCTCTTGATAGGGCAGATCCAGTATCCTCATTTTTTGAGATTGTTGATAGGGGGACTTTTCCGATTCTTGATATTTCCAATTTTTCCTATGAGCGTTGGGTAGCAACACTCAAAAAACTCACCGAGTGAATTGACTCTATTCTCATGATCAATGATTATCTAGATCCGGTTGGATGAGCGGAGCAGTACTTTCATGAACTCGTCCGAGTGTTACGATCATTATGAAAAACCGTAGCAGTATATGGGTATACCTGATCTACGAATCGATATATCCGAATTGGACTCATGATCACGGCACCGCTTGCCTTTTGGAGAGGTGTGGCAGTATGGAGATGTATCCGTGCATCGAATCCAGACCTCATCTGGATGCACTCTATACTCCGATATATTGGACCTCACGGGGTACGAGTTGTTTCAGAATCGCACCATAAGACGTATATAACACACCATGATCTTGGACTCATTACTCTGAGGCCGAGCCAGGTCTATAGTGAGGCGGACATCCCAAAGAGCCCCAATCTGGGTGATTGGTTACCCAAACATACATGATTCCCTCCTATTGTCGTAGCCTTTATTAAGTGGTTCTATATCCGGTGGATATGGAGTCACCTTCAACAGGATACAATTACGCATATTCTTCCATCAGCCTGGATGAATATCCATTTCCACAAGTATTGTGCTACCCATCCCATGATATTCCCACACACGACATTCCCCCAGGCATCGAAACTCTACTAGTAGCAGATATCAATTCATTATATTACAATATTGCTTACTATGACTTACTATAAAAAAGGATTTACTCTCCTAGAAATCATCATTGTTTTGTCTCTGATTGGGATATTTGCCGTTGCGTCTGGATACCTCACGTGAGATGTTCGTATCAATCAAACCAATGCGGAACGCCTTGCTAATTCCATCTTTGATACCATCAGAAATGCCCGAAATAATATGATCATCGGAAGGGGAGTATATACGGGTGGATGACTGGTTATTACTTCTCAGCGGGTTATCACGGTATCCAATACTGGAATCACTACGACCTATAAGTACGGCACGAGTAGTACTGGTACGGAAACAGCCCAGTTGACGCCTTTTTTTGATAATGATAAAAACTATATGGTGACCAATATTGCCATTTCATCAGGAGGACTCGTTGGGAATACGTATTCATGGGATTATTCGGGCGCTACCGATGCGACCATCACGATCAATCCTAATTCAGATATCACGATTACAGCAAACAATGCTTCATGACCGATTGCATTTACCGCTCCAGTAACCATCCGTACTCTGAAAATTACTGCTTGATATGGTGGGTTCGAGCAATCAGTGATTATCGATCGTGTAACTGGCACGGTGGAACTCAAGAAGAGCACTGAAGACTAATCAATAGGGCAATCCCAAGTCAGCATCTGACTCTCTGTCGTATAACTAGATATCTTCTGCCCAAGCAGTGTGGCGTGATTCGTTCTGATCTGATCGAGTATCTGGTAGATATCTTCGGGTGATTCGACGTGCACGAGTGCAGACCTGAATTCTTTTACCCCAGGAAATCCATGGAGGTATTGTACTAGGTGCTTTCGAGCTTCCATCATACCCTTGCGTTCCTTGCACTTCCAGAGAAGAGCCCCATGCTCTCTCATGATATCGAGGATTTCACCGAGGGTTGGCTCATAGCGACCCGGTAAAAAACACCAAGGATTCCCAAACGAGGCGCGTCCAATCATAAAACCATCGAGATTCTTGAGTCATTCTGGATGGATCATTTTGGTGACACCATCTTCATATCCCATCACATCTCCATTACAGATAATCGGGATTTTTACGTGTTGCTTGAGTTCATAGATACCCGTGAGATCAGCCTTCCCAGTAAAAGCCTGCTTGTACGTACGACCATGTACCGAAATAAGACTCGCTCAAGCGCCTTCCAATCATTGTGCAAATTCGGTAAGGAGTGTATGATTTTCCCATCCGAGTCGAGTTTTGACGGAAATAGGTATTTTTACTGCCTTTGCCATCTCTTCTACGATTTTGAATGCGGTATCTCGATTGATCATGAGTGAAGATCCGTGTCCACTTTTTACCACTTTCTTTGCTGGGCATCCCATATTGATATCAATCCCCGTAATTCCGTATCATTCGATGATCTTCGCAGCTTCCGAGAACATGACGGGATCTTTGCCAAAGATCTGAATAATGAGTGGGTATTCGCTCGGATCATGGCTCAGAGCTCGCCTCTGGAGCTCCTTGGAGTGTACCAGCCCATCCGCTGAATAAAATTCAGAAAACACCACCGTACCTGGTGCAATTTTTTTCACAATTTGTCGGTATGGACTATCACCATATCCATCCATGGGAGCGAGAGCAGAAATGGGTCCACGAGATGCAAGATCAGACCAATATGTATTCATTGGCCCATTTATATCGAAAAATTCCAAAAAATCCAATTTTTCTTACTAAAAATTGATACTATATTCTTGTCAATATTATTTACCCAATATTTTTTGGCTTTTTTGAGAAAAATATGCTATTGTATATTCATACATCAGCCAAAATAAATATGCCTACCAATACAAAAAATCAAAAAGAAGAAGCGAGATCAGCTCTGCTTCGTCACCTTGCGGCACCAAAATCAACACGGGCCATTGTACTTTCCTATATTCGGGATCCTCAGATTCTTTCATTTTTTCAGACTGCGTGTATGGCCATTGGGATAACATTAATCACTGATACCAATGAGATGAGCATATCAGGATCTGATATCTGGATTTCTGATTTTCTGGATGACTCACTTCCTATAGCGGAGCTTTCTCAAAATCGAGTCGTTCCAGTGATTCCAATGACTGTGGCATACCAGGGCATATTTTCGGAATTTGATCCTATGAAATTCGAAGGAAATGCCTTTATTTTTGAAAAGGTTGATCAATTTATGATGTTTGAAAAACTGATTCGAGCCCTTGAAAATATGAGATACGCCGGAGATAAGAGGATGCTTCTCGCCAATGTGGAGAAAAATATGTAGATCAATATTCCCAAGTTTTAGTGTTCAATTGGAACACTCAGATTCAAGTGGTATACTGCTACCATCATATCTTCATTGCATATGACATCATCCATCAGTCAAACCAGACCAGCCAAATAATGCTGTATGTCTATTCTGTATCCGTGTGGATTTCGAGGTTCTCCGCCTTGTCAGTGAAGAGGACTCCATCAAGATGATCGATCTCGTGTTGGAGGATCCGTGCTGCAAGGTTCTCGAGCCTCATGGCATATTTTCGTCCTTCTGGATCAATGAACGATACCTTGACCCAGTCCCATCTCGCTACATCACCCGACTCTCATGGAACCGAGAGGCATCACTCTTCATTCTTGATCTTCTCTTCTGAGTGCTCGATAATCTCTGGGTTGACCATAGCAATGGTTCGATAGTTTTCATCATCATAATCCGTCATGAGCGATACTACGATGAGTCGCTTATTGACGCCAACCTGCGGAGCCGCGAGTCCCACTCCACCATTATCTGGATTTTTGATATACTTTACCATGCTCTCAGCAAGTGCCCGATACTGTTTGAGTTCAGCGGGCTTGATAGTGTTAGAGACGCTTCGGAGAATCTCATTGTCATCTCCAGTTTCGATGGTAAGCTTTGGCATATATTTGTCGAGAGAAAAAAGAAAATTCATTTGAATAATACCCATTTTTTCATAAAATTCAAGGGCCTTTTTTATTCTCCACGATATGCTCACATTTCTCCGAAAACTCATTGCCCTTGATTCACCAATCAGAATCACATATCACTATATCCGGGGTGTTCTAGCCTTTTGGCTATCCGGAAATCCAGATCGAGATATGATCATTATATGAGTTACTGGAACAAAGGGGAAGACCACTACCACCAATCTTATTGCAAAATGACTCCAAAAAGCTGGAAAAAAAGTGGCCATGTTCTCGACCGTGAATATCTCGATCAATGGAGAAATCGAGGATAATAATATGAAAATGACAACCCCATCTCCATTTTTTCTCTGGAATTGGCTCCGTGAAGCTCGAGATGCTGGATGTGAATATGCGGTTATTGAAACCTCTTCACATGCACTCTATTACCACCGAGTTCATGGTCTCCGGTATGATGCAGCCGTCCTCACCAATATTGCGCAAGATCATCTCGATCTCCATAAGACGATGGACAACTACGTCGATACCAAGTTGCAACTCTTTCGAAATCTGTATAAAAATGGCATCCGTAAATGAATTCGAAAAATTGGAGTGGTCAATATCGATAGTGAGTATTCGGATCGTTTTCTCGCTCGAGATATTGTGGTGGATAATCTCTATACCGTAGGATTTTCTCCATCTGCTCAGATTCGAGCTGAAAATGTTACGAATACTGATTTTACAACTGAATTTGATGTGCGAATTCCTTCCAATGTGTTTCATCTTACTTCCAAACTTCCGGGTAATTTTAACATTTCGAATATCCTCTGTGCGGTCGCCATCCTGATGTCTCAGAAGATAGATATTCCTACGATTCAGTCATTGATCAGTGAATTTGCCTGCGTACCGGGTCGTCTCGAAGAAGTATCTAATACTCGTGGAGCCAAGATATACGTCGACTATGCTCATACAGAGGAATCCCTCAGGAGCGTTCTCGAAACCCTCAGGCAGATTCAGACGACCAAGAGAATCATCACCGTATTCGGTGCTACTGGTGATCGAGATCGCACCAAGAGGCCCAAGATGGGGAAGGTTGTCGATACCCTATCAGATATTATCATTCTGACGGACGATGACACCTATACCGAAGATTCACTTCGTATTATTCGTGATGTGACTGAGGGAATATCCCGCCTGGAATGAGACGGATTCTGGATCATTCCTTCCCGCGAAGATGCGATACGCACCGCCCTTATTATGCTGAGGCCTGGTGATGTTCTGATTGTCGCAGGGAAGGGTGCTGAGACAGTACAGGTAACCCAAAAAGGGTCCATAATATGGAATGATCGCAAGGTCATCGAGAAGATTCTTATGGAAGTGGAAGCGCAGCTACTGGTGTAGCATTATCTTGAGATAGTCCCCATAGTTGAAGTCTAGATTCTCCTGACAAGGATTCCGTATTTCCGGTGAGCAAATTGAATCGAGCCATTCAGTCAGTGTGCGGAATTCTATGTACTCATCCTACTTCTTGGATTTTTCAAAAAAAGAATCATCACTTATCAGTTCATTCTTGTCACAGAGCGAGAAGGATGCCTCTTTCAGTCTCAGCAATTCTTCCTCTTCCTAAAATCTCTCCTATAAGAGTATTATGGAAGTGAACTAGATCTGCCACTCAAAGCGCTCTGATTCGTATACGTTGTTCTCGGGGTTCAATATGAGAAAGTATGAGTGGATCTTGTTGTATGGGGGGCGTAGCGGTTGGAGGCGGGATTCTAGGCAATCAATCTTGTCAGGCACTAGTAGAATTGAGAAACATACTATTAAAACTTACTAAATATAAAACTCCCCCAGTTTGCACTGAAGGAGAGGTTTATATATTCTGAAATAATTCAAACTACATACATCTACCCTTCAGTATCGACTGAAAGAAGCAGAAATAGAAGAATGTAGAGTTAAGGATTGTGTGCATATATGGAATATATTGTTATAGTATTTTTTTCGATAACTTTGTCAAAATATTTTATACTTTTTTCGATGTGGTTCGTGTTTTTGGCATGGATAGGAGTGGCTCCTTGGTTACGGGCTTCTCGTTGCGATAACTCATATAGATGACTCGACCAATTGCCGCAATAGGAACCGCGAGAATCACACCTAGGATTCATCCCAGGGTAGCTCCTGCGATCATCACGACAAATATCAGAAATGGCGAGAGATCGAGAGATCTACTCATCACAAATGGAACCAGAAAATTGTTTTCGATTTGCTGTATGATAATATAGAGAATTGTTATTATGAGCGCAGCTTTCCAAGAGATTCCAAGACCAATTATGAGCGCTGGGATGAGCGCTATAATTGGTCCAATATACGGAATAAACTCCATCACTCCTCCAATAAGCGCCAGTGTAAAGGTTCTTTCGGTATCAAATCCGAATACCATCTCAACGAGAGTCAGACTGATATACGTAATAAAAAAGATACTAAATGACAGTATGAGCATAGCCTTAATCCAAGCATTCAGTGTTTTTTGGATCTCTTTGTAGTGCTCTAAGAGATACGACTGTACCGTATTTGGCACATTGTCGAGTATGAATTTTCCAATACTGTGTCGCTCGAGTGCCATCGAAAATGTCATAATGGCAATGAGTATCCAGTTAAAAAATACACCACCAACACTCGAAAGAATGGAAAATCCACCGCTCGTCAGGGATGAGAGTTGCTTGGTTATTACGGATTGTATGCTCCCAGCATTATCTCGTATAAAAGAGAGAGTTTGATCGATATTGTTCTCGTTAAAAAGAAACAGTATGGATCTCTCAATATACGGACTCAGTCCAAATCACTTGATACCTTGGTTAGCGTAGATCGATTGTGCTTCATTTGCCCAAGTGATGACGGTAGCTACCGTCTCACTGACGTATCTAATAATGATCGGTATAATCGTGCTAGCGACAATAGACCCTATAATTATCACGATCAGATACACGCCGAGGATGGTGAAGCTCGCGTGAACGCGACGCTTTTCCATGAGATCAATCAGTGGAGTGATCAGTATCGTTATAAAACTTGATATCACGAGTACGAGGATGAGCGACTCTATCATATAGAGTAAGTACCCCATAACGAGTATGGCTATGAGGATGAGGATCTTTTTGATCCAAATAGTGAGTTCAGTTGACATATACGCATCATTATAAAAAAAATCTCTAATATTGCAATGGAGAGATTTTTCAAGATATTATTCGAGATTCTTTTTCTTTTTTTCTATAGCGTTTATCATATATTCGATGTATCAGACGAGAATATCCTTGCTTTCTGTACTCATTTCTCATTTCGTCACTTTTTGCTTACGAAGTTCGAGTGTTTTTTGAATACTTGAGTAGATATCAATCCGTATTTTTGGATCAGAATTTACCTTCTCAATATTAGTGTCCATATCTTTGAGGATCTTATTTCCTTGCATTTTATAGACTTCGAGAATGATTCTTTGTGCATTTTTTTCAGTCTTGCTCTCTTCTATTTTTTCTTCTTCAGTATTTGTACTCATGGCTATACTGGTATCTTTTTCCACTTTATCAATATCTTTTATTCGTGCATTAGCACTACCGGTTGCTGTATTACCTGATCCAGACGAAGCAAAAGATGTCTCTACAACGAGGGTAAGTACTGAGGCAATAAGAATGATGAGGATTCGTATATATAGCATAACGCTCTTGAGAATACCAAAAAATATACAAAAAGCAAGTGGTGGTGTGCGATTTTTGTGTGAAGCTACGAGACGTAGTTTCGGATCACTTCAATACCTCCCTGTGTCCAATGTCCAAGAGAACAGATATCATCGCAATATATGAGGATTTCTTCCTCAGAAATACGCTCTTCTACCGTTCCAATATTGATAATGAGTCCATCGATAAGTGCCTTCTTATATTTTGTATCAAGATGATATTCAGATATATGAGTAAAAAGTATTGGATACGGGATGGTACACTTTAGATTTAGATTATCAAATCCCATAGCCTGACTGAGGTCAATATTCCCAATGCTCTCACGATGCAGGCTCGTGATACAGCCACCTCCAGCTACTCCAAAGAAGTCCGCAATAATTGGGGCGAATGATCTGACGTATCCGCCCGCTGATATCGTGAGTCGTATAGTAATCTTTGGGAGATTTTTCTCGAGTATGCTCACTGCAGTTACCGTAATTGGTCGCTCTGCTATATCAAAATCCACTCATTTCCGGATGAGATCATAGGCTCGTTTTCCTCAGATATGAATCGCTGAATACTTGGGTGGAAGCTGAGATGTCTGATTCTCGAGAAAGACTATTATGTCTTCATTGCTCTGGGGATGCATTCATTCCAGAGGTACTGTTGTGATATCACCCTCCAGATCCAATGAAGGACTCGTAATACTGATATCTACCGTGAATATATAGGTTTTGCTACAATTTTCGAGTCTTGATATGAGCTTGGTACTATTGTCGGTCGCAATCAAAAGACAGCCCGTAGCCAGTGGATCAAGCGTACCAGTATGTCACATCTTCTTGATTCCAGTCATCTTTCTGAGTTTTCGTATCACATCAAAGCTCGTGAATCCTGAAGGTTTATTTATAAGGAAAAACATCTTTTATTTTCCGAGTTCTGGATAGGTCGCGCTTCGTGGATGCGCCAAAAATCGTGGCTTATGAGTCCATGAGAAGTTACCTGACCTGAATAGGCCATCTTCACTAAAGAGGTTAAAGTATCCAAAATTGAGAAGTACTCGACCGATGACGTTCGATCGTTTGATGAAATGCGCACTCACGGGAAATCAGAAACAATTCTGGAAACACTGTCGGCTATCGGCCGAGTTCTGCCTATTGTCTCCCATAGCCCAATACATATGAGGAGGAACCAGGAATTGGTTTCCTTCTATATATTCTGGAAGATAGGTATGTCCACTGTTGGAAGCCATGAGATACGGCTCATTGATTTGTACAAATGTATCACTTCCTGCAACTTGGATCATCACGAGTCCATTTTCAAACTTGATAATATCACCCGGAAGTGCGAGGATTCGCTTGATGTAGTGTTCTCGAGTTTTATCGACATGCGGCTTGATGACAACGACATCACCGCGAACAGGATCTCCTGTATGGATTGGGATTTTTTGCCAGATTGACGTCAGATAAGTGAGTATCGGTCCATCAGTTGGATCGTCCATATCTTGAGCAAAATCAAGATATGAGAACTTATCAACCAGTATAAACTCCTTATGATGGTAGCTTGCTTCCATCGACTGTCCATTGATTTGGAATGGAGTAATAATGAAAGACCGCACAAAAAATACAATAAGGAGGATGACGATAAAATCACGCAAAAAGGTAATGAATTCTGAAAACGTCGAGTTGACCTCCTTGAGATCTTTCGTTATAAATGATGTATCAGATGTGGACATAGGTAACAACTTATGAATTAGATGGTATAGCATAACGAATGAGCCTTTCGCATATAGCGCAAGAGAGAGAGTTTATTTTCCATGACATTGTTTGTATTTCTTTCCACTTCCACAAGGACACGGATCATTTCTTCCGACCAAGGGAAGTGATACATCTTTTTTCAGGGTATCTGTTACTCGAACTTGGTGTACTGGTGACCTCGGTTGGTGATGCATCATAGAGAGAGGAATCGATCCATCAGTGAGGAGATCGGTATTTTCTGCATGGGTTGCTTCTGCGTTTTCGAGGTAACTCGTGAGGAGGGACTCCTCAAGATTGACGGTATCAATCGATTCATCGGCTCGTGCTGTCAGCAGTCACTTTACGACGCGATGTTCAATGGTATGGATCATTGCCACAAAATGATCATAGGCTCGTTCTTTGTATACAATGAGTGGATTTTTCTGTGCATATCCTTCGAATGCCACCTCTTCCCTGAGGTGTGCCATTCGATCAATATGCTGCATCCAGAGTTCATCAATACCAGCAAGGGTCAATCTTCGTTCAAACTCAGCAAATTGCTCTTCGGTTCCGCTTTTTCTCAGTATTTCAATTTTTCCAGCAAGAAGGGTTTTCGTAGTTTCAATAAGGGATTCAGTATCTGTCGCCATATCAAAATCTTCGATCTTGGCAATATCAGATTCACTAAAATCATTGACCTCACGGGCAATACTCATAATCGCATCTGGATCTATCATAGAAGAGCTTGTCTCGGTATTCGTGAGTCCAACGAGGCGCTCTGACTCACTCTCGATCATGTCAACGACTTCACTATGGATATCCGCTCACTCAAGGATGCGGTTGCGTCTCGCATAGATAGCGAGGCGGTGTTGGTTGAGCACATCATCATATTCGAGAATATGACGACGTATATCAAAATTGCGACCTTCTACTTGTTTTTGAATGGTGGTAATATTTCTCATGAGTGCCTTTGACTCAATGAGGGGATCATTTTCTGGATGTGACTCAAAACTGGCCAGTATAGAGAACAGTCTGTTTCCACCAAAAATACGCATAATATCATCCTGTGGAGAGATCATATATTGAGAAAGCCCAGGATCTCCTTGACGACCCGATCGCCCACGCAGTTGATTATCGATACGACGCGTTTCGTGTTTTTCGGTTCCGATAACAAAGAGTCCACCGAGGGTGTATTCTTGTCATCCAGCCGCTCATTCGAGCGTTACCGTTCCTTCAAGGGTGCGTACTCGCTCATCGATCTTGATATCCGTTCCACGACCGGCCATATTGGTTGCTATCGTGATCGCTCCATATTCTCCCGCTGATGCAATGATCTCAGCTTCACGAGAATCTTGCTTCGCATTGAGTATATTATGTTCGATTCCTGCTTGCGTGAGGAGACTCGAGAGATATTCGCTCTTTGCGACACTGACGGTACCGACAAGGATCGGTTGTCCCTTTGCATGAAGGGCGTCGATCAATCTGACGATATAGTCAAATTTTCCTTTTTCACTTCGAAATAGGAGATCTCCACGATCGATTCGCCGGATCAGCTTATTCGTCGGTATCTGAATCACTTCGAGTGAGTAGATCTTGTAGAATTCTTCTTCTTCTGTTTTGGCGGTTCCAGTCATTCCAGAGAGTTTTTTGTACAGTCTAAAATAATTCTGAAAGGTGATTGAGGCCAGTGTCCGTGATTCCTGTTGTACAGTGACTCATTCCTTCGCTTCGATAGCCTGATGAAGTCCATCAGAATATCGACGACCAGAGAGAACGCGGCCAGTATGTTCATCGATAATCATCACTTCATCCGCTCGGATAAGGTAGTCAATATCCTTGTGGTATACGGCACTCGCCTTGAGAGCATTCTCGATATGATGGAGATCATTGAAGTGTTGACTGACGTAGATATTATCAACTCCAATAAATTCTTCAATCTTCACGATACCTTCTTCTGTCAGGGTAGCCGTTTTTTGTTTTTCGTCTATTTTATAGTGATTCTCACTCTGAAGAACTCGTGCCATGGCAGCAAACCGAGCGTACTGATTCGTCGCTTCGGCGTCTGGAGCTGAGATAATGAGTGGGGTACGAGCCTCATCTACGAGAATAGAATCCACTTCATCGATGATCGCAAACCATCGTGTTCCCATCACACGCCTGTCGACTCGTGAGGCCATATTGTCACGAAGGTAGTCAAATCCGAGCTCATTGTTCGTCGCGTAGACAATATTTGATGCGTAGGCTGCTTTTTTTTCTTCAAATCCCTGACCATGAGCAACCACTCCAACCGAAAGACCGAGCGCATTGTATATAGTACTCATCTCACTCGCGTCACGACGCGCGAGGTAGTCATTGACGGTCACGATATGAACGGGGATACCCACGAGTGCATTGAGATATGCGGCAATGGTTGCTACGAGTGTTTTCCCTTCTCCGGTACGCATTTCAGCAATATTTCCATCATTGAGCGTCATCGCTCCAATAAGTTGCACATCATACGGGATCATATTCCATTCCACCATATGATTATTTCCAATGTCGAATTTTTGACCGTAGATAATCTCACAAGTCCTCCGATGCAGTGCAAATGCTTCATACTTGGTTTCGGAAATTCGTTTTTGTACCTCAATCAGATCAGTGGGATCCAGTATATCGAGTCCGGTAAATCGACTCTGGAACTCGTGTGTCTTCGCTTGAACTTGTTCTATAGTGGTGATAGTACTCGCATATTCTGACTCAATTTTCTTGATTTGCTCGAGTTCTTTGTAGTAGATGCGGACTCGTTTTTCTGATGGATCGCCGAATATCTTGGTAATAAAAGAAAACATAGGAATGGGTTAGTACAAAAAAATCCGCTGGATTATACGAAAAAAAAGCACTTTATCAAATCTCATCCAGTGAAAAAATGGTGAATATATTGACTAAAGTAATATTTAGTGAAATATGTTTTGACAAAATTAAAAAAAAGGAAATACTCTGTTTGAGTATTTCTAATTATTTTGTAATCACTCACACTACCCACATTTCCGCTTGACAAAATTCCAACAAAAACCATATCTGCTCTAGGTTACTCTTGGTAAGACGAAGCAGGTACTG
>JAYSPL010000124.1:0-7058 GCA_043722085.1 Candidatus Altimarinota bacterium | reverse complement strand
CTGATGAAATAATCCTCATGGAACTCAGGAACCAAACAAAAGAAAAAGAAGGAACTACGGTATAGTTCCTTCTTTGCGGTTAGTGTGAGTGATTACCAAAAAACTAATTGCCCGGGAATGTATCATATGGCTGAATAAGTCATTTGGTTCACTCGGCGGGTTGTCTGTAAAGACCAACTTCGCTTAATTCTCTCCTCCACCATTTCCTAATCCCTGCATTTTGCAGGTGAAAGGAGTTTGTAAGGGAATGGTCCCAAAAGCCCGACAACGTCGGGCTTTTTCTTTGCTTTTATTTATTTTTTGCTATAATCCGAGCCATGACTACCATCCTTGACTGACGACTCGTCGCCTCCACCATCCTTGACCATATCCGTGATGAGATCACTCACTCTACAACCGATGAGAGACCGATGCTCGCTGTCGTCCTTGTCGGTGACAATCCTGCGAGTATGGCCTATATCCGTATGAAGGACCGCCGAGCTCAGGAGGTTGGAATGGGATTTGAACTCTACCGATATGAAGTAACTATTACGCAAGAAGAACTCGAAGATGCGGTACGAGAACTATCGAAAAACGAGAAAATTCATGGAATCATTGTGCAATCCCCTCTTCCGAAACATATTGACCCATATGCCGTAATCGATTGTATCGATGAACATAAAGACGTAGATGGATTTACCCGTGCACAGATCGGAAATATGTTTCTCGGACACGAAGGATTATGGAGTTGTACACCCAAGGGGATAATGACGATGCTAGACTACTATCATATAGACATCAAGTGACAGAATGTGACCGTGATTGGTCGTTCCAATATTGTAGGCAAGCCGATGGCACTCATGCTCATCAACGCTGGAGCAACGGTAACCAGTTGCAATAGCAGTACACGAAACCTCGCTCAGATCACGAAACAAGCAGACATCATCATCGTGGCCGCTGGAAAACCAGGACTCCTCACACGGGATATGGTCACAGAACGTTCTATCGTCATCGATGTTGGATCCACTTTTGTGGGTGGAGTGATTCATGGTGACGCTGACTATGAGAATCTCAAGGACTACGTTGCTGCCATTTCGCCAGTTCCCGGTGGAGTCGGCCCGATGACGGTCGCTACCCTCATCGAAAATACATGGAAAGCCTTTCAGATGAATCGTCGATAGGACAATATTCTATGATTGTCGATATATGATATATTTGGTAATATCTTGAAAGTGATCACTGTCGCATTGTTTCAGAAACTCGCCTAACTGAGAGTCTATTGTTTCTAGAAGTGACTTTGTTTTCTCTATACCAAGGAGTGAAACGAGTCATTTTTTTTGAATCATATCCTTTCCTATTGTTTTGCCAAGGAGTACTCTATCTCCCTCATAATCGAGGATATCATCTCGTATTTGGAAGGCACGCCCAAGCAGTATGCCATAGTTTCTGAAATCGACGCACTCTCACTCAGAAGCATTTGCCAAGCGTGCACCAATTATGAGAGTAGATGCTATAAATCCTCATGTTTTTTCATCATGGAGACGCATAATATCTTCTAGAGCATATTCAGATTGATCTCCAATCGTATCACGGACCTGTCCCCGTACCACTCAACAATGCCCCATTGCATGGGCAAGCTCAGTAATTACCTGAATATTTCCAAGTGAAGCGAGTCGTTCGAAAGACATAGATTGAAGTGCGTCGCCTACCAAGATGGCCATAGTTTCTCCGTACGCTTTCCAGACGGTTGGTTTTCCTCGACGCAAAATATCATTGTCCATACACGGAAGATCATCATGCACAAGGGTATAGCAGTGCATAAATTCGATCCCAATCAGTCCATCTATTATGAAATCAGAACAAGGCTCTTTGGTAACTTGTTCATATGCGAGCATCGCAAGTATGGGACGTAGTCGCTTGCCTCCTCATTCTACGGCATATCGAAGTGCCGCAATAAAATCAATCTCTACTCAATCCATTACAGAAGAATACTTATTTGCGAAGTATCGCGATATTGCATCATTTACTCGTTTTTGGTATACAGAAAGCCATGAATCTATTGTCATACAGGAAAATATTATTTACCAAAATTTCGCGCGGAAGACGTAAAAAAGTCCAGAGCCAAGTCAAAATCAACCTTTCAAAAATCAGGCCAGAGCGTCGGGGTAAAGTAATACTCCGAATACGCAGAATGATAGAGAAAAAATCCAGAATGTCGAATTGCGCCCCCAGTTCGAACAATCAGATCGGGTGGTGGATATTTCCCAGTATCCAGATACGTCAAAAATGATGCTTCATTCAGGCTACTTGGATCAATTCCCTCTGCTAAGGCTCGTTTGACTCATCTCACAATCTCATCTTGTCCACTGTACGCGATTGCGAATATAGCGGTCATTTTTTTACCGTCACGAGTTCTCTCTATGGCGTCGAGAAGGAGGGTTCGTACGTCACTCGGTATGAGCCACAGATCACCGATGATCTCTAGACGTATAGAGTTTTCGAGGAGTTTTTTGATCAATTTTGGGATCTTAACCCTGAAGAGTTGGAATATGGCTGCAATTTCGATAGCAGAACGCTCTCATATATTTTCTTTAGATAGCGCCCACATGCTGACGTATCGTATATCTTTTTCTAAGCAGAGTGAGAGTATATTCTCTATATTATTGGCTCATTTTTCATGTCCGAAAGCAACAATATTAGAGATATTCTTGCTCCATCGCCTGTTTCCATCCATGATAAATCCAATGTGCCTAATCATACTGTATACATAAAAGTACCAAGAGAATACCAATATAGAAGAGAAAAGCAATGGAAAAGTATCGAGATTTGCTTTTTTTATAAAGCCAGATAGAATATGTTCTGTCGAATTATGTTTCCTCCTCCGCGTCCCATAGACCGAAAGAGCGTTATCAAAACCGGCATTTATTTTCTCTTTTTTCTCTCTATGAGTACAGCAGGTACAAAACGATTATTCGTTGGAAATGTTCCTTTCCGCATCGATGCACAGGATCTCCGTGCATTATTCGAAGAAGTTGCTCCAGTAGCAGACTTTTTCTGGCCAACTGACCGCGAAACAGGTCGTAAAAAAGGTTTTTGTTTCGTTGACGTAGATGAAGCTGATATGGCTGCAGTCATCGAAGCAATGAATGGTAAGGAAGTTGAAGGACGACAGCTCGCTGTTAACGAAGCTCAACCTCGTGAAGAGCGTCCAGCTCGCCAATACTAATCTTAAACATTAGAAAAAACCCTCTGAGAAATCAGAGGTTTTTTTACTGGGAAAATTCCTAGAGTGCTTTATCGATTTTTTCTATATCGAAAACAAGTCTCTAGATGGTCATCTACCATTCCAATGGCTTGCATGAATGCATAGATAATCGTAGAACCAATGAATGACATTCCTCGATGTTTAAGGTCTTTTGAGATTTTTATCGAAATATCAGATTCTGTTAGGGATACACCATGATTCACAATCGTCTTGAAGTCTATAGAACTCCACAGATATGTGTCGAGACTTCCGAATTCTTTCTGTATGTCGAGGGCTATTCTTGCATTTTTTCTCACTGAGTATATTTTGAGTCGATTGCGGATAATCCCTGGATCGAGCAATATCTCCTCCATTTCATCATCCGTCATCTCTGCTATCCGATCGATATCCCAATCGTGGAAATGATGTCGATATCGTTCCCTTTTTCGGAGCACTGTGATCCATGAGAGTCATGCCTGGACTCATTCGAGAGTGAGAAATTCAAAAAGGATACGGTCCGCGTGTACAGGAACTCCCCACTCTTCATCATGATAGCGGACATAGAGTGGATCGTCCCCACACCAAGTACAGCGGGTTATATTCATGATGTTTTATTTTTGAGAAAATATTCCCATAAAATACCTTTTGTTCTGTCTTCTGAAATGCATCAATGAGAAACGAGATCAACAATTTGTTCATATGTATACCAATCAAAAGTAATATACTCATCTTCACCAAGTTCTTGTTCATCTGTCAAAACAAATTCGCGAATAATAAAATAATAGAGATCCCATTCGATAGTGGCACCACAATGAGATACAGAAAGAAGCTCAAGATCATTTTCTCCTACAGTAATCCCACATTCTTCTTTTGCTTCGATAATAGCGGCAGTTTTTGCAGCTTCAATCATATCTCATGTATAATCCTTCATCTTTGCAAGAGTATCAAATACCTTCCCACCAGGAAGTCGATAGTCGAAAGCTTTATATTCACTCCGATACTCCTTTGTCAGGAGAATTTTTCAGTCCTTCTCAAAAAGAAGACGAACTCCTGGAGGTCTTCGAGCATTTTCAAACATTTTGAATTTTCCCTTAATTTCATATTCCTTTTCATAGAGTTCTATGATGCGACCTGTTATGAGAATGTTTATTTTTCCAGTTTCTTTCCACATAGTTTATAAAATAAGTGATATTAAAGTGATATTTTTCAGTGCTTCATACGTCCTAGAAGAAATGTAAATATGCTCGATCCTAGTATTGCGCCGATACTATTCGCCCAGAGGTCATACCAGGTATCCTCTATATTCGGAGCAAATGTCATACCAAAACCTATCTGAAAAATAGATTCTGCGAGTTCATTGACTACACCAAATCAGGTCGCGAGTAATAATGACAGAAAGAAAAACTGAAATCGACTCATCGAGATACCAGAAGCCCGAGTAGCAAAAAATGTAGTCAAAACCATGGGTAAATAGAAAATAGACAATTACAAATGCAGGAATAAGAGCAAGGAGATACATATGTAAGTGAGTTATTTCAAATATTCTATAACATCCTCCATACTTCCCTCTTTTCCGAGTTTCACTGTGAATTCTCCCTCTTCATCGGTGAATCCGAGAGATATTTTAGCTGATGGAATGACTTTTGTGTCCTCAATACTATCTCATATCAGGATAATTGATTCATTCTCATCTTCCAGTTCGATCTCAATCGACTTGTCTAGTGGAGTGATGATGGAATCGGGATCAACGTCAGTTACCGTACCATCTGTCATAAGGAGATCAGTACCAAAAACGATATCAGGGATATAATTAAATCGTTTTTGAAACCAAGTCATAACCATCTGAGATATTCCAGATGTCACAATGACGAGTGATATGTTATTTTGTGCTATATATTCTAGGAATTCACTCACACCATCTCGTGGAGCAAAATATCGATCATCCATAACAAGTTGATCTATTTGTTCTTGCGTGAGAGCGTATGTGATAAATAATTCTGCATGTTCAGCAAACCACTCTTCTGTCATCTCTAGGTTCCCTTCTTTTTCAAAATGAGCATATTGAGTATAGAGATCATCTCTATCAGAATTATAGCCATCTCACAAAATATTACTTTTTGCAAAAACTGACCAGGTGGTTGGCATATCGGACCTCGTGAATGTCTTAGAAAAATCAGATATAATGAGCATAAGATAGAGTAATAATGATTGGATCGTATTATATCCAAAAATAGCAAAATTAAAATATTTTCGGTTTTTTGCTACCAACCACACTCTTCATTGCCATCTCGATCACATTCCCTACCATCAGTACCTTCTCTTCTCATAACACGGGACCGAGAATCTGGAGTCCTACTGGCAGCTCTATAGTCAAGTCATCTTTTGGAGATGCAAATCCGACAGGAATAGTGAGTCCTGGGATCCCTGCGAGTGATGCTGGAATCGTAAATACATCTTCGAGGTAGAGTGCGAGTGGATCATTTCCTTTTTCTCCTATTTTCCATGCAACCGTTGGTGCGGTTGGCGTCACAATCACATCTACTTGAGTAAACGCACTCGAAAAGTCCTGACGGATAAGTTCTCTGACCGCCGTTGCTTTTTTGTAGTAGGCGTCATAGAATCCTGATGAGAGAACATAGGATCCAATGAGGGACCGACGTTGGATCTCGGCACCGAGTCATTCGGAGCGATTCTCTACAATATCACCACCCGTACCGGTAAGTTTTCCAAACCGTATCCCATCATATCGTGCCATATTGGACGCGACTTCTGCTGGACAGATCGTATAGTATGCAGATACTCCATATTCGGTATGTGGAAGTGATACTTCGATCACTTCGGCTCATAATTCACGGATTTTTTCTATCGCACTCTCAATGGTCTTCTGAACTCCCGGGTCAATACCTTCGATTGAATATTCTCGTGCAATTCCGACTCGTACTCCCTTGAGGTCTGTTTTATCCCAAATAGCTGGATCGATTCTGACCGCTTCTGTCAACGACGTAGCATCCCGAGGATCGTATCCTGCCGTAGTCGTGTAGAGGAGTGCTGCATCTCGGACCGTACGAGTAAAATATCCTGGAGTATCGAGTGATGACGCCATAGCCATGACTCCATACCGAGAATTACGTCCATAACTGGGCTTGAACCCTACGATTCCACACATACTCGCGGGCTGCCTGATGGATCCTCCCGTATCAGTTCCGAGCGCTGCTGGGACCAGTCCAGCTGCTACTGCAACTGCGGATCCTGATGATGATCCTCCTGGAATACGAGTCGTATCCCATGGATTGCGAGTTGGCCCAAATGCTGAGTTTTCTCCACTTCAACCCATCGCAAACTCATCCATATTTGTCTTTCCAAATGCCACGTACCCGGCTGACTTCATCTTTTCGGTGACGGTTGATTCATACGGTGGTACAAAGTTTTCGAGCATTTTTGAACTGGCTGTGGTGCGAATTCCCTTCTCACAGAATATATCCTTGACGGCTATAGGAAGCGCATGATCTGAATGGGGCATTTGAGATTCCACTGGAAGTGTATTGAATGCATTGAGTTCTCAGTTATATTTTTTGGTACGCTCGAAGAAATAGTTATATATCTCTTCAGATGTGGTTTTTCCACTTTTTATGAGGTCGGAGAGTTCGATGAGAGAGAGATTTTTATAGTCCATTTTGCTGTATGATATTTGATAGAAGTGAGTATAGTTAAAAAAAAGGTAAAAACAAGTTGGCTCTTTGTAATCACTCACACTACCCACATTTCCGCTTGACAAAATTCCAACAAAAACCATATCTGCTCTAGGTTACTCTTGGTAAGACGAAGCAGGTACTGC